>CAYQJU010000103.1:0-8012 GCA_964417875.1 uncultured Steroidobacteraceae bacterium
CCAGCCAGGCCCAGCCGCTGCCGAACTGCGTGGTGGCGGCGGTGAGCAGTTCCTTCTTCAGGTTGTCGACGCTGCCGAAATCACGCTCGATGCGCTGCGCCAGCGCCGCCGGCGGCTGTCCGCCGCCATCCGGACGCATGCAGTTCCAGAAGAAGGTGTGGTTCCACACCTGCGCGGCATTGTTGAACACGCCCTGCTTGTCGGCCTTGCCTGCGGACTCGAGGATGATCTTCTCGAGCGGCTGGCCTTCAAGCGGCGTGCCGGCGATCAGCTTGTTGAGGTTGTCGACGTAGGCCTTGTGGTGCTTGCCGTGGTGGAAGCTCAGGGTGCGCGCGCTGACGACGGGGTCGAGCGCGTTCTCGGGATAGGGAAGCGGCGGCAGAGTGATATGGCTCAAGGTGATCTCCCTTCTTGGGCTCGGGGTGCGGGCCGGAGGGCCGCGCCGGGCGGGCATGATAACGCCCGGGCGCGGGGAAGGGTCAAATCGCCACTGCCGCCGCGGGCGTCAGAAGCGCCAGGCGAAGTGCAGCTGGATCACCGGCCAGAGCTTGAAGTCCCTGGCGTCTTCCTCGGCCTGCGCGCGCTCGTTTTCCAGTTCGGCGAGGAACCCGGGCTGATCCGACAGCAGGCCACCGGATGCCGCCAGGTTCACCTTCGGCGAACCCTGCATCAGTACGCCTGCCTCGAAGCCCATCGTGAAGCCCTTGCCGAGCTTGCCGCCCCAGCCCAGCGTCAGCGCCGGGGTGAAGTTCCTGAACTCGACGCCACCGGTCAGCCGGCCCACCTGTTCCGGCGTGAAGGTCTCATCGCCGATCTCCACATTGGTGGTCGGGTCGGCCAAAAGGTCGATCTTGTTGCCATTGCTGCGTGCACCGGCCGACAGGCGGAAGCTTCCACCGAAGGGAAACCAGTCGGCCATCAGGCCCACCGAGTTCAGCTTCAGCGTGCCGTCGTAGTCGATGTCGTCGATCTCTTCGCTGCGGTCATAGTCGAAGAATCCGCCGTTCAGGCGCAGGCCGCCATGGCTGCCGAAGCGGTAGCCCACCTCGGGGCTGATGCCCAGCGTGCCGCCGGACACACCCGCATGCCACTGCCCGCCCTCGGCCGCCGAAACGCCGGCCGGGATTGCACCCAGGGCCAGCAATGCCACCGCCGCAACTCTTGCAGGAACCATATGCATTTCTCCGTCTTGAAGTTGGGGATGCGCGATTCATCCGCGCAGCGTGGCGGATCATAGCCACCGCGCCGGCGCGCCCGCTGTCAGCGCATGGCTTTCGTGATGACCTCGTCACTTGCCCCGGCAGCATGCCGGTGACGGCCCCGCGGCGCCCGGGACTGCCGCAAGAATCAGGACGCAAATCACACCGCACATGCCCACACTCCGGGCATGGCGGAAAGGTTTCCTGCGGCAATGGCCGCACCGCCCGGCAGGAGGTAATTTGCATCCATGGCTTCGCCCCGCACCGCTCCTTCCCGCAATCCGCGCCGGCGCACCACCCCTGCGCCGGATGAACGCAGCATTGCGCGGGTCGCGGCCGCCTGCCGCCAGATCGAGCACAGTGCCACGCCACCAGACCTCGCCGCACTGGCCACCGCGGCCGGACTGAGCCGCTTTCATTTCCACCGCCTGTTCCGGCAGGTCACCGGGATGACGCCGAAGGCCTATGCCGAGGCGGCGCGCACTGCGCGCGTGCAGTCGCAGCTTGCCGCCGGCGCGCGCGTGACAGACACCATCTTCGCCGCCGGCTTCGAATCGGCCAGCCCCTTCTATGCCACGGTGCAGCGGAACATCGGCATGCCGGTGCGCAGCTTCCGCTCCGGGGGCCGCGGCGAGGTGATCCACTTTGCCGTGGCGCAGTGTGTGCTCGGAGCATTGCTCGTGGCAGCGTCAGGCAACGGCGTATGCGCCATCCTGCTCGATGATGACCCGCAGGTGCTGGTGCAGTCGCTGCAGCAGCGCTTCCCGCACGCCGAACTGGTGGGCGCCGATACAGGTTTCGAGGAGTGGGTGGCGCGCATCGTCGGCTTCATCGAGGCGCCGGGCGTCGGCCTCGACCTGCCGCTCGACCTTCGCGGCACGGCCTTCCAGCGGCGCGTCTGGCAGGCGCTGCGCGAGCTGCCGCCGGGGCAGACCCTCTCCTATTCAGACCTTGCGCGCCGCATCGGCCTGCCGGGCTCCGCACGTGCCGTGGCACGCGCCTGCGCCAGCAATCCGCTGGCGCTCGCCGTGCCCTGCCATCGCGTGGTGCGCACGGACGGATCGCTGTCGGGATACCGCTGGGGCGTGGAGCGCAAGAGGCTGCTGCTGGAGCGCGAGCGCCGCGCGACGGAGGATCAGAAGCCGGAGAAGTCGAAGTCGATGTCGTCGGGCACCGGCACTTCATAACCCTTCGTGAAGCCGATCCAGCGGCCGAAGAAGATCACGCTGGTCCAGATCAGGATGGACACTGCGCCGGCCAGCCGCGCAGCCGTTGGCGTGGGCGCATTGCGATCCCATTGCGCCACCCCGCGGAAGGTGACGAACTGGAACACCAGCATGTTGATGCCCGCCAGCAGGATGGCCAGCATCTTCAGGCGGAAGGCGGTGTTGAACCAGTAGGTGGTGGCGTTCGCGGCGAAGTACATCAATCCGGTGATCACGGCGCCCGCGAAGGCGAACCAGGTGAGGCGCAGCATTTCCTGCGACACGCGGATCACCGCGCGATGGCGGTCGAAAAGCCCGAGCAGGCGCAGGTCGACCACGAGGATGCTGCCGAACACCAGCGCGATGCACAGCACATGCAGCGCATTCACCCACGGCATGGCCATCACGCTGCTGCGCATCCACTCGCCGATGGCGGTGGATTCGATCCAGGTGATGAAGGACGGAGGATTCATTCCATCACCCCGCCGGACACATCGCGCGCCGTGCCCCAGATGGCATCGTCGTAGGCAATCGCCCGGCCGAGGAAGATCACCGCCAGCCACAGCACGATGGTGGCGATGGCACCGGCGCGCAGGCCCGCAGGCAGCGCCGGCTGCATCGGGCCCTGACCGATGCGCCCGGCTTGCGGCGGCGCAGGCGCTGCGCCCTGCCCGACCAGTGCCTGCGCAATGCGCGCCACGCGACGGCCGAAGGCCACCGCGCCGACGATGCCCGCCACCAGCAACAGCATCTTGATGCGGAACGAGATGCTCATCAGCTCGCGCACGGGCTCTGCGATCACCAGCAGCAGACCGGTAAGGGCCATCACGGCCAGGCCACCCCACAGGAATGGTGCAAAACGCTGCCACACCTGCTGCAGTGATTCATCGACGCGCAGCCAACCCAGCACTTTCAGCGCCACGGCGAGGATGGAGACGAACACCACGCCGATCATCAGGATGTGCAGCGACTGCAGCAGCGGCACCACCCAGGCGGTGGACTGCAGCGCGGTGCTGAACGCAGTGGCCTGCAGCCAGGCCGCGAAGGCCTCGAGGCTCATTGAGCCGGAGCGGGTTCAGGCTCCGTGGGCGTGGGCAACCGGCCGGCGCCGAAGGCCTCGCTGCCCTCCACCGAATCGCAGTGCTTGCCGGGCTTCGGTGGCGTGCGTCCGGGGCACTTGAACAGCGGCCCCTGGCGGAAGCCCTTGGGCTCGCCGTTGCGCATCGGACGCATGCCGACGCTGAACAGCGTGCCTTCGGGGAAGGACGACACCGAGATGCCATCCTCTGCAGACTGCGCCGAACCTGACATTTCCACTTCCCAGATGATGGGCTGGTTCTTGTCATCGCGCACCACGTTCTTGCGCTCCGGATTCATGCGCGCGAAATAGATCTGCAGGTGGTTCGCATCGGGATTGACACGCGTGACCACGCCGGTGAGCACGATGGTTCTGGTCTGGTCGAAGGGCGCGAAGGAATGATGTCCCATCAACGGCACCGCCGCGGCGAGCAACGCCACGGCAGCCACCAGGCGCCCGCGACGACCCTGCTTCGATCCTGTCATGGCTGTTTGCCCCCCGGCGTATCGCAACGATGCATCGCCGGGGCCTGCCCCGGCATCACGCATCGCAGGTCGTGTCCTGTTCGTCATGGTCTGAGTGGATATTAGCCTACTCGAAACTGAACATTTCTTCCTGGCGCTGCTTCGCCGGGTTGCTCATGCCCTGCTCGAAATGCTCTTCCCACATCTTCGCCCAAGGACGGCCGTACATGTCGGGCACGACATATTCGATCATCTGCCCCGGGCTGGTGGAGTGGGCCCTGCCATCCACCGGGAAGATGGTCGGCACGCATTCGATGAAGGTGTAGGGGTTGCCCTCGTCCAGGCCGCTGGTGCGGATCAGGTCGCGCACGATGCGGATGGGCTCGACCAGCGCCTCCGGGTCATAGAACACCGACTCGTGGTTGATGCGCGCGACCTCGCCGGCCGCATTGCGCACCGGGGTGTAGATCTCGATGGTCTGCAGCTTGCTCGAGAACTCCGGCTTGCCATGGATCATCCAGCCCTGGATGTTCGAGGTCCACGTGATCAGCGTGTCCTTGTCCCAGAAGCCGATGGTCTCGCCATACCAGCGCGGCACGTCCGCACCCAGCCGCGGGATCGCGCCGCTCAGGTTGAACTCGCGGCCGACATGGATGTTGGTGACGAAGTTGCGCGCCACGCCGGTTGAGATCTGCACCAGCTCGGGCGTGACGATGACCTGGTGCGGGTTGATCCACGGCTGCACGGCCACCGGATCGAAGCGACGCATGAAACCCTCGGGCCAGCAGTACTGCGACGGCCAGTGCGAGGCCGAGGTGATCGCCTCGTGGTAGAGCATCTGCACCATGCGCGTCTGGTACTCGGGCGTCAGCAGCGACAGGATGGTGGGCGTCTGGCTGTAGCGCAGGCCATACCAGTCGCCCCGCAGGCCGATGGAATAGCGGCCGGACATCTCGCCGGGCACGGTGGCATAGGTGTGCTTCGTGGGGCCGCCACGGGCCTTGGTCTCGGCCAGCAGCGCGTCGTAGTGATCTTTCGCGGTCTTGAACGGATAGGGACTGACGATGGAATCGCGCGGATAGTCGCGGTCGCAGAAACCCCACGGTGCCTTCGCCGTGTCGTCGGTGATCGTCGCCGGGCCATTGGCGCCGCGCGCCGATTCCAGTGCCAGCGGGCTGTTGCAGCGGAAGTAGCGCGGATCGCTCCACAGGTCGCGGTCGGCGTAGAAATCGTTCGTGGTGAAGAAATCGACAGGCAGGGCCTTCACGCCTTCGGGCACCGCGCCGTCGATGGCAGCGCCGGTGACCACCACGCCCGGCTGGTTCACTGCGCCGGCAGCACCGGGAGGCGGAAGTGGCGTGCCGGGCGCCGGTGCACCGCCGGGGCCTCCGCCGCCACCGACGCGCTGCGCGACGGGCCCGACGGTGTACGGCTCACGCTGCCGCAGAGTGGCGGCGCGCTGTTCGGGGGTCTGGGACTGCTGCGCCGGCGGCGCACCGAGCTGTCCGGGTCCTGGTGGTGTAGCAGGAAGGTTGGCCGTCAGGTCCATCTTCACGGGCGCGCCGCGGCCCACGCTGTTGAAGCCCGGATCTGCCACCTGCTGGCCATGGACCAGCGCGACACTGGCCAGGGTGGCGCCCACCGCAGCCCAAGCGAGTTTCTTCGCAATCCGCATGCTTCGATCCCCCATCGTTCTCTTGTCGTCAGGGCCTGCGGCCAATGACCAGGGAATAGTAGCCGCCGCCGGTCTGCTGCGCCTCCACATCGACGAAACCGGCGCTGTCGAGGAAATCACGCAGTTCCGGCAGGCTGTACTGCTTGCCCTTGGTGCCCATCAGCATCAGCAGCGAGAACGCCGTCGCCGGCAGCGGGCCGCAGCCATCGTCATCGAGCAGCATCTCGTGCAGCAGGATGCGCCCGCCGGATGGCAGCGCCTCGAACGAGCGGCGCGCCAGCAGCCGGCAGGTTTCTGCCGACCAGTCATGGAAGATGTTCGAGAAGAAGTGCACGTCGTGGCCTGCGGGCCAGGGTTGCGTGAACATGTTGGCGGCATGCGTGGCGACCCG
This sequence comes from uncultured Steroidobacteraceae bacterium, assembly GCA_964417875.1. Classification (GTDB taxonomy): domain Bacteria; phylum Pseudomonadota; class Gammaproteobacteria; order Steroidobacterales; family Steroidobacteraceae; genus ZC4RG30. The sequence continues at coordinate 6,013 of CAYQJU010000103.1, forward strand.
CGCACCGATGCCGGCGGCTTCGATGTAGCGCCGGGCTTCGATGCAGATGGTGTCGATCTCGAGCACCGTGGCTGAAAGCTGCGGCCAGGCCTTCGCGATCTCGATCGAGAAGATGCCCGATCCGCCGCCCACATCGAGCACGCGGCGCACGTCGCGAAACAGCGGCTGCAGAGCCACCGCGCGGGACGAGGCGCGGCTGTGCGCATTCATGAATGCCGTGATGACGCGCGCCAGGTCCGGCGGCATCTCGCCGCGTTCCCACTCGGCGGACGCGGATCGGTAGGTCTCGGCCCGGTCGCCGGTGCGCAGCGTGACCATCAGCTGTTCATGCAGTGGCTGGTTCTGCGCGAAACGCTGGATCAGCGGCCCTGCATAACCTTCGGCATCGGGATGCAGCCATGTGCGGGCCGCGGCACTGGCGCGCCAGCGCCCCTCGCGCCGCACGACCAATCCCATGGCCGCCAGCATGCCAAGGTGGATCTGGAGCGCGCGGGCATCCACGGAAAGTTCTGCGGCCAGCTCGTCGGTGTCCTTCGCCGCCGCGGTGATGGCGGCGAAGGTTCCCACTTCATCCGCCACCGACACCACCGGGAAGCGGAACATCGCAAGCCAGGTGTCCCAGACGATGCGATCGTCCGTGGTGATGGGCAGGATGCTCATCGGATCTTGCGCGGCGCGGTTTCTTTCAGGAACAGGCTGATCACGATGCCCACCAGCAATGCGCCGAGCGTCAGCATCAAAGGTTTGTCGAGACCGCGGGCGCTTGCAATGGCACCGGCGATCGCCGGCGCCACGCCGCCTCCGAAGATCTCGCCCACGCCAATCACCAGGCCCGCCGCGGTGGCGATCAGGCCCGGTGGCGCCGCTTCAGCCGGGATGGGTCCGGCCAGGATCGCCAGCGCGCCGAAATTGAACAGCGCCGCTCCGAACAGCAGAACGAACAACTGCGTGTTGTTCCCCGCACCGGTCTGGATGAAGAAGTACAGGAACACCGCCGAGCCGATGAACGACAGCACGGTGGCCAGGCGCCGGCCGAGGAAATCCGACACGGCGGGAATCGCGAACTGGCCCAGTGCCCCGCCAAACCCGATGGCCGAGGTCACGAAACCCATGCTGGTGATCTCAAGACCGAGGAAGTTGGTCAGGTAACCAGGCATGAAGGCCGCGAGGATGAAGATGCCCATCATCGCGCACATCAGCGACAGCATCGACACCACGATGTTGCGGTGACGGAAAATGCTGGCGAGTGGCGGCTTCGGAGCCGCCGCGGACTCGGCCACCGAGGTGGCCAGCTGGTGTGGCTCGCGGATGATCTTCCACAGGAAGAGCGCGACGATCAGGCCGGGAATGCCGGCAATCAGGAACACCCAGCGCCAGCTCATGTACTGCAGTAGCTGCGTCGCCATGATCGGCGCGATGGCAAGGCCGAACAGCGCGATGGCGCACTGGAAGAAGCCGTTGTTGATGCCGCGGCGGTTGGGGTGCGAGGCCTCGACGACGGCCGCAACGCCCGTGGGAGCGACCGCACCTTCAGCCACGCCCATCAATGCGCGCACCAGCAGCAGGCTCACCAGGCCCGTCACCGCGCCTGATGCCCAGGACATCAGCGAGAAGAAGATCACCGCAGGTACGAGCACATTGCGCCGGCCAAGCCGGTCTGACAGACCCCCGAACAGGACCGCCGAAATACCCCAGGCCACGGCCAGCACACCCACAATCTGACCGAGGTGACCCTCGTTGAGGCCAAGGTCGACGTCGATGTGGCCGAAAAACAGCGATGGAAGAATGAAGCGGTCCAGCCCCACCAGGCCGAAAGCCAGGCTGAGGATGAGAGTGGCCTTCCACTCATACGTCTTGTCGTGACCTCTCACTTGCGACATGGAGCCCCCTGGTTCTGTTCTTGAAGTTGTTGTTGTTGTTGCAGCGTAACCGGACGGGATTGCAGCTAGCTTCGTCCCCACAGCCGTTTCGAGGCCAATGCGGCACCATCCACCAGTGAT
>CAYQJU010000104.1:0-7872 GCA_964417875.1 uncultured Steroidobacteraceae bacterium
TCATCGACGAGGCGCAGAACCTGACGCCGAAGCAGATGAAGGCGCTGCTGACCCGCGCCGGCCCGGGCACGAAGATGGTCTGCCTGGGCAACATTGCCCAGATCGATACGCCCTACCTCACCGAAACCACCTCCGGCCTCACCTATGTGGTGAACCGTTTCCGGGGCTGGCCGCATGCCGGGCACGTGACCCTGCGGCGCGGCGAGCGCTCGCGGCTGGCCGACCAGGCCTCCGGGATCCTCTAGCCGGCACTCGAAAAATTAATGGCCCTGCTGGCGCGGGGCTGTGGTGAGATGGGAGGATGAGCCGTCCCTTCCACAGGCTGGCCCTGCTGCTGTGCTGCGCCGTGCTGGCGATGCCCGGCGGCACGCACGCGCAGGATGCAGGCAGCGAGGCGATCCTGACGCCCATGCCCCGCTCCGTGCACGCCACGCTGCCGGACCTGGGCAGCAGCGCAAATGCCATGCTCAGCCGCTCCGAGGAATACCAGATCGGCCGGCTGATCATGCGCGACCTGCGCAGCCAGAACGCGCTGCTCGACGATGCCGAAACTGCCGACTACCTGCAGAACCTCGGCGCGCGCATCGCGGTCGAGGCGCAGCAGGGCGAACAGCGCCTGACCTTCTTCGCGGTGCGCGACCGTTCCATCAATGCCTTTGCGCTGCCCGGCGGATTCATCGGCATCCACACCGGGCTGATGCTGCTCAGCGACACCGAGGCCGAGCTGGCCGGCGTGGTGGCCCACGAGGTCGGACACGTGGTGCAGCGGCACATCGCGCGCGCCGTGCAGGCCCAGTCGCGCAGCAGCATCGCCAGCATCGCCGGCATGCTGGGGGCGATCCTGGTGGGCGCCATCACCGGCAATGCCGATGCGGTGCCAGGCATCATCGCGCTGGGCCAGGGCACGGCCATGCAGCAGCAGATCAACTTCACGCGCATGGAAGAACACGAGGCCGACCGCGTCGGCATCCGCTACCTGGCTGCCGCCGGCTTCGATCCGGAGGGCATGGCCGCGTTCTTCACCAAGATGATGCGCAATCGGGGCCTGGCCGGCAGCGAGATCCCGCCGATGCTGCTGACCCACCCGGTCGACACCGTGCGCCTGGCCGAGGCGCGCGCGCGCATCGCCTCCATGCCGGAGATGCCGCGCCGTCCCGAATCCGAGAGCTACACCTACATCCGCGAGCGCGTGCGCGTGCTCAGCGCGCCCAACATCAATGAACTGCGGCGCCACTATGCGCGCGAGATGGAGCGCGATCCGGACAGCGGCGCGCTGCGCTATGCCGCAGCACTGGTCGAGATGGAAACCGGCAATGCGCGCAAGGCGGTCGAACTGCTCGAACCGCTGATGGAGCACAGGTCGCACCTGCCGCTGCTGCATGCCGCACTGGGCAAGGCGCAGACCGCCGCCGGAATGCATCGCGAAGCGCTGGCCACCTTCGAGCACGCGCTGCTGCTGTCACCGCGCAATGTGCCGCTGACCGTGCGCTATGGCGAAGCCCTGCTGCAGCTGGAACAACCGAAGAAGGCGCACCAGGTGCTGCTCGACCTGTTCAACAACGTGCCGCCCACGCCCGAGCAGATCCGGCTGATCGCCATCGCCGCCAATGCCGCCGGCGACACCGGCGATGCCTATGCCTACATGGCCGAACTGCACCTGGCCAATGGCGATCTGCCGCTGGCGCAGATGCAGCTGGACCTGGCGCTGGCCACCCCCGGCATCACCGAGGTGCAGCGCAAGCGCTTCCGGGCGCGCCGCGACGAGATCCGCGATGTCCTGCGCGAGGACGGCCGCAAGCGTCGCAACGAAGGCTCGGACGGTTCCCGCGACGGCGGCTCGGGCACGCCCGCCGCCCCTTCCTGGCACCCGGCGCATCACTGACCGGCCGTCGGCGCGGCCCGCCACGCCCCTGCTAGAATCTGGGCGATGCAATCCCGACCGATCCTGCTGGCCCTCGTGTGCGCCAGCCTGCTGCCCGCGTGCGCAACGATTCCGGGAGAACGGGACCCGCGCGATCCCTTCGAGCGATTCAACCGCTCCGTCTACCGCATGAACGATGCGCTGGATCGTGGCGTGGCGCGGCCGGTGGCACAGGCCTATGTGAAGGTCACGCCCGCCCCGGTGCGCAGCGGCGTCAGCAACTTCTTCCGCAACGTCAATTCGCCCACGGTGATCGTCAACAGCCTGCTGCAGGCCAAGCCGAAGGCATTCGCCACCGAAACCCTGCGGCTGGTGGTCAACACCACCGTCGGCATCGGCGGACTGTTCGATCCGGCCTCGCAGCTGGGCATCCCGGCCGGCGATGAGGACTTCGGCCAGACGTTGGGACGCTGGGGCGTGCGCTCCGGACCCTATGTGGTACTGCCCTTCCTCGGGCCTTCCACGGTGCGTGACACCGTGGGCATTGCCGCCGACCAGTTCACCGATCCGAAGTACTACCTGGTGAAGGACTTCTGGGTGAAGTTCAGCCTCACCGTAGCCAGCCTGATCGACACCCGTGCCGGACTGCTCGGCACCGACGAACTGCTGGCGCGCTCGTTCGATCCCTATGTCTTCATGCGCAACGCCTACCTGCAGCGGCGCGAGTTCCAGGTCAGCGACGGCACCGCATCGGCAGCGGCCGACGACTTCGAGATCTATGAATTCGACGAGGAAGAAGAGCTGCCGGTGGGCGGCGAGGCGGCGGCCGGTGAATCCGGCGCCGATGCTGAAGCTGCGGGCACGGCGGGGGAATCAGCCGACACCGGGGAACCGACCGACCCTGCGGCGACCACTCCCGGCGCGCAGTAAGGGCCCGGCGAGCGCGCGGCAGGCCTCAGGCAGCGCCGGAAAGCGCAGCTTCGGCGCCGGTCAGGCGGGCCAGCGCCAGGAGCTTCTGTGGCACGCCGAGGAAGGCCAGGTTGCCGCCCTGCTTCAGGCAATGCGCCCGCCAGGCCATCAGCAGTGCAAGCCCGGCGCTGTCCGCCTCCTGAACGGCGGAAAGATCAGCCTCGCGCGCGTTCACCAGCAGGCCGGTGGTCTCCAGTTCCTTCCACAGCCAGGGCAGGCCGGGCAGCGTCAGCGGACCGGACAGCACGCACTGGCCCTGGCCGCGGTCGGCCAGCTGAGAGGTGCCGGCCTCGCTCACGGCTTGCGGACCTTGACCTGCCCGGATTCCAGGCGCGTCAGCAGTGACTCCAGGCCCTTCTGGTCGATCTCCAGGCCGAAGTCCTCGCGGAAGCTGCGCACATAGCTGATGCCCTCGATCACCACGTCCCAGACCTTCCAGCCCGAAGCGGTCTTGCGCAGGCCATAGGACACCGCCACCGGCGAGCCATTGGAGCGGCGGATCTCGGTGTCGACGGTGGCCCGCTGCGCATCCGCATCGCCGCGGAAGGGCTTGATGCGCAGGTTCTCGGCGGTGAATTCGAGCAGCGCGTCGCCATAGCTGGTCAGCATCGACTGGTAGAAGGCGTCGACGAAGCGCTTGCGCTGCTCGGGCGTGGCCGTGCGCCAGTGCTTGCCCAGCACCTGCTGGGCGGCATATTGCACATCGACATGCGGCAGGAACTTCTCGTCGATGACCGCATAGAGCTTCTTGATGTCGCTGCGGTACGCGGCGCGGTTGGCGTCGAGGTTCTCCAGCAGCGCCTGGGCGCTGGTTTGGACCAGCTTTTGCGGCGAGCTGTTGTCGATGGCTTGCGCCTGGGCCACGCCCAGCGGCGCCAGCGCCAGCAGCAGCGCACCCAGCAGGCCCGCGCGGCGGGTCAGGAAGGTCGGTTGCATCTCATTCCTCCTCATTGCTGCCGCGGCCGGCAAAGGCCGAGAACAGGCGATTGATGAGCTTCTCGAGCACCATGGCGGACTGCGTATTCTCGATCAGACTGCCCTGATCCAGATAGGTTTCGGAAGCCCCGGCATCCAGCGCCACATACTTGGCCCCCAGCAGGCCCGCGGTCTCGATGTTCGCCCAGCTGTCATCGGGGATGCGGTCATAGCCGCGGTCGATGCTCATCTGCACCACGGCCTTGTAGTCCGTCGAATCGAAACCCACCGAGGTGACGCGCCCGACGGTGACGCCGGCCATGCTCACCGGCGCGCCAGCCTGCAGATCGGCCACATTCTCGAAGCGGGCGGTAACCTGGTAGCCGGCGGCCTGCGACAGCAGGCCGAGCTTGCTGCCCGGCAGCTGCGTGGTCAGGAAGGCCAGGGCCGCAAAGCCCAGCAGCACGAAAAGGCCGGTGCCGATCTCGAGGCTGCGTTCGTTCTTCATGCTTGCATTCTCCGGTGTAGCGCTGAATGGCTGCTTAATGCATCGCACCAATACATCACAGGAAAGCAGCCGTCAGCATATAGTCAAACAACAGCACCAGCACGGAGGAGGAAATCACCGTGCGGGTGGTGGCCAGTCCTACGCCCTCGGCGGTGGGCTGCGCGTGATAGCCGTTGAAGACGGCCAGCAGCGTGCAGGTGGCGCCGAACACCATGGCCTTGACCAGTCCCTCGCTCACATCGCCCAGGCCGACGCTGTTCTGCAGCTGCGACCAGAAGGTGCCCGAGTCGACCCCCTTCACCGACACGCCGATCAGCTGCGCGCCGAACAGGCCCAGGATGTTGAAGATGCACACCAGCAGCGGCATCGCGATGATGCCGCCGAGGAAGCGCGGCGCGGCGACATAACGCATCGGATCCACCGCCATCACCTGCATTGCGGTGAGCTGGTCGGTGGCGCGCATCAGGCCGATCTCGGAAGCCAGCGAGGTGCCGGCGCGGCCGGCGAACAGCAGCGCGGTGAGCACCGGCCCCAGCTCCTTCAGCAGCGCAAGGCCCGCGGCCACGCCCAGCGCCGATTCGCTGCCGAAGCGCGCCAGCATGTCGGAAAACGCCAGGCCCATGATCATGCCGACCACCAGCCCCGACAGCATGATGATGATCAGCGAGCGTGCGCCGCTGTTGTAGACCTGGCGCACGATCAGCGACGGGCGTTTCAGCGCCGGCACGCAGGCGGCCAGCAGCCGCAGCAGGAACAGCGTGACCGCGCCGATGTTCTGCAGCGCGTTCATCGTGGTTCCCCGCCGGCCTCATTCGCCGCCACGCGCGTTACGCCGCGGCGCGGTTTCGGTGTCGCAAGGTCCGCGCCATCGAGCAGCGATTGCAGGTAGTCGCCGGCCGGATAGTGGAAGGACACCGGCCCCTCCACGGCGCCCAGCATGAACTGGCGCACGGCCGGATTATCGCTGGCGGCGAGCTCTTCGGTGGTGCCTTCGGCGATCGCGCGCCCCGCATCGAGCAGGTAGCTGTAGTCGGCGATGCTGCCCACCTCGGCCACATCGTGCGACACCACGATGCTGGTGATGCCCAGTGCATCGTTCAGGTGCTTGATCAGCCGCACCACCACGCCCATCGACACCGGGTCGAGGCCGACGAAGGGCTCATCGTAGATCAGCACTTCCGGATCGAGCACGATGGCGCGCGCCAATGCGACGCGGCGGGCCATGCCGCCGGAGAGCTCCTGGGGCATCATGTCGGCCGCGCCGCGCAGGCCCACGGCCTCGAGCTTCATCATCACCAGCCGGCGCAGCACCGGCTCTGGCAGGCGGGCATGCTCGCGCACCGGGAAGGCGACGTTCTCGAACACGTTCATGTCGGTGAGCAGGGCGCCGTTCTGGAACAGCACGCCCAGCCGCCGCCGCAGCGCGAACAGCTCCCTGCCCGCCAGGCTGCCGACTTCACGGCCGAGCACACGCACGCTGCCGGCACTGGCCTGCACCTGCCCGGTCAGCAGGCGCAGCAGCGTGGTCTTGCCGGTGCCGCTGGGCCCCATCACCGCGGTGATGCTGCCCTGGCGCACCGTCAGGTCGAGCCCATCGAAGATCTGCCGCGGCCCGGCGCGGTAGCGGACCCCGCGGACCTCGACCACAGGGGTCGCTGACGCCTCGCTGACGTTCACGGCGAGGATCAGGTCTTCGAAGCCTGGAAGATGCTCTCGATCGACTGGTCGAGCGCCGCGTTGAACTCGGCATCCGACTGCTGGGCCGTCAGCCCCTCGGTGAGGGCGCGCGAGAAGCTGGCGATGATGCCGTTCTGCCGGGCCAGGCGGGCATTGGACTCCTCGCGAGAATAACCGCCGGACAGCGCCACCACCTTCAGCACGCGCGGGTGGTCCACCAGCTCGCGGTAGAAGTTGTCGGCCTCCGGCAGCGTGAGCTTCAGCATCACCCGCTGGTTTTCCGGCAGCCGGTCCAGTTCCTGGATGATTTCGGCCTTCAGCAGCTTCTCGGCGCCGGCCTTGTCCGGGCAGTGGATGTCCACCTCCGGCTCGACGATGGGCACCAGTCCGTGCCCCAGAACCTGGCGGGCCACTTCGAACTGCTGCGCCACCACGGCGCGGATGCCCTCCGCATTGGCCTGCTTGATGACCGAACGCTCCTTGGTACCGAAGATGCCCTTGGCCTTCGCCCGCGCCAGCAGCGCATCGAGCGTCGGCATCGGCTTCATCAGCTGCACGCCGTTGGCCTCATCGGCCAGTCCCTTGTCGATCTTCAGGAAGGGCACCACCTGCTTGCGGGTCCACAGGAACTCGGCGGTCGGCACGCCCTGGATGTCACGGTCCATCGTGGCTTCGAACAGGATGGCCCCGGCAATGCGATTGCCGCCGAAGGCTTCGCTGGTGATGATGCGCGAGCGCATTGCATGGATCAGGTCCATCATCTGCGCCTCGCCCGAATAGCTGCTTTCGGCCACGCCATAGAGCTTCAGGGCCTTCGGCGTGCTGCCGCCGCTCTGGTCCAGCGCGGCGATGAACCCCGGCTGGTTGCGGATCTTCGCGGCCTGCTGCTCGAAATTGCTCATTGATTGTCCTTGGATGAGGTCTGGCATGCGGGAAGCGAATGTTAGGGGGCCTACTGGCGGGAGGCAAACCACCGGACGATGACAGGCGGACCATATGGGACTAAAATTGTCCTGTATCCCTCCCCCATCCCGAGAGCCCTGTGTTACGCATCAGCAAACTGACGGACTATGCCACCGTGCTGCTGGCCACGCTGGCGCGCGATGACGCCGGCCGCCGCGCCGCCGCGGACCTTGCGCGCCAGTGCCACCTGGCGCTGCCCACGGTGAGCAAGCTGCTCAAGCAGCTGCAGCGCGCCGGGCTGGTGGAATCCACCCGCGGCCTGCGCGGCGGCTACCGCCTGGCGCGGCCCGCCCGCCAGATCAGCGCCGCGGCGATTCTCGATGCACTGGAAGGACCGCTGGCGCTCACCGAGTGCGCCACCGGCGAGCACAGCCGCTGCGACCTGCAGGCCAGCTGCAGCGTGGGATTCGGCTGGCAGCGCATCAACCAGGCCATCTGCCAGTCGCTCGAGGAGATCTCGCTGGCGGAACTGGCCGGTCTTGAAAGCAATCCCCGCCACTTCGCCATGTTCGATGTGCGGCTGCGCAACGGCGTGGTCGCCGGCACGAACCGACAGGATGTTCGATGAGCACTGATCCGCAACTTTCCGCCGTCCTCGCACGCGGCTACCAGCATGGCTTCGTCACCGACATCGAGTCGGACACGCTGCCGCCGGGCCTCGATGAGGAAACCATCCGCTTCATCTCGGCGAAGAAGAACGAGCCGCAGTTCATGCTCGACTGGCGCCTGCGTGCGCTGGAGCGCTGGCTGACGATGAAGGAGCCGCACTGGGCGCGCGCGCACTATCCGCCCATCGACTACCAGGCGATCTCCTATTACTCCGCGCCGAAGATCGCGAAGAATGCGCCGAAGAGCCTCGACGAGGTGGACCCGAAACTGCTGGCCACCTACGAGAAGCTCGGCGTGCCGCTGCACGAGCGTGCGCGGCTTGCAGGCGTCGCGGTCGACGCGGTTTTCGACAGCGTGTCGGTGGCCACCA
>CAYQJU010000105.1:0-7838 GCA_964417875.1 uncultured Steroidobacteraceae bacterium
GCGATGGGTATCGCGGCAAGGAACACCGTACGCGCTGTCGCCATGGCAGTCGCGTCAGTCAGGCCATCACCGAAGCCAGCCCGGTTGGCGGCGACGCCGGCCAGCGCCGCGCCCAACGCGCCGCCTACCTGCCGCATCGTCATCAATGCCGCGCTGCCGATGGCTTCCTCTTCAGCGGTCAGATGAATGATCGCGCGCCGGTTTATCAGGCTCGAAGAGAGACCGAACCCCAGCCCCATCACCACGCCGGCGACGACGATGGCCAGCAGGGTCGCAGACGGCACGAACAGCGCCTGCAACGCGACGCCGCCCGCGATCATCGCCGCGCCCAGGATGACGGGGATTCGCTCGTGGCCGTCACGCACGTTGGCGACCGCGAAGGCCGCCAGCGTCCAGGCCAGCGCGGACATCGCGACGACATAACCCGCTTCGAGCGGCGTCAGGCCAAGCAGTTGCTGGACGATCGGCGGCACATAGATGTTGAACGGCATCGCAGCCGCGGCCAGCGCAAAGACCGCCAGGTAGCCCGCGCCGATCACGCTGAGCGGATTCGAAGCCTGGCGCGGAAGCAGCGGGACGGGGGCGCGGCGGTCGAACCAGAGCACGCCGCCGAGCACGGCCAGGCCAGACGCAATGGTTGCAAGCGCCGCCAGCGCACTGTGGAACCGGTCGGCCAGCGCGATGGCGGCAATGCCCAGCGCGATGAGTCCGAGCTGGGGCAGCGGCACCCGTCCGCGCAGTGTCCTGGTGTCGGCATTGCCGAATGCGCGCGGTGCGAGCGCGGCGAACAGCAGCGCCTGCGCGGCGAAGGCCCAGAACACCACGCGCCAATGCCCGGTGGCGGCCAACAGGCCGCCGATCATTGGCCCCACCAGTGTCGCCACACCCCACACGCCGGAAACGATCGCGAACACGCGCGCCAGTTGGCGGCGGGGGAAGAGCTGCGCAATGGCGACCATGGCGAAGCCGCTGAACCAGCCGCTGCCCATGCCCTGGACCAGGCGTCCGGCGAGGAACAGCTCCATCCCCGTCGCGAGCGCATCCGCCACACAGCCGACTGCGAAGATCAGGCCGGCGACCGCCGAAGCGCGGCCGATGCCGAAAATTTCCGCCAGCCGTCCGGCGCTGGCGCTGGCGACCACCGATCCGATCAGGAAGCCGGCCACCGCCCAGCTGAATGCCGCATAGCCGCCAATGTCGGCAGCCACGCTTGGCATGATCGTGGTGGTGACCAGCGCGTCGGCGGCGTTGATCCACACCCCAAGCAGAATGATCGCCAGCCTGGACAGCAGCGCGGGGGCCAATAGCTCGCCCCATGGCGCGCGCTCATGTCTGTTGCTCATTTCAGGTTCGCTCGTTGCCGCCTGCGACTGTTCATCGGCGCCACTGCGCTGATGACACGGCCGCGTGCCACAGTGGCGAGAACGCACCTGTGCGAGCACAGCACCGAGGTGACAGCTCCTCCATGAGCGCAGTGCACCTTGTATTGCTCTCCGGGTTCACTTCGAATCTATAAGTCATGGGTGCCCATTGCGCACGCAACACGGCGTGACCTGCTAGGTTAACGCTCGCCGGGCGAGAAAACCGACAATAGAAGCACCGTGTATACCGATTCAGATGACGCCTCGATCAAGGCGACGACTGCCATAGGCGGTACGGCAGGAGCCCTGTTGGTCCTGATCGTGCTCGTGGGACTTGGATTCGCTGCTGCCGCGGTTGGCGCGATCGCAGGTGGGGCGGTCATCCTGCTGCTCACCAGGGCCTTCTGTTCCGGCGGGAAGGTTTCCTACAGCATGGCGTATCGTGCCGCGTTCCGCGGGATCGTGGCGTGGATTGCGGTGCTCGCCGGAACCATCGCCTTGATCGCCTTGAGCGGATCAGAGCTGCTCGCGAGCATGTTGGTTGGCGGCACCCGCTGGGACACGGCCAACTCCTGGGAAGACCTCAAATATCCGACGTTCGGCGATATTGTCCTGATGCTGCCCGTGCAACTTCCAGCGTTGCTGGCTTGTGCAACCATGCTCGTGGTCACGCTGCCACGGCACTACCGGGGCGTCGTCGGATTTCTCACGGCGTGCATTGTCAGCCTTGCGGCTGTAATCAGTGCGGTCGGGTTTGCCATTGTTGTCGCGCTGTTGGCGGCTGAGAGGCTTCGCCGGACGTCTTTCGAGGAAATCGTCACGCTGTTCTTCACCTACGGAGCGGTCGCGTTTTTCTTTGCCGTCTTCGGTGCCCTGGTTGCCGGACTGTGCCTCTGGGTCTATGGCCGCATCGCCGCCTCCCGGGTGCCTTACTCCAGGGCTTATGCAGCGGGCTTCCTCGCCCTGCTGGCGTGGCTGGGCATCACGATGCTGATCCAGTTCGTGCTCGGCACTTTCTCGCCGCTGCTGAGGGTTTACTACCACATTATGCAGGACCCCGCTTCGCTGGGAAATTGGGCGGTCGTCGATAACGGATTACCGCGACTTCTTGCAGCCTTCCTTCTGTCGCAGCTTCCAGGTCTGGTGGTCGCCGCCGCCATCGTGCGCCCGCGGATTCACCCCAACCACGCAAGCGTTTCGCGATACGCGGGCGCGTTCTTGGCGAGCACTTTCACGCTGAACGCAGCGATCCTGCTTGCCATTGGCGGGATCGCTGTGGCAACGCGGGATTCGACATTAGGCATGCAGCTTGTCGACTTCCTTTGAATTCCGGACAGACTGGAGGGACTTCAAGAGCGGCGAGTTGCACACGGGCCGCGTTCGAGGAAGGCGAGCGAGTTATCGCCGGATCGTGCACCGATCGGCCAAGCTCAAGGTAACTTCGAGGAGTTGGCAGGGTGGTGCAGAAGCCGTGGAACCGAGCGATTCGTTGCACAAGCCCAGAAAAAGCAAGGTATGCCAAAGAGTCAAGGAGGTTTCCTGGTATGAGCGTAAAGGAACTGGCGCGACGTTCACGGGTTGTCCTGATCGCGACACTTGGTTGTGTGTTGGTGACGGCTTGCGGAGATCGCAACTCGGTCGGAGAGGATGTCGCGGCTGAGTCGGCCGGCGGATCCGGCGCCGTCGTGACAGCCTTCGCGGAGGCGCAGACCCCCCGCCTTTCTACTGGCGGCGAAGCCGCAGCTCGCGATCGCGAGTTTGTCGACGCGGCGTATCGACACATGAATTTCATGCAAGGTATGGCCAACAGCGGCCTCACGTCGAAAGTTGGTGCTTTGCAGCGTGTTGCGCAACAGGTTGCGAACGTTTACGACAAGGCCGCAGCTGAACTTTCGATGGCCAATGACCGGGCGCTCGTTCGCCCTGAAGGTTTGAGGTATGACCTCTCCTCCGACAATCATTTCACCTGGACGATGCGATCGGCGACTCCGGAGGAGGTCCTAAAGATTATGAAAGCCTCCAGTGCCGTGCCTCTGTTTGAAGCCTACTTGAAGGACGCAGCCCACAATCAGGCGATGAGGGAGTACGCCTCCTTCACGCTGCCATCGCTGAAGGCCAATGGTGATTTGCTTGCGTCTGCGACGCTGGAGTGATCAATCCACTGGGTGGCGGGCCCACTCAGCCCATGGATACGATTTCGAAGGAGCTGTAGAGTCGTCAATGAAACCTCATGCATATCCGCCGGATGCGGGATGCGATGGTCCGGTGGCGCCGCCGTATCCGCCGTGTCATGATTCTCCGGACAACCCGAACGCAGCCGTGAATCCGCTGCGCTCTATCAACAACAACAACTCGCAGGATTTCCCATGAGACAGATACTCTTCTTCGACAGCATGCTGACTCCGAAGGTAATCACCCTGGTCTACTGGCTGCTGCTGTTCGGGGCGCTCATCACCGGCATCGGCACCTGGTTCACCGGATTCGGGGGCTTCACGTTCGGCCGGTTCATCACCGGTATCCTCATCATCGTCGGCGGCGCGATCGGTGCGCGCATCTGGTGCGAATTGCTGATCGTGCTGTTCAAGATGAACGAGGCGCTGCAGGAGATGCGCGGCAAGGCGCCTTGATCGCAGTCAGGTTGCCGTCATCTGGTGAGTGATCATCGGACGGCGGCAATCGCAGGCTAAACCATCCGGATTTCTGCGCCAGCCAGAATCCTTCGAATACTTCTTCAGGGCGATGTCCTCTCTGGAGGAATCCCCTGCTGGCTGCGACTTCATGCATCCGCCAGACGCTGTGTCCGGAGATCGGCAAGATGTACCGCCAAATGCAATGGCACGTTCTGTCGAAACGTCGTGGCTCAGCTTGCAGCGTCGGGGGCCGGCGCGAAGCCATGGTCGTTGACGGATAGAAAACCAGGCGCCCGGCGCTTCCCCCTCCAGCGCGTAGCTGCTGCGGGTTTCCGACAGGTAGGCCGAACCCAGGACCCGCTCCAGCTGTGTGGGCGCGAAGCTCTTCAGGTACTCCATCGCATCGCCCAAGGGATCACGCGCCAGGCACTGCTGGATTTCCGGTGTGAGGCGCACCGTCGGACAGTGATCGAAATTCGAGGGACTGGTTCAGCCAGAGGCGTTGGATTTCATCGAAACCAGTTTGCGCGAGTTCCGCAATCCTTCAGGGCCGGCCGGGCAAGGGTGATGTCACAAGTACTGTGATGGACCACTGCCGCATCGCGTAGCAGTTCCGCGAGAGACCTGCAGGGGCTTCGCAGGCTACGAGACGGGACGCTGCCGGAACAGTGAATCCGACCTCGAACTGCCATGGGCGGATGCCGACGCAAGCCTTCCAGGGCCGGAAAGCCGCACCAGATGGGCACCTGTCGGTGTCTTACACCCCCGAAAGCCATATTCCTACGCAGCAGCAGTGACCCGCTCCCGTAACGTTCCCCGCGCCGGGATGGATCACGTCAGCTCCAGGGCGGGAGGATTCGATGTTTGACCACCACCAGGATCGGGATCCGTGCCGACGGCACAAGCCCGCGCGGCTTACCGGCAAGGCATTTCTCTGCTCGACACTCGGTGCCGCATCGCTTGCCGCCGCGGAAATGCCGGTCATCCTGCATCAACACACATTGCAACCTGCACCGTCGGCGCAGATCGAGTCCGAGGCGATCGATGGCAACACCATCGTCCTTGGAGCGCCCACGGACGGAAGTCTTGCAGACGAGGCGGGCGCGGTACACGTCTTCGAACGCCCGCCTGGCGGCGCATGGGTGCAGACCGCGTGGCTGCAATCCATTTCAGGGGGTGAATGCCAGCTGTTCGGCAGGCAGGTCGACATTGAGGGAAGCACGCTCATCGCGAACCACTGGAGGGTGCATTACTGCGGTTCACCTGAGCTGAGCTGGCAAGTAGGCATGCACGCATTCGAGCGCGTGGGCGGCAACTGGGCGCAGACGCTGGATTTGAACAACCTGGGGGGCAGGGGACTCTATTTCGCCTTCGACGGCACCAGCATCGTCAATGGCAGGGCTGGCGGGGGCGTTGTCGCGCTGACCCGGAACGAAGATGGCACATGGCCTGCGACATGGGAAAACCTGCCCTCGGTGTGGGATGGCGCCACGGACGGCGAATCTCCCGGCGAGCGAGTCGACATTCATGATGGTTTCGCCGCCTTCGGTGGTTCGTACTCGTTCGTTCCGAGCAATCGGGACAGGACGCTGCCCACCGCTGCCCTTTACGAACGCGATCTGCAGGGCGAGTGGCAACGCCTCGAGGATGTGAAGGTGGCCCCGGCGCCAGGGCGGGCCGGTGTCGTCAGCGTCACTCCGCCGGCCCCGCGCATCGCAGTCGGTCCGCGCCGGGTGCTGGCCATCAACGACGTGATCTATGAACTCGATGCGTCCGGACAGCATGTGGAGACCACATCGCTGCGGCCCTCATGTACCGCCGATGCACCCGTGACCGTTCGGTTCGACGCGCAGCGCGACCTGGCGCTGGTCCATACCGGGCACAGTTTTCCCAACCGGAACCCGGACTTCTACTCACTGTGGCGGCGGTCCGGCAAGCTGCATCTGTACAGCCGCGCAGGCTTCGGCCAATGGCAGCCGGTGGCGCAGCTGATTCCGCAGGACAATTCCCCCGTGGGGTTGTCCGCCATCGATGCGGGGATCGCGGTGGACGACACCCGCGTCTGGGACACCGACGCGGCGAGCACTTCATATCAGTTCAGCGATGCCGACCCTTGCCTTGGCCATCGCGGCAACTGGATTGAACTGACGCCGCAGCGCTGGGGCATCACCAATGGTGCCTACACCATCAACACCTCCGACTACGCCAGCCAGTCCGGCGACCGGCCAGGCGAGTACGCGCTGGTGGGCCAGTACCGGTACGACAACATGCTCCTCACGTTGAAGGCGCGCAGCGACGAAACCCTCAGCCCGTACTCGGCTGCCGACTACGTGGTGATCTTCGGCTACCAGGACGATTCGAACTACTACTACATGATGTTCAGCCGCTACCGGGACAACAACGAGCTGTTCAAGGTGGTGAACGGCGTGCGCCAGCGCATCGCCCGGGCGCCGCGCGACAGCTTCACGGACAATGAATTCCACGAAGTGGAAATCCGGCACCTGGATAGCCAGATCCGCATCCGGTTCGATGGCCAGGACTATCTCACCGTGAGCGACTCGACCTTTCCGAGCGGAGCCGTCGGGGTCGGAAGCTACAATGATGCCGCCAGTTTCGATGACATCCAGGTGCAGGCACTGGTCGACATCTCCGCGCTGCAGGTCAACGAAGCCGCGCCGGGCTCGGCGCTGTGGAGCGTGCGAACCGACCTTCCGGGCGAGCCCTGGATGAGTTCTCCCTATGCCGACCGCACGTATGAAACCGAGTCGGTTCCCGCCATCCTGCACGGGGCGACCTGGATCCAGACCGCCGCGACTTCAAAGGCCTTTACCGGGCATCTCCTCGCAACCTTCCAGGTCAGGGAGGAATCCGATGTCTACATCGCGCTGGACGAGCGGACGGTCGCACTTCCCGCTTGGCTGGAAGACTGGACAGCGACAGGATTGACGATGCGTTCCTGGGGCACGCCACCCATCGGATACATCGTCTACAACCTGTATCGCAAACGCTTTCCCGCCGGCGCGACGGTGACCCTGGGCCACAACGGCAGCACGTCGCAACCGACGTACATTCCCATCATCCGGCGCCTGCAGTAACGCGGAGCGGACGCCTTGGCGGGGCAGGCGCGCCGTGAACCACGGTACGCCTGCCTACAACGCGCCGCTGCGCAGCTGTTCCATCAGGTATTCCGATTGCCGCAGGGCCAGCGCAATGATGGTCAAGGTGGGGTTGGCCGATCCTGACGTGACGAACAGGCTTCCGTCGGACACGAACAGGTTGGGCACCTCATGCGTCTGGCCCCACTTGTTGCACACGCTGGAGGCTGCATCATTGCCCATCCGCGCGGTGCCCATGTTGTGGGTAGCAGCGAAGTGCGTGGCGGTGAAGATCTCGGTTGCACCCAGCGATCGATACAACGCACCGGCCCGCTCCTGCGCGTGCTTGTTCATGGCGCGGGTGTTGTCGTGGAACCGGTAGCTCACCACGGCGACCGGGATTCCGAACCGGTCGGTCTCGGTGGGATGCAGGGTGATGCGGTTGCTCTGCTGCGGCGGGTCTTCTCCCGTCGTGATCATGAACGCCAGGTTGCTGAATTTACGCACCAGCGCCGCGAAGTCCTTGCCCCAACCGCCGGGACTGAGGATGTTGGCGACCTGGTCCGGCCCGAAGCTCAGGGTGTGCAGCTGGTAGCCGCCGGCAAAGCCGCGCCGGGTGTCGTGCCTGACCTCGTCGCGGATGACGCCGGCAGTCTGGGTGCCCTTGTAGGCGTGGACCTCGCCGGGCATCACGCCAGCGATCATCGTCATCGTGTGCCGCATGTAGTTGCGGCCGACCTGGCCGCTGCCGT
>CAYQJU010000106.1:0-7827 GCA_964417875.1 uncultured Steroidobacteraceae bacterium
CCGATCAGCAGGTAGGACACCAGGCCCACCGCTTCCCAGCCGAAGAACAGCTGCATGAAGTTGTTGGCCATCACCAGCATCAGCATCGCGAACGTGAACAGGCTGATGTAGCTGAAGAAGCGGGTGAAGCCGGGGTCATCGCGCATGTAGCCCAGCGTGTAGATGTGCACGCACAGCGAGACGAAGGTGACCACCGCCATCATCATCGCGGTGAGCGAGTCGACCAGGAAGCCGACTTCCATGCGGATGCCGTCGCTGACCAGCCAGGTGTACACCGACTCGTTGAACACCGGCGCCCCGTCGAATGCCACCTGCTTGAGCACGATCAGCGACAGCAGGCAGGAGATCGCGACGCCCGCGATGGTCAGGCCGGCGCCCACGGTGCGTCCCACCCAGCGGCCGCCGAGGCCGGCGATGGCCGCGGCGAGCAGCGGCAGGAGCACGATGGCAAGCAGCAGGTTCGGATTCAGGCCCACGTCGTTCAACCCTTGAGCGTGCCGATGTCGGCCACGTTGATGCTCTGGCGCTGGCGGAACAGCACCACCAGGATGGCAAGGCCGATGGCGGCCTCGGCCGCCGCCACGGTCAGCACGAAGAACACGAACACCTGGCCATCGATGTTGCCCAGGTAGCGCGAGAACGCGACGAAGTTCATGTTCGCGGCCAGCAGCAGCAGCTCGACGCACATCAGCAGCAGGATCAGGTTCTTGCGGTTGATGAAGATGCCGGCCACCGCGATCGCGAACAGCAGGCCGGAGAGCACCAGCAGGTGTTGCAGCGTGATCATTCGCCCCTCTCTGCAGGCATCTTCAGCACGCGTACGCGGTCTTCGCGGCGCACGGCGATCTGCGCGCCGACATCCTGCACCTTCAGGCCGCGCCGGTGGCGCATGGTCAGCACGATGGCGGCGATGATCGCCACCAGCAGCAGCACTGCGGCCAGCTCGAACGGGTAGAGATAGCGGGTGTAGAGGGCGGTGCCGAGCTCGGTGGTATTGCTGGCATCCACACTGGTGGGCTCGAAGGTACCGCCCATGTCCAGGTCGCCGCCGAATCCCCTGGCCACGATGACGCCGACGATCTCGGCCACCACCACCAGCGCGGTGATCACGCCCAGCCAGAAATGCCGCGTGAAACCGCTGCGCATCGCCTCGACGTTCACGTCGAGCATCATCACCACGAACAGGAACAGCACCATCACCGCGCCGACATAGACCAGCACCAGCACGATGGCGAGGAACTCCGCCTCGAGCAGCAGCCAGATCGCGGCCGCCGAGAAGAATGTGAGCACCAGGCACAGCGCGCTGTGCACGGGATTCCTCAGCCCGATGACGCCGATGGCCGCGGCGAGCAGCACCAGCGCGAAGGCATAGAAGAGGATCTGGACCAGCAAGTTGTTCTCTCCCCTCGCCTTCAGCGGTACTTCGCGTCCGCGGCCTTGTCGGCGTTGATCATCGCCTCGTAGCGCTCTCCGACGGCCAGCAGCTTGTCCTTGGACATCACGTTCTCGCCGGGATGTTCCATGTGGAATTCGTGGATGCGTGTCTCGACGATGGCGTCCACCGGACAGGCTTCCTCGCACAGGCCGCAGTAGATGCACTTGAACAGGTCGATGTCATAGCGCGTCGTGCGGCGGGTGCCGTCGGCGCTGGTGTCCGAATCGATGGTGATCGCCAGTGCCGGGCACACCGCCTCGCACAGCTTGCACGCGATGCAGCGCTCCTCGCCGTTCGGGTAGCGGCGCAGCGCATGCAGGCCGCGGTAGCGCACCGACTGCGGGGTTTTCTCGTCGGGGTATTCGAGCGTGACCTTGCGCCGCCACAGCGTGCCCCAGGTCACGCGCATGCCGGCCAGCAGCTCCGACAGCGTGAAAGTCTTGATGAAGCTGGACAACGACATCAGGCGCTCCAGGGTCCGACCTTGAAATAGGCCATCAGCATCTCGGCGAAGATCCACACGATGGTCACGGGAATCAGCGCCTTCCAGCCCAGGCGCATGATCTGGTCATAGCGGTAGCGCGGGAAGGTCGCGCGCAGCCACAGGAAGACACACAGGAACAGGAAGATCTTCAGCAGGAACCAGTGCGTGCCATCGTTCAGCAGCGTGCCGAGCACCGGCACCTGGAACAGCGCGGCATCGGCCGGCAGGTAGCCATGCAGCGGGCTCTGCCAGCCGCCGAAGAAGAACACCGCGGTCAGGGCCGCGATCAGGATCATGTTCGCGTATTCGGCCAGGAAGAACATCGCGAAGCCGGCGCCGGAGTATTCGACGTGGAAGCCGGCGACGATCTCCGACTCGCCCTCGGCCACGTCGAACGGCGCGCGGTTGGTCTCGGCGACGCCCGAGATGAAATAGACGATGAACAGCGGAAACAGCCAGAACCAGTTCCACGACAGGAAGCCGCCGGATTGCTGCGCGATGATCTCGCCCAGGTTCAGGCTGCCGGAGGCCATCAGCACGCCTACCAGCGCGAAGCCCATCGCGATCTCATAGGCGACGATCTGC
This sequence comes from uncultured Steroidobacteraceae bacterium, assembly GCA_964417875.1. Taxonomy (GTDB): domain Bacteria; phylum Pseudomonadota; class Gammaproteobacteria; order Steroidobacterales; family Steroidobacteraceae; genus ZC4RG30. Next base: position 2,505 of record CAYQJU010000106.1, read on the forward strand.
GCCGCCGAGCGCATCGCCCCGAGGAAGGCGTACTTCGAGTTCGAGGCCCAGCCGGCAAGGATCACGCCATAGACGCCCACCGAGGTCAGCGACAGGATGTAGAGCAGGCCGGCGTCGATGTCGGCGATCGCGAAGCCCGGCGCGATCGGCACGGCCGCCCACAGCGCGAAGGCCGGGATCAGCGCCAGGGCCGGCGCCAGCCGGAACAGCACGCCGTTGGCCTGGCGCGGCACGATCACTTCCTTGATGAGCAGCTTGATCACGTCGGCGAACGGCTGGCCCATGCCGGGCAGGATGCCGAGCAGCCGCACGCGATTCGGGCCGCGACGCACCTGCATCCAGCCGATCAGCTTGCGCTCCCACAGGGTCAGGTAAGCCACGCACAGGATCAGCGTGATGGTGACCGCGAGGATCCACACGGTCGAGCGCACGAAAGACGGCAGGGTTTCCCAGAACTCGATCATTGCCCTCAGGCCCCCGCTTCGCCGTAGATGCGGCGCAGGTTGCGCGCCTCACGCGTGCGCTGCAGCGGCGCGGAGCGGCGCACGATGGCATCGCTCTGGTACATCGGCACGTCGGTGACCGTCACCGGCCCGTCGCCGATTGCGCCGAGATTGGCGGGCGTCGTGACCAGCGGACGCGCATTGCGCTCCACCAGCACCCGCAGCGCGTCACGCACCTCGTCGGATGACATCGCCTCGAATCCCTGCAGCTCGAGCAGGTTGCCCAGCACGCGCAGCACCTTCCAGCCCGGGCGCGACTCGCCCACCGGCTGGCCGGCGCCGGCAAAGCTCTGCCACTGGCCCTCGAGGTTCACATAGGTGCCCGAAGTCTCGGCGAAGGTGCCGATGGGCAGCAGCACATGGGCCACCGACCGCAGCTCCTCGCTGTCGAACGGCGTGGCGGCGACGACGAACTTCGCCGCGCGCAGCGTGTCGGCCGCGGCCGGATGCAGCGTGTCGGCCAGTTCGAGGTCCCACAGCAGGTAGGCATCCAGCGGCTGCGACAGCATCGTGCCGGCATGCAGGCCGCCCTTCTGGCGCGGCACGCCGCCCGCGGCGCGATGCGGCAGCACGCCGGCAAGGTGCGCGCCGGCGGCATTGCCGCCTTCGGCGAGCACGCCAACCTGGGCACCGGTGGCCTCGGCCAGGCGCGTCACCGCCGTGCGCAGCGCGGAATATTGCGGATGACGCAGCGCCAGCGCGCCAAGCCAGATGGCCTTGCGCCGGCCATCGTGCAGGCTCGCGACGATGGCCCGATGCGCGTCGGTCACGGTCGCGATGGCACTGCCCACTGCGCCGACGCCCGCCACCGACAGCAGCGCGTTGAGCTGCGCCAGCTGCGCGGCGGGCGGCTCGACCAGGTTCGCGGCCACCGGGAACAGGTATTCAAACGGCGCCGGGTTCAGGAAGCTGACCTTGCAGCCGGCGACGGCGGCCTTGCGCACGCGGTGCGCCAGCAGCGGCAGCTCGCGGCGCAGGTTCGAGCCCACCACCAGCAGCGTCTCGAGGTGATCCACATCGGCGATGGCACCACCCAGCGACGGCAGCGCCGGATCGGCGGCGTCGGCGGTGAAGTCGAGCTGGCGCAGTCGATGGTCGATGTTCGCCGTGCCGAGGCCGTCTGCCAGCTGCGACAGCAGCGCATATTCCTCGATGGTGCCGGACGCACCGGCCAGCACGCCCAGTCGCTCGCCGTGCGCCTGGCGCAGGCCGCGCGCGGCGGCATCGAGCGCGCTCTGCCAGTCGGTCTCGCGCCAGCCGCCATCCTCGCCGCGCACCATCGGGCGCTGCAGGCGGTCCGGGCTGTAGATGCCCTCATAGGAGAAGCGGTCGCGGTCGGAGATCCAGCACTCGTTGATCGACTCGTTGTGCCGGGGCACCACGCGCATCAGCCGGCCGCGCAGAACGTGGCCATACAGGTTCGTGCCGAGGCCATCGTGCGGCGACACCATCGGCGCCTGCGCCATCTCCCACGCACGGGCGCGGTAGCGGAACGGCTTGCTGTTCAGCGCCCCCACCGGGCACAGGTCGATGATGTTGCCGGAGAGCTCGTGGTCGACGCTCTTCTCGACATAGGTGCCGATCTCGTTGCTCTCGCCGCGGAAGCTGGTGCCCAGCTCGGGGAAACCGGCGATCTCCTGCCCGAAACGCACGCAGCGCGTGCAGTGGATGCAGCGGGTCATGTCGGTGGAGACCAGCGGCCCGATGTTCTTGTCCTTGACCACGCGCTTGCGCTCGGCGAAGCGCGACACGTCGCGGCCATAGCCCAGCGCCAGATCCTGCAGCTCGCACTCACCGCCCTGGTCGCAGATCGGGCAGTCGAGCGGATGATTGATCAGCAGGAATTCCATCACCGACTTCTGCGCGGCGACGGCCTTGGCCGAGCGGGTGTGCACCACCATGCCGTCCATCACGGGCGTCGCGCAGGCCGGCAGCGGCTTGGGCGCCTTCTCGACCTCGACCAGGCACATGCGGCAGTTGGCGGCCACCGGCAGCTTGTCGTGATAGCAGAAGCGCGGCACGTAGACGCCCTGCGCGTCGGTGACGCGGATCAGCATCTCGCCCTTCTTCGCCTGCACGGCCACGCCGTCGACGGTCACCGTGACCGTATCGGAGGGCACCGCGTTCATGCGGCCTCCCGCTGTCCGTCGACGATGCTGCGCCCGCCGTGGTCGATCATGTATTCGAACTCGTGCCGGTAATGCTTGATGAAGCTCTGCACCGGCCACGCGGCGGCGTCGCCCAGCGCGCAGATGGTGTGGCCCTCGATCTTGTTGGCCACCTGCACCAGCAGGTCGATGTCCTCCCGGCGGCCCTGGCCGGCCAGGATGCGCTTGAGCATGCGGTTGAGCCAGCCGGTGCCCTCGCGGCAAGGCGTGCACTGCCCGCAGGATTCGGACATGTAGAAGCGCGACAGGCGCTCCAGCACGCGCACCATGCAGGTGGTCTCGTCCATCACGATCACCGCGGCCGAACCGATCGCCGAGCCCACCGCGCGCAGCGAGTCGTAATCCATGTTGGTCTTCATCATGACCTCGCCCGGCACCACCGGCACCGAGGAGCCACCCGGGATCACCGCCTTGATGCGGCGGCCGCCCTTGATGCCCCCGGCGATCTCGAGCAGGTCGGCGAACGGGATGCCCATCGGCAGCTCGAAGTTGCCCGGCTTCTCGACATGTCCCGACACCGAGAAGATCACCGTGCCGCCGGAATTGGCCACGCCCAGCGAGGCGAACCATTCGGCGCCCTTGCGCAGGATGGTCGGCGTGGAGGCATAGCTCTGTGTGTTGTTGATCGTCGTCGGCTTACCGTAGAGGCCGAAATTGGCCGGGAACGGCGGCTTGAAGCGCGGCTTGCCCTGCTTGCCTTCCAGCGACTCGAGCAGCGCCGTCTCCTCGCCACAGATGTAGGCGCCGGCACCGACCGCGCAGTAGATGTCGACGTCGATGCCGGAGCCCTTGATGTCCTTGCCGAGCAGGCCAGCGGCATAGGCTTCCTTCAGCGCCGCCTCGAAGCGCGGCACCGGCTCGCCGAGGAACTCGCCGCGGATGTAGTTGTAGCCCACGGTTGCGCCCATCGCGTAGCAGCCGATGGCCATGCCCTCGATCAGCTGGTGCGGGTTGTAGCGCAGGATGTCGCGGTCGTGGCAGGTGCCGGGCTCCGACTCGTCGGAGTTGCACACGGCATATTTCTGGCCCGGCGCATTGCGGGGCATGAAGCTCCACTTCACGCCGGTGGGGAAGCCCGCGCCACCGCGACCCCGCAGGCCGGAGGCCTTCACCGTCTCGATGATGGTCTCGCGCGGCGTCTTCTCGGCGAGGATCTTCTCCCACGCCTCATAGCCACCGCTCTTGCGGAAGTTGTCGATCTTCCACGGTTCCGGGTGCTGCAACGCCTCGAAGCACACCAGGTTCTGCTTGTCGTCCCACTTGCCCATGCGCTACTTCAGCTTGTCCAGAACCTCGTCGACCTTCTCGGGCGTGAGGTATTCGTGATAGACGTGATCGACCATCATCATCGGCGCGCCGGTGCATGCCGCGAGGCACTCTTCTTCGCGCTTCAGGAAGATGCGGCCGTCCGGGGTGCTCTCGCCGGTGCGGATGCCGAGCTTCTTCTCGACATAGGACACGATCTGGTCCGACCCGTTGAGCATGCACGAGATGTTCGTGCACACGCTCACGTGGTGACGGCCGCAGGGCCGGGTCTCGAACATCGAATAGAACGTCGCGACCTCATACACATGGATCGGTGGCAGTTTCAGGTACTCGGCCACGGCATCCATCAGGTCCGGCGTCAGGAACCCGTTGTTCTGTTCCTGCGCGAAGCGCAGTGCCGACAGCACCGCGGAACGCTGCCGTCCTTCGGGGAACCGCGCGACCCACTCGTCGATCTCGTGGCGCGTGTGCTCGGTGAGCAGCGACGCCTTGCCGGTGACCACCGCGCTCACCGGTCCACCTCGCCGAACACGATGTCCTGGGTGCCGATCACGGCGACCACGTCAGCCAGCATGTGACCCTCGACCATTTCGGGCAGCGCCGACAGGTGCGCGAAACCCGGGGCGCGGCAATGCAGGCGGTAGGGCTTGTTCGCGCCGTCGGAAACCAGGTAGATACCAAACTCGCCCTTCGGCGCCTCGACGGCCGCGTAGGTCTCACCCGGGGGCACCATGTACCCTTCGGTGAAGAACTTGAAGTGGTGGATCAGCGATTCCATCCCGTCTTTCATCTCTTCGCGGCTCGGCGCACGCACCTTGCGGTTGTCGGCCATCACCGGACCGGGATTCGCACGCAGCCAGCCGATGCACTGCTGGATGATGCGGTTCGACTGGCGCATCTCCTCGATGCGGACCAGGTAGCGGTCGTAGCAGTCGCCGTTGACGCCCACCGGGATGTCGAAATCCATGTCGGCATAGACCTCGTAGGGCTGCTTCTTGCGCAGGTCCCAGGCGATGCCCGAACCGCGCAGCATCGGACCGGTGAAACCCAGTTGCACGGCCCGCTCGGGGGACACCACGCCGATGTTGACCGTGCGCTGCTTCCAGATGCGGTTGTCGGTCAGCAGTGTTTCGTATTCGTCGACGCAGGCCGGAAAACGACGCGTGAAATCCTCGATGAAGTCGAGCAGCGAGCCGGACCGCGCCTCGTTGAGCTGGTCGACCTCCTTCTTCGAGCGCCAGCGCGAGGACTGGTACTTCGGCATCGTGTCGGGCAGGTCGCGGTGCACGCCGCCCGGACGGTAGTAGTTGGCATGCATGCGCGTGCCCGAGACCGCCTCATAGCAGTCCATCAGGTCTTCGCGCTCGCGGAAGCAGAACAGGAACA
>CAYQJU010000107.1:0-7464 GCA_964417875.1 uncultured Steroidobacteraceae bacterium
GTGGTATTGCGGATCGAATACACATCCGGCAGGCAGTTGCGCCAGGCGTCCCCGCATTGCGCGCGCAGGCGCAGGCCGCGGAACACCAGCCTTCCTTCGCTGCTCAATCTCTCGGCCACACGCAGCACCAGCGCCTCGTGCGCATCGCGCGCGCGACGATTGCCGTTCAACGCCGCCGCGATCGCCTCGATGCCCGCCTCGGTGACGCGGATGGTGTCCGCGGCGCCCGCATGCGCCTCGCGCACGATCAGTCCCGCGGCCAGCAGGTCGATCTCGATGGCATCGTGGCAGGGCCAGCCCGCCGAGCGGTAATAGGCGCGCAGTCGCCGCTGGTGATGGCGCGACAGGCGCGGAGCATCCGGCGGCATCGTCCCTTCAGCGCGCCGCCACCGGCGGCAGGAACAGCGCCGGATCCACCGATGCGCCATTGAGCAGCACGCCGAAGTGCAGGTGCGCGCCGGTCACCCGCCCGGTGGCACCGACCTTGCCAATGGTCTGGCCGGCCTTCACCTCGGCACCCGGTTCCACCGCCGTCTGCGACAGATGCAGGTACAGCGTCAGGAAGCCGGAACCGTGGTCGATGACCACGGTGTTGCCGTTGAAGAAGAAGTCGCCGGTGACGACCACCACGCCATCGGCCGCCGCGGCCACCGGCGTGCCGGTGGCGGCGGTGATGTCCATGCCCGAATGCGGATTGCGCGGCTGCTTGTTGAAGAAGCGGCGGAAGCCGAAGGTGTCCTGGCGCGGACCAGGGGCGGGTTGCCGCAGCGAGAAAGTGGCCGGCAGGCGATCGCTGAAGGAGTCATAGGCCGCGCGCAGGCGCACCTGTTCGCGCTCGACGCGCGCCGCGTCCTGCGGTGACAGGTCGACCTGGCCCGGTGCGACGGTGAGGTGCTGCTCGCGGTACTTCTTCGCGGCGATCTTCACCGGCAGCTCGCGCTGCGCGCTGTCCGGTGCGGTGACCTCGATCGTGTAATCGCCCGGTTCCACGGCCAGCGCCACGCCCACCACCGCCTTGTGCCGGCCGCCATCCTGCGTCACCAGCACCGGGCTGCCCTGGAATTTTGCCTCGGGCGCCGGGGCAGTGGCCTCGCCCAGATCGACCACCACCACACCGCCGGGCACCGCGCTGGTGCGGGGCAGGGCGGCCTGGGCGGTGGCGGCCAGAAGGGCCCATGCCACGATGGCCAGTGCTGGAAAACCGCATGTCCTGATCGACCTTTCCAAGAATGACTCCTCCGACCCGTGCACCGCGCACGGGTAAATTACCAGTGTGAAAGCCTTCTGGCCTGCGGCTTGCTCCGCCGCATTGCGAACCTGAACGGACCGGGCGCCAGATTCTGAGCTTCTACGGCATTTGCGGGCAGCTGCGCTAAAGTGGCGGTCTCACCTCTGGAGGGATCCCATCATGAAAGCCGTTTCCGCTGCCCTTGCCACCCTGGCCGTGTTGGCCGCCGCGGCCCCGTCGGCCGTCCCCGAAGCCACCGCGCAGGACAAGGCTGGCGCCTGCCCGGCCTTCCTCGACCACGAATTCCGCAAGCTGCATTCCTCGCAGAAGGTGAACCTCTGCGACCAGTTCGGCGGCAAGCCCATGCTGATCGTCAACACCGCCAGCCACTGCGGCTTCACGCCACAGTTCGAGGGCCTGCAAGCCGTTCACGACAAGTACAAGGACAAGGGCCTGGTGGTCGTGGGCTTCTCGTCCGATGACTTCAACCAGGAAGCCAAGGACGAAGCCGAAGCCGCAGAGATCTGCGTGCAGAACTTCGGCGTGAGCTTCACGATGATCGCGCCCACCAGCGTCAAGGGTGCGGCGGCCAACCCCGTGTTCAAGGCGCTGAACGCGCAGAGCACCGAGCCGAAGTGGAACTTCAACAAGTACGTGGTCAGCGCCGATGGCAAGTCGGTGCAGCACTTCGACAGCCGCGCGACGCCGCAGAGTGCGGAGATGACTGCGGCGATCGAGAAGGTGCTGAAGTAACCTGACCCAGGTCGCCCGCCTTCCATGCACACGATGGAAGGCGGGCCGATCAGGGATATTCAGCGTGGCGATCTGAGCGCTGGAATATCAGAGAGGATGCCCACGTGGCCACCGGGCACCTCGAATTGCAGCAATTGCCCGTCCCGTTCGACTTCCAGGATGTGTGACCCGCCGGTCCTGTCCCTCGTCAGGCCGTCAAGTTCTCCCAGGTTGAACAAGCGCTTGTTGTCACGATCATCGACCGGAAGCCCCCTTTCGGATTCCAGCTTCGCGCGCAGGGCGACCAGCTCATCCACGTGCTGTGCGGCATGGGGTTCGAAATTCTCCAGGGCCATGAGCAGGTTGATGTCGCAGAAATACAGGGAGCTGCGGATGAGCCCCATCACCGGCGGCAGCAGTGATGCCGGAAGTGCTTCGTCGCGGATCGACGCCGGAGAGACCAGCGCGGCAACGGCGACATATTTCTCGTCTGATACGGGGCCGTGCGCAAAGGCGGTCAGCCAGACTTTTGCGGAATCGCTTGAAATGCCCCCGCGTCGCAGGTAGCGGGCGTAGTTGATCCATGGCCGTGGCAGGCCGCCAGCCCCGAACATCTCGACGATGCCCGTTTCCGCCGCGGCATCGGACTCGGAGACGGCAAGATAGGCCTGCATCGCGGTCATCGTCACATCCGTATGGTGGTCGAAGATGTGAGGACGCAGCGAATCGGCTGGAAAATGTTCTCTTGCGTGCGCTGCATCTTCGACAGCCAGCTGCGCAATGGCGTTCAGTGCCATGGCCCTTTCCCGGTCGGAAGCTGATCGCAATCCAGTGTCGATGGCGGCAATCTTCTGTTCCACGCTGCCCTGCACCCAGGCCGGGTCCGAAGATTCGTTGACAGGCAGCTGGGCCAGTGCCGGGCGACCGGCCACCCAGAAGCAGACGCAGAGAAGGCACCAGAATCCCGCGCGATGCAGAACGCCGTAACTCACCCTGTGCAACATCGAAACTCCTCCCTGAGATCGAATCGCTGCAGCGCGACGGCCGCGCCTATTCCACCGGATCGCGCGACGGCAGCAACACCCGCCGGCTCGGCCGCCCCACCAGGTCCAGGAACCCGTTGAACACGCTCTCCGCCAGCGGCTGCATGCGTGCAATCAGCTCGCCCGTCGACGCGCGAATCGCCTCTGCATCGTGCCCCAGCCCGGCCGCCTCCAGCTCCTCCCGATAGGCGGGAATGGTCAGCCACCGCTCGATCATCGGCGCATCGGCCTCGAGGTGGAACTGGAACCCATACGCCGACCGCTCCCAGCGGAACGCCTGCTGCTCGCAGGTCTCGGTGCGCGCCAGGTGCGTGGCGCCGGAGGGCAGGCCATAGGTGCGCCCATGCCACTGGAACACCGGTGCGCGCTCGCCGAGCACACCCAGCACAGGATCGACCCGTCCGGCCTGCGTGGTATGCAGGTCATACCAGCCGATCTCGTGCTGCTCGTGCCTGCGCACCGGCGCACCCAGCACATGCGCCAGCAGCTGCGCACCCAGGCAGATGCCAAGCACGGGCTTGTCCTGCCGCAGTGCCGCCTCGATGGCCTTCAGCTCGGTCTTCAGGTGGGGATGGCGATGCTGCTCGTCCACATTCATCGGTCCGCCGAGCACGATCAGGCCGCGATAGCGGTCAATGTTCGGCTCGGCATGCGGGTCGCGCTGGAAATTCACGAAGCGGATGCGATGGCCGCGCGCGCGGATGCGTGCGTCCAGGGTGCCCAGTGGCTCGGCGGCCACGTGCTGGAAGACCAGCAGGCGCGACATCGCTACTTCTTCTCGCCGCTCACCGTGGCGCGCAGCACGCCGCGACGCAGTCGCGCCTCGATGGCATCGCCGGGCTTCACATCCGCCGCATCCTGCAGCACGCGCCCATCGGGCCCGGTGACGATGGCATAGCCGCGCTCGATGGTGGCCAGCGGGCTGATGGCATCCAGGCCGCGCTGCGCCAGCTTCAGCCGCTGCTCCACGCGCGCGATCATCTGCGCGGTGGCGCGCCGCAGCCGCGATTCCAGTTCGTCCAGGCGCTGCGCCTGCTGCTGCAGGCGATTGCCGGGATGCACCCGCTCCAGTCGCTGCGCCAGCGCGGCATAGCGTTCCTGCGTGCGTTCCAGCTTGTGGCTGGTGGCGCGCCGCAGCCGCAGTTCCAGTTCGTCCAGCCGTTGCGCCTGCTGCTGCAGCCGGCTGCCGGGATGGACCCGCGCCAGGCGCTGTGCCAGCGACCCGTAACGCTCCTGCGCGCGCGCCAGCCGCTGCAGCGTGCAATGGCGGATGCGCGCCACGGCCGCGGACAGCGCGGCCAGCAATGCGCGCCGGTCCGGCACCACCAGCTCCGCCGCGCCGGAGGGCGTCGGTGCGCGCACGTCGGCGGCGAAATCGGCAATGGTGAAGTCGATCTCGTGGCCCACGCCGCTGACCACCGGCACGGTGCTGCGCCGGATCGCCCGTGCCACGCGCTCGTCATTGAAGCACCACAGATCCTCGATCGAGCCGCCGCCGCGCGCGAGGATGATCACATCCACATCGCCACGCGATGAGGCCGTATCGAGTGCCGCCACGATGGATTCCGTCGCCGCCGCGCCCTGCACCGGCGTCGGCACCACCAGCACCGACGCCGGCGGAAAACGCCGCGCCAGGATGTGCAGCACATCGCGCACCGCGGCGCCGGACGGCGAGGTCACCACGGCAATGCGCCGCGGCATCGCCGGCAATGGCCGCTTCAACGCCTGCTCGAACAATCCTTCCGCGGCCAGCTTGGCCTTCAGCCGGTCGAACTCGCGCTTCAGCGCGCCTTCGCCGGCGTCTTCCATCATCTCGGCGATCAGCTGGTAGTCGCCGCGCGGCTCATACAGGCTCACCCTTCCGCGCACCACCAGGTGCTGGCCGTCCTTCGGCCGGAAGCGCACGCGGTTGTTGGCCGAGCGGAACATCGCGCAGCGGATCTGCGCATCACGATCCTTCAGCGTGAAATACCAGTGGCCCGAGGAGGGCGTCGAGAAGTTCGAGATCTCCCCCTCCACCCACAGGGGTGGCAGGCCGGATTCCAGCAGCATGCGCGCTTCGGCATTGAGTCGCGCGACGGTGTAGATGTCGCGCTCGGCGCGGAGGTTCATGGGCGGGAAGTCTAGCAAGCCGGGCCGCACCCGCGCCCGGGGCTACGCAGTCGCGGGCACCAACGCGCTACACGGGATCCTCAGGACGCGTCCTGCCGCGCGGTATCCACCGACCATTCCACCGCCCACGGCCCGAAGCGCGATTCATCGCATTCCCCGTGCTGCCAGATCACGCGGCGCGTTGGACCGGCCGACACCTCCGCCTCGCCACTGGAGAGATGTGCCCGCAGCATCAGCCATCCCGCATCCCCGGCCTGCCAGCGCACCTGCACCAGCGGACCCTGCATCAGGTACTCACCGCCGGCGCTGGTCCGCGGCAGCATCGGCACGATCTCGCGCCGCCGCACCTCCAGCAGTGCGCGCGTGAACGCCAGCTGCTCAGCCGCCTCCGGCTGCTCCAGTTCCTCCCACCGCAGCTTCGCCGTCGCAAAGGTCTCTTCACTGGTGGGATCGGGAATCTGGTCGCGCTTTGCGGGATCCGAGAATTCGGGAAAGCGCGCGAACTCCTCGCGCCGTCCCTTCACCACCGCCTGCTTCAGCTCGCCATGGAAATCACAGAAGAACGGGAACGGTTGCCGCGTGCCCCATTCCTCGCCCATGAACAGCATCGGCACCTGCGGCAGCAGCAGCTGGATCGAGGCCAGCGCACGCAGCACATGCGGCGGCGCCAGCGTGCTGAGCCGGTCCCCGAAGGCGCGATTGCCCACCTGGTCGTGGTTCTGCAGGAAGCTGATGAACGCCAGCGGCGGCAGGCGCGCGCTGGGCTCGCCGCGCCGCCGCCCGCTGTAGGGCATGTGCTCGCCCTGGAAGGCGAACCCTTCCGCCAGCGACCGGCCGAGCTTTTCCATGTCGCCCAGGTAGTCGGCGTAATAGCCGGTGGACTCGCCGGTGGCCGCCACATGCAGCGTGTGGTGCACGTCATCGTTCCACTGCGCCGTGTAGCGCAGCAGCTTGCCATTCCGCCGCACCAGCCGGTGTGCCTCGTTGTGCTCGTTTTCCAGGATCAGATGCACATGCCGGTCCGGAAATCGCTTCCACACCGCGGACGCAATCGCATCGACGATGTGCTCGGTACTGTCGTCCTGGATCTCGTGCACGGCATCCAGGCGCAGCCCGTCGATGCGATAAGCCTCGAGCCAGTGCAGCGCGTTGTCGATGAAGAAATGCCGCACCGCCGGCTGCTCCTCGAAGTTGAAGCCCGCGCCCCAGGGCGTGTGGTGGCGCTCAGTGAAGAACTTCGGCGCCAATGCGTGCATCGCGCTGCCCTCGGGGCCGAAGTGGTTGTAGACCACATCCAGCAGCACCATGATGCCCAGCCCATGCGCGGCATCGACGAATGCCTGCAGGTCCTCCGGCCGGCCATAGGGCGCGGCCGGCGCGAACGGCAGCACGCCGTCATAGCCCCAGTTGCGCTCGCCGGCAAAGGTTGCCACCGGCATCAGTTCGACCGCGGTCACGCCCAGCGCGGCCAGGTGCGCCAGACGGTCGATGGCCGCGCGAAAGGTGCCCTCCTGCGTGAATGTGCCGACATGCAGCTCGCAGATCACCGCCTCGTGCCAGGGGCGTCCCTTCCACTGCGGGTGCCGCCACACATGACGGCCCAGGTCCACCACCTCGCTGGGACCGAAGGCGCCCTCCGGCTGGCAGCGTGAGGCCGGGTCGGGCAGGGCGGTGTCATCCGGCAGCACGAAGCGGTAGCGCGTGCCCACCGCGGCCACCGGCGCGCGCAGCATGTGCCAGCCGCCATCGCCCGGCTGCATCGGCAGATCGCCGGCATCGCCGGAGCCTTCCAGCCGGAGCCCGATCGATGCATGCGTCGGCGCCCAGACGGCGAACTCCACGCCGGCTCCATCGCCCAGTGGCCGCGGGCCCCAGCGTCCCGGCGGGGCCGCGACGCGCCGCGCGGGGCGGGGTTTCGCGGCTTTTCCTGCTTGTCCCGACCGCTCCGGCATCCGATTGCTCCCCGCTCGCTGGCCCAGCGTGCATTCGAACCCGTCCGCGCAGGCTTCGCATCCGAGCGAAGGCTCCGATGCGTGCAGGAAAAGTCCGAGTTCCTGCATTTCCTGCGCGCGCAGCTGCAGCGGGCCGTCTCCGGGGTTTGCCCCTCCCGCCGCACGCGCGTAAAATGGGATATGGAAATCCTCGAAGAAGCCCTCACTTTCGACGACGTGCTGCTGGTTCCAGCAGCGTCCAGCGTCCTCCCCCGCGAAATCGACCTCGGTGGCCAGGTCACCCGCAATGTGCGGCTGGGCATCCCCATCCTCTCCGCTGCGATGGACACCGTCACCGAGGCGCGCCTCGCCATCACGATGGCGCAGGAAGGCGGCATGGGCATCATCCACAAGAACA
>CAYQJU010000108.1:0-5817 GCA_964417875.1 uncultured Steroidobacteraceae bacterium
TCCCGCATCCGCCGCTGATGCCGGTCGATCCGGTGTCGCGCGCGCAGTTCCGCCTTGCCCTGCATCGCATCGAGCGCGACTGGTATGGGCTTGCGAACAAGCTCGACCGCTCGCCGCCGGGCAGCCCCGAGGTCGAAAAGGCCCGTGGCGAACTTCGCGACCTGATCGTGCAGTTCACCGACTTCGTGCGCGCCCGGCCCTACTTCATGAGCGACGAGCTGTCGCTGGTCGATGTCACCGTGGCGCCGATCCTGTGGCGCCTGCCGCGCTACCGCATCGACATCCCGAAGGACCTCACGCCGCTGCTGAAATACGCGAACCTGCTGTTCTCGCGGCCGGCCTTCCGCCTGAGCCTGTCGGCACATGAACGGGAGATGCGCATTGCCTGAGCTCTCGCGACGTCCCTACCTGTTGCGAGCGATGCTGGACTGGATCGTGGACTGCGGCTGGACGCCGCACCTGATCGTCGATGCCAACTCGGACGATGTCGAGGTGCCCCGGCAGTTCGTCAAGGAAGGCCGGATCGTGCTGAACATCTCGGCCTCGGCGACGCAGAACTTCTCGATCGGCGCCGACACGGTGGAATTCAATGCGCGGTTCTCGGGCGTGAGCCATCGCATCCGCGTGCCCTGCGATGCGGTGCTGGGTATCTATGCGCGCGAGACCGGGCAGGGCATGGTGTTCACCGAAGAGCTGCCGTCGCCGCCGCCGGAAGACACCAGCGCCAGTGGCAGCCATGAGAAGCCGCCAGGGAAGCCGGCCGGTGCGCCGGCGCGCAAGGCCGGGCGGCCCAGCCTGAAGGTGGTCAAGTAGTCCGATGATGGACACCTGCGGCGCGAGCCGCGGGTTTCGCCGGTGTTGCTAACGCGGCGTGGCCTCGAAGGCGTGGCGGATCCACTGGATGCGATAGCCGGCTCCATCCGGTGCCAGGTCGAGCACATCGAAGCGCATCGGATGCCGGCCCAGTGCCGGCTGCCGGGTCAGCAGGTGACAGGTGGCGCGCTGGATGCGCCGCTGCTTCTTCCAGTCGACGCTGGCCGCGGCGCCACCATAGCGCGCATCTGCGCGCAACCGGACCTCGGCAATCACGATGACCCCTTGCGCGTCCTGCGCGACGATGTCGATCTCGCCGCTGCGGCAGCGGTAGTTGCGCGCGAGGATGCGCAGGTCGTGCGCCTCGAGGAAGGTGGCGGCGGCGGCCTCGCCATCGCGACCGATCTGCTGGCGATCCGGTGGCGCGGCGCGACGCAACAGCGGGTCAGGGGGCGAGCGGGTCGGCGGGCTGCACCGCACCGTCGCTGATGCGCGCCCAGTTCAGCTGGCGCTCGATGCGCCCGTCTGGCGCCAGCGTGAGGCGGCCGGTCACGCCTTCGACCGGCCAGTCGACGAAGCCGCGCCGCAACGCTGCGGCAAGCACGCCGGCGTCGTAGCCGAATGCAAAGTATCGCGACTCGCGAGGACTGCCACGCCCGCTCCACAGATGCTCGGTGGCCAATCGCACATCGTGTGGGTTGCCCACTGTGTCGAGCTCCCAGGGGATCTCGAGCAGCCGCATGCCATCCAGGTCGCGGATGCCGGCACGTTCCAGCGGCACGCCATCGTTGGTGATGTAGGTGGGCAGGTGGCCGGCATTCATGAAACGCAGCTGCGGGTTGATCTGCTGCATCGCCAGCGGTTCGTAGCCCGCGACGAAGATGGCATCGATCTCGAGGGAGGGTTTCACGCTGGCCACGACGCGGGTGCCGATCGCGCTGCTGACCCGATCGATGCGTGCGCGGCTGGCCTGGACCCCCAGCGCCACCGACAGGGTGGATTCGATGTTGTTGCGCCACAGGTCGTAGACCCCTTCGGCGTGCACGCGGCCGCCCGCCTGGGTCAGCTCGTCGGCGAAGGCGGCGGCGACGCGCTGGCCCCAGTCGCCGGACGGGGTGAGCACCACCACGTCGCGCCCGCCTGAACCTGCGATGTGACGCGCGATCTGTCGCGCCTCGTCTTCGGGCGCCAGCGCGAACTGCCAGCTGCCGGCGCTGCTGCCACCGGGCGTGGTGTTCAGCAGCAGCACGGGCAGGTTTGCGGGCCGCGCGCCGAGGGCGGACTGCACTTCTTCCCTGATCAGCGGACCGACGGCGAAGGTGGCGCCTTCGGCCGCGGCCGTGCGCAGCGCGGTGGCCGCCGGCATGGTGGCGGTGTCGTAGATGCGCACCTCGGGCATGCCGCCGTCGGCAAGCCGCGCCGCGGCCGCCTGGAAGCCGTCGCGGATCAGCGCAGCGCGCGCGCCGATGGCCGGATCGGAGAGCGGCAGCAGCAGCGCCACCGGGCCGGTGACTCGCGCCAGGCGGGTGCCGTCTGCGCCGGGGCGCGCGGCCGGATCGAGGATCTCGCTGTCGACGATGGTCGAGGCGGGATGGCCGGGAAAGCGCTGGCGCCAGCGGTCGATCATCGAGGGCGCACTCAGGGGGCTGCGGCCCACCGTGGAGGCGATCTGCGCCAGTTCGAGCCAGCCGCGCTCCTGTGCATCGCTGCTGGCGGCCGGGTCGATGCGCACGCCACGGTCGATGGCGGCGCGCAGGTCGGTGAGCAGGTCGCGGCGGGCGCGGTTGCGGCCGGCCTCGTCGGTGGCGGTGCGCTCGCGCGCAATGCCGGCCTGCACGGCGGCGCCGGGTTCGCCGGCACGCAGCGCAACCTGCTGGCGCAGGTAGAACAGCCGGGCGGCGTCTTCGCGCCGCGCCGGCTCGGGCAGCTGCGACACCTGCTGCCAGGCGAGCTGGTACTGGCCCTGCGCGGCGGTGATCTCGATGCGCAGCAGTTCGCGTTCGAAGTGCTCGGCCTCGGGCAGCTGCACGCTGGCGATGGCCACGGCGCGCTGGGCATCGTCGGGGCGATCGGCGTCGAGCCAGGCGCGCGCCGCGGCCAGCGCGAACTCGTTGCGCGCCGGCGGTGGATTGCCGTTGGCGAGGTCTTCGTACATGCGCGCGGCCTCGACGAGGCTGCCCTGGCGCAGCAATCGTTCGGCGCGGCTTTCGGAAGCGGGACCCGGACCGCTGGGCGCGGTGGCGCAGGCGGTGAGGAACACCAGAAGCGCGCCCGCAACGAGCGTCCTGAAAGTGGCGTGTCGGGGCGGCTGCATCGCTAAGATTATAGGATGGCTCAGGGGCGAATCGAACTGGTCGCAACGCCGATCGGCAATCTTGCGGACCTTTCGCCCCGCGCGCGTGAAGTGTTGGCAGGCGCCGACATCATTGCCGCCGAAGACACCCGCCACACGGCAGGCCTGCTGCGCCAGCTGGGCATCGACCGGCCGCTGCTGTCGCTGCACGAACATAATGAGGTCGCCCGCAGCCAGGAGCTGGTGCGCCGCGCGCAGGACGGCGCCGTGGTGGCGCTGGTGACCGATGCCGGCATGCCGTTGGTGTCGGACCCGGGATACCTGACCGTGCGGGCCGCAATTGCCGCGCAGGTGCCGGTGGGCGCGGTGCCGGGCCCTTCGGCGGTGCTGCTGGCGCTGGCGCTCAGCGGACTGCCGGTGGAGCGTTTCGTGTTCGAGGGCTTCCTGCCCGCACGCGCTGCGGCGCGCCGCGAAGCGCTGCAGGCGTTGGCCGGCGAACATCGCACGCTGGTGTTCTTCGAGGCGCCGCATCGCATTGCCGAAACCCTGGCTGACATGAAGGCGGTGTTCGGCGCCGGCCGCGAAGCCGCGGTGGCGCGCGAACTGACCAAGCTGCACGAAAGCGTATATCGCGGCAGCCTTGAGTCGCTGCTGCATATCTGTGCCGATGATCCGAATTTCCAGCGCGGCGAGATCACCGTGGTGGTCGCGGGCGCGGCGGCGCCGCCCGGCCCGGATGATGCCTTCGTGCGGCGTGCGCTGGCGCTGCTGGCCGGCGAGATCGCGCCGGGGCGCGCCGCGGCGCTGGTGGCGAAACTCACCGGCCGGCGCCGCGCCGATGTCTATGCGCTGCTGCAGGGTGGCAGCGGCGAGGCCCGCAATGAAGAAGTGGAAGCACCGTGAAAGAAGCACTGAAGATGATTTCCTCGATGGCCACGCGCGAGCTGCTGGCGCAGCTGGCCGAAGGTTTCACGCGGCAGTCCGGCATCGCCGTGAAGGCCGAGGCGGCCGGCGGCGTGGAAGTTGCGAAACGCATCAGTGCCGGTGAGGCCTGCGATGTCGTGGTGCTGGCATCCAGGGCCATTGACAAGCTCATCAGCGAGGCCCGGGTCAGCGGCGCGCGCGTGGACCTGGTGCGATCCGGCGTGGCCATCGCCGTGCGGGATGGCGCGCAGCGTCCGTCTGTCGCCACAGAAGAGGATGTGAAGGCGGCGGTCATGGCCGCGCCGTCGCTCAGTTATTCCACCGGACCGAGTGGCGTGTACCTGGAGAAGCTGTTCGAACGATGGGGCATTCTCGAGGCCATCCGTCCGCGCATCGTCGTGCCACCGCCGGGTGTGCCGGTGGGCAGCCTGGTTGCCGATGGACGCGTGGCGCTGGGTTTCCAGCAGCTCCCGGAATTGATGAACTTGCCGGGCGTCGTGGTGCTGGGGCCGCTGCCGGATGCCATCCAGACCATGACGGTGTTTTCGGGTGGTGTGTGTGCGGGAAGTCCGCGCCCGGAGGAGGCGCGGGCGCTGCTGGATTTCATGCGGTCTCCTGCCGTGTCGCAGCTGAAGCAGCGCCACGGCATGGATGCTGTCACCGTCACCTGAGTGGTGTGGGTCGGCGCAGGTTCAGCGTGAGAACGGCAGGAACCACCAGAACCGGCGCCGATTTTTTCTTCACAAGCTGCATTCACTGAGCCGCATTCGCCCTGCGCCGCCAGTAGGAATCTTCTGCAAATTGCTCTATGAATCCAGAGGGGTTGTAGATGCTCTCGCCACTTTCCTGCTGAATGCGCCGCAGCGCTTCAAGAGGGGAGATCTCCTCATACTCATCTGGAATGTGGAATAGTGCTGGGTCTGGGTCTCCCAGGATGATGTCTTGCGCTTCCTCTGACCTCACTACCCTTCCATTGCTGATCCATGTCACGCGTAGAGGGATGCATCCGAGAGAGGGAGCAAGCCATCTTTCGACGTCAGGCGATCGAACCCCGCTGCCTGTGTCTTGAGCTCTGAAGCTTGACAGAAGGACCTCATAACCTAGTATTTCAGAGCGTTTACTCGACCCCGGAAGGCCACAAGACTTGCGTGGCCCAGCGAGGCTGGCTTCGGCCTCCTTCACCGAAATCGGTATAGACGTGTGCGCATTGATCCGTGACTGAACAATCGAGTTGCGGCGCAGTTGCATATCCCGGATTTGTCGTACTTCAAACGAGGAGCCATCAGAGATTCTGAACGTCCGGATATCTGCACTGGAGCCATCCGCGCGGAGCGCCCGCTGCGCGGTTGTGGCTTCTGCCAAACTTCCGTCGCTCCTGTAATCCCTGATCACCACCAGATAGGATAGAGCTGTGACTCCGGACGGCGGGAGAACTTGGCTATATGCAAACCAAGTTGCCGAATATGCCGTTAGGCCAGCAACTGCGCCGACGAGAAGAAGTCGAGTCCACTTGTTCATTTCGGTGAACCTCATGCGCAAGTAGTATCGCCACAAGAACTCTGAGCAGCGTATACGCATGGCCAGATGGTCGTGCACCCTTGCAAGACCGATTGACCAAGGTCAGGGCACCATTCAGTCTGGCAGTTTACGACGCAACAGCAATTGTTCTCGGCACAGCCGATCTCGTCGCCGACTAGGCAACCCCAGTTGTAGAAATACTGATGAAAAAGTCCTTGGTTGGCGTAGATGCAGATCTGAGCCCAAGCAGCAGATGTGCAAAGCGCGCT
>CAYQJU010000108.1:5917-7228 GCA_964417875.1 uncultured Steroidobacteraceae bacterium
AAGCGCGCTCGGTTCCTGATCTTCTCCACGTTTCCTCCACCGTCCATGTGTCGAGAGAAATTCTTGCGAAGGAACGACTAATAAAAGCGCGTTTAGCATATGCTCAAGGCCGTGTCAAGACCAGTTTGGTGCGCACCAGCAGCGGCGTGATAGCGTCTGATATTGGCTCGCCGCGAATTGTCATCAGAGGAGTGGATATATGAAAACTGTAGCTGGAACCTGTGTCCTCGCCGTAGCGCTCTTCTCGGTACTGTCTTCCGTGCCGGCCGCCAATCCCGAAACCGAGGGCGACACGTCTCCGCGGATAACTGGTTTCCCGTCGGCGATAACGTGGGAGTTGTCATGATTGAAGGTGAGCAGTTAGTGAGCGCGCCACCTGCAGCGATCGATTTGCGCGGTTCGGGAGCCGGAGGGCGCAACCTTACAATGGTGTCGCCGGCGACAGGGCACCTCGTGGTCAGGAAGGAGGGTCGCTGGATTCGGCTGCAGCTTGTGGGTTCGGGCGTCGAGTAGCGGGTCTCGACCACTTCGCACGATCCCTCCAAGCCGCCGCCCGACGCCGCGGCAAATTGGTCGCTACTCCACGTCGCCGCAGGCCGCAGCCTGCCACTTCGCCTCGAACTTCATGTCCATCTTTCCCTGCGGCAGCGAGGCTTCCATCGTGCCGCGCACGTTCGAGTCGTTGATCACCTCGATCTGCATGCGGCCGGAAGTGGGCGTGCCGCCGGCGTTGCACCTGAAAGTGAATTCCTGCCGCTTCGACGTCGAGGACACCTCCGTCACGTCGCACTGCTCGCCGGCTTCCTCCATCGACTGACGGAACGAGCGGCCGTCGAGGTCCTCTTCATTGATGCAGGACTGGTCGGTCTGGGTGCGCGGAGCACCCACACCCATCTGCTTCATCATCTGTTCCAGCTGCGCGCGCTGTTCGGCCGGCAGCTGCTGCAGCTGCTCGGTGGGCAGCGACACGCCGGTGATCTGGAAGGTGGCGGTGTTCTCCCACAGTCCGGTCTTCACTGCCAGACGCTCGGCGGCCAGCAGCGGCAGCGCGATGGCGATGGCGGCGGCTCCAATGATGATGTTTCGGCGTTGGGTCATGGCGGTTCATCCGGTGCGTAGGTCGGGGCGTTGATTCTCCCCGCGGTGTGCTTGCGCGGGCAAGCGCGCCGGCGCGCGGGCTGGTAGTGTTGCGCCCGGAGCTGGCCAGGCAATCGCCGCGAACCGTCAGGTTCGGGGAGGAAAGTCCGGGCTCCGGTGGACAGGGTGCCAGGTAACGCCTGGGGGGCGTGAGCCCACGGAAAGTGCAACAGA
>CAYQJU010000109.1:0-7118 GCA_964417875.1 uncultured Steroidobacteraceae bacterium
GATCGCCGCATAGGGGTTGGCGCCGGTGCTGCCGGCCAGGCGCACCGTGGAGGTGCTGGCGTTCTGCTCGTGGTCGGCGTGCAGGATGAACAGCAGGTCGAGCGCCTCGGCGGCCACCGGGTCCACGTGATAGGACTCGCAGGGCACGGCGAAGAACATGTGCAGCAGGTTCGCGCAGTAGGAAAGATCGTTGCGCGGATAGACGAAGGGCTGGCCCAGCGAATGCTTGTAGGCCGCCGCGGCCACGGTGGGGATCTTCGCGATGATGCGATGGGCAAAGATCTCGCGGTGGCGCGGGTTATAAATGTCCATCGAGTCGTGATAGAAGGCCGACATCGAGGCAATCACCGCCGACACCATCGCCATCGGGTGGGCGTTGTGGTGGAAGCCGTTGTAGAAGCGCAGCAACGACTCGTTGATCATCGTGTGATGGCGGATGTCGTCGTGGAATTTCTCCAGCTCCGCCTTCTTGGGCAGCTCGCCATAGAGCAGCAGGTAGCAGACCTCCATGAAGCTGGACTTCTCGGCCAGCTGCTCGATGGGATAACCACGGTGCATCAGCACGCCCGCATCGCCATCGATATAGGTGATGCGGCTCTCGCAGGAAGAGGTCAGCCCGAAACCCGGATCGTGGGTGAAGACACCCTGGTCCTTTGAAATGGACGCGATATCGAGCACATCGGGACCGATCGTGCCGGATCTGAGGGGTAACAGGCTCTTCTTGCCGCTAACAGGATTGATCAGTTCGAAGTTCTTGTCGGCCATGGCAGCGATCCTGGGGTTAGTCGCCGAAGCCTACACGCTCCCGGCAGTGAATGCACAGGCGGTCTATTCGACGATCTTGATGTATTCCCCCACCGGCAATGGCTTGTTCGGGTAGACCGCGTTGATCAGTTCCAGCTCTTCTTTCTGGTATTTCTGCGAGGGGATCTGCTCGGCATATTCGGACAGTCGCGTCTTGTCGGTGGCACGCAGGATCTTCAGCCGGTAGGGCTCGGCCAGCGCATATTCGGCCGGACGCAGCGGCCGCATGGTCTCGGCCACCGAGCGGAACAGGCCATCGGCCTCCGGACGCCCGTTGCGCGAGGAGCGGCTGGCGCCGGCGAACAGGAAGGCGCTGCCATTGCGATACAGCGCGATGAAACGGATCGGGCCTGCGCCGCGGTCCAGAGGCGAGCCATCGCGCGTCAGCACCGAATAGCCATCCATGCCATTGATGGTCACGCCCTCGCCGCCTACCAGCTGCGCGCCGCGCAGCTGGCTGATCAGGAACTCGCGCGGTGACTGGTTCGGCGGCGCAGGCTCCACGGTGATCTGCAGCACCGTGTCCTGCGAGCGCGTATAGGCGAGGAGGCGGTCGCGATGGTTCTCGATGGTCCAGTCCCGCGGGAAGGCCATCGTGATGCCCATGTCGGCGTGATAGAAGCGGTTGTCGCGCACCACGCCCTGCGCGCGGCTGGAGCCGAACGCCAGGCCGTCGATGGCCTGCATGTACAGGTTGCGGTTGGTGACGAAGCCGCCCTCGGGCTCGGCCACTGCGGCCGCGGCCCGGGCCGCGGCAATGGCGCGCGCATCCGGCGCCGGGTGCGAGGAGAACACGCCGTGATAGATGCGCGGCTGGCGCCCTTCGGCACGCGCCGCGGCGATCTCGAAGGATTCCTGCGCCTTGAAGGCGTCGAACACGCTGCGCGCGGCGCGCGGGTCGTAGCCGGCGCGCACCATGTACTTCATGCCGATCCCGTCGGCCTCGGTCTCGGCCTCGCGGCCATAGCCCTGCACCCAGGCCGAGGCGCCGATGCCGGCAAGGTCGGCCAGCGCCGCATTGCCGGTGAGGATGATGGTGGCCAGCACGCCCAGGTTCGCGCCGACGCTCTTGCTCTGGCCGCGCGCCGGATGGCGGGCAGTGACATGCGCGATCTCATGGCCCAGCACCGCGGCCAGCTCGGCCTCGGAATTCAGGTACGCCAGCAGTCCGCGGTGCACATAGACATAGCCGCCGCCGGTGGTGAAGGCGTTGATCGAGCCTTCATCGACCACGGTGAAGGTCCAGTTCATGTCGGGCAGGTCGCTGTTGCGCGCGATGCGCTGGCCCACGCCATTGACGTATTCCTGGATCGCCTGGTCTTCGTAGATGCCGTAGTAGCGGACGATCTCGTCGTACCAGCGGCGCGACTGCTCGATCTCGCTGTCCATGGACGAGAACACCAGGTTGCGCCCGCCGGTGGCGGGATTGGTGGCGCAGGCGGCCACAATGCCGGCCGCCACGAGGACGGCTGCGGCCAGTCGCAGCAAACGGGAAGAAGAGCGGGTCATGCCGGGCATTCTATGCGCCCGGCAGGGGATGGGAAGTCGGGCGGGCGCGGCGCGGCCGCGCGGGCCGGATCAGCCGGCCGAGGCGCCCCCGCGGGCATACTTGCGGCGGAACTTGTCGACGCGACCGGCGGTGTCGACGATCTTCTGCTTGCCCGTATAGAAGGGGTGGCAGGCCGCGCAGACTTCCACCTGCAGGTCCTGACCCAGCGTGGAGCCCGTCTTGAACGTATTGCCGCAGCCGCAGACCACGTTGATCTGGGTGTATTCGGGATGGGTATTGGCTTTCATGTCGACCGGCGCTCCACAGGGGGCGCGCAGTCTAGCGACATGCGACCGCGGGGGCAAGCCGGCCAGCGGGACTGTGGCCGGTCTGTCGGAGGGCTCCGACACTTATCCCCAGATTCTGTGGATAAGTCTGTGCATGACGCGGCCCGCCGGGCGCCGAAACTGCGGAAATAGCGCGTTTCTGCGCGTTTGATCAAAATATGACCAGCGAATTTCAGCCTGCTTAATCAATAAGTTACGGGCGGAACATCGCGTACTGTGACGTGATTCGCATGTAATCCATTCATCGGCGGATGCCACAGGGCCGCTGTGGATAGTTGGTCGCTGCCGCGGCGGTGAATTGCCTGCCCTGCGGGCGCCGCGGGCTAGACCGGAGCGGGCAGGAAACGCTGCAGGACCTCGTTCAGGAACTGCTGTCCGCGGCGGGTGGTGCGCCAGCCGTGGGGGTCCGGCAGGTGATCGAGCAGGCCCTCGGCGGCGAGCTGGTCGAGGGCGGGCCGGATGGCGTCCACGGGCAGGCCGGTGGCCGCGGTGTAGCCGCTGGCGGCGAAACCCTCGTTCAGGCGCAGGGCATTCATCATGAACTCGAAGGGCAGGTCCTGCGCGGGCACCGGCCGCCACTCCGGGCCGCCGGATGCCGCGCCGAGGTAGCGGCGCGGCTCGCGCAGGTGGGTGCTGCGGGCGATGACCTCGCCGGTGGTGAGCTTGCCGTGGGCGCCGGCGCCGGCTCCGAGGTAATCGCCGAACTGCCAGTAGGTCAGGTTGTGGCGGCAGCGGCGGCCCTCGCGCGCGTAGGCGGAGACCTCATATTGTGCGAAGCCGCTGGCCGCCAGCAGCGCCTGGCAGTCCTGCTGCATCTGCCAGGCGGTGTCATCGTCGGGCAGAGGTGGTGGCCGCGCGGCGAACAGCGTGCCGGGCTCCAGCGTCAGCTGGTAGTGCGAGACATGCGCCGGGGCGAGTTGCAGCGCGGTGCGCACATCTTCGAGCGCCGCGGCCGGCGTCTGGTCCGGCAGCGCATACATCAGGTCGAGGTTGAAGTTGGTGAGCCCTACGGCGTGCAGTTCCTCGGCGGAGCGGAATACATCGGCGCGCTGGTGGATGCGGCCCAGCGCCTTCAATGTTGCGTCATTGAAACTCTGCGCACCCAGCGACACGCGATTGATGCCGATGGCGTGATATTCGGCAAAGCGGCCCCGCTCCACGGTGGCGGGGTTGGCCTCCAGCGTGATCTCGGCGTTCGGCGCGATGTCCAGCTGCCGGCGGAGGCCCTCGAACAGCCGCGCCAGCGCCGCCGGCGCGAACAGGCTGGGCGTGCCGCCACCGAGGAACAGGCTCTGCACGCGGCGGCCGGTCACCCGCGGCGCCTGCACGGCGACGTCGGCCAGCAGCGCATCGATGTAGCGCGCCTCGGGCAGCGCATCCTTCAGCGCATGCGAGTTGAAGTCGCAGTACGGACACTTGCTCACGCACCAGGGGAAGTGCAGGTAGAGGCCCAGGGTCCTCATCGCAGCAATCGCAGCAGCGCGGCCAGCGCCTGGCCGCGATGGCTGACGGCATTCTTCGCCGCCGGCGCCATCTGCGCGGCGGTGATCGAGAGTCCTTCGGGAATGAACAGCGGGTCATAGCCGAAGCCGCCCTGCCCGGCGGGCGATTCGGCGATGCGGCCTTCCCAGCTGCCGTGGGCGATCAATGGCGCAGGATCATCGGCATCGCGCACATGGGCGATCACGCAGCGGAAGCGGGCGCGGCGGGCATCGCCGGTGGTGCCGGCCAGCTGTTGCAGCAGCAGCGCGTTGTTGGCGGCGTCGGTGGCATCCGGGCCCGCAAAGCGGGCGGAGCGCACGCCCGGCCGGCCATCCAGCGCATCCACCTCGATGCCCGAATCATCGGCCATCGCCGGCAGCTGCGCGACGCGTGCCACGTGTCGCGCCTTCAGCAGCGCATTGGCTTCGAAGGTGTCGCCGGTTTCATCGGCGCCGGGAATGCCCAGGTCGGCCTGCGTCACCACCATGAAGCCCAGTGGTGCCAGCAGGGCCGCAAACTCGCGCTGCTTGCCGGCATTGCCCGTGGCGAGCACCACGCGGCGGGCCGGGTCCGGGTTCATCCGGTCTTCTGCGCCAGTGCGGCAGCCTGCAGCGCGAACAGCTGCGCGGTGCCGTGCGTGGCGAGCCCGAGCAGTGCGTCGACCTCGTCGCGGCGCATGGCATGGCCCTCGGCCGTGCCCTGCAGCTCGATGAAGCCGCCGCCGCTGTTCATCACCACGTTCATGTCCGTCTCGGCGGTGGAGTCCTCGATGTAGTCGAGGTCGAGCACCGGGCGTCCGCCGACGATGCCCACCGAGATGGCCGCCACCTGGCCATGCAGCGGACTGGCGATGCCCTTCGCCGCGACCAGCCGCGCGCAGGCATCGGCCAGCGCCACATAGGCGCCGGTGATCGCGGCCGTGCGCGTGCCGCCATCGGCCTGCAGCACATCGCAGTCCAGCGTCACGGTGCGCTCGCCCAGTGCAGAGAGGTTCAGCGCCGCGCGCAGCGAGCGGCCGATCAGCCGCTGGATTTCCTGGGTGCGGCCCGACTGCTTGCCGCGGGCCGCCTCGCGCGCGCCGCGGGTATGCGTGGCGCGCGGCAGCATGCCGTATTCGGCGGTGACCCAGCCCTGGCCCTTGCCGCGCAGGAAGGGCGGCACGCCCTCCTCGATGCTGGCCGTGCACAGCACGCGCGTGTGGCCGAACTCCACCAGCACCGAGCCTTCGGCATAGCGGGTGAAGCCGCGCGTGAACTGCACCGGCCGCATCGCATCGGGGGCGCGGCCGTCATGCCGGGGTGCGACGGCGCTCATGCCACCCTCAGTGCGGCGACGGTGGCATTGTCGGCGCCGGCGCCGGCGCGCCGCACCGCGAACTCGCTGATGGCCTGCAACGCGGTGCGCAGCGGCACGCCGGAGTAGATCGATGCGGCGATGTCATCGTCGAGCAGGTTCGACCAGAAGCCATCCGAGCACACCAGCACCGTGTCGCCGGGGCGTACGCGCACGCGGCGGCCCACCAGCATCTCCGGCAGCATGCCGTCTCCACCCAGACAACTCTCGACGAAATTCCGCATTGGATGACTCTGTGCTTGCTGCGCGCTGATCAGGCCTTCCTGCACCAGCAGTTCGACATGACTGTGATCGCGGGTGCGCGACACCACCTGGCCGTCGCGCAGATGATAGATGCGGCTGTCGCCCACATGCGCGAACCACGCGGTGGAATCCTGCACCAGGCAGAGGGCGCCGGTGGCGCGCGGCCGGTGCTCCAGCGGCAGCTGCGCACCCAGCGCCACCATGCCGGCATGCGCGGCGCCGAGCGCGATGTGCAGGAAGGCCAGTGGATCGAGCAGCGGATGCGCCAGGGCCTCGAAGCGCGACAGCACGATCTCGCGCGCCAGCTCCGCGGCACGCGCGCCGTCGGAATGTCCGCCCATGCCGTCGAACACCGCGATCAGCGCGGAGGACCCATCCACCACGGCGGCCATGCGATCCTGGTTCTCTTCGCGCGCGCCGATGAGGCTGATCTCTGCCAACTCGAATTGCAAAACCCGCCCCCGCAAGCGCTAGACTGCCGGCCATTATTGCATTGCGCCCATCCAAAGGGCATCAGGTATCCATGATCGCCAGCATGACCGGCTTTGCGCGGGCGGAGGCAGGCGTGCCCGGTGGCACGCTGGTCTGCGAACTGCGCAGCGTGAACCACCGCTTCCTCGAAGCCTCGCTGCGGCTGCCCGAAGACCTGCGCGCCCTCGACCCGGAGCTGCGCGCGCGCCTGCAGAAGGAACTGCGCCGCGGCAAGATCGACTGCACTTTCACATATCGTGGCGGCAACCGCACCGAGCAGTCACTGCAGCTCGACCATGACCTGGTCGATCGCCTGCGGCCGCTGCTGCTGCGCCTGGGCGAGGCGGTGCGTCCCAGCGGCATCGCACCGCAGGTCAACCTCATCGACCTGCTGCGGTTTCCCGGCGTGATGTCCGAACCTTCGGCAGATCCGGAGGCCTTGCTCGGTGCCGCGCGCGACCTGTTCGATCACACGCTGGCCGACCTGAAGTCGATGCGCGAGCGTGAGGGCGCGCGCCTGAAGCAGCTGTTGCTGCAGCGCTGCGAGGCTGTGGCGACGCTGACCGCGCAGGTGCGCGAGCGGCTGCCGGAGGTGCAGGCCGGCATCCGGCAGCGCTTTGCCGAGCGGGTGGCCGAACTTGGCGCCAATGTCGATGCCGAGCGTATCGAGCAGGAAGTGGTGCTGCTGGCGCAGAAGATGGATGTGGCCGAAGAGCTGGACCGGCTCGACGGCCATGTGACCGAGACGCGGCGCATCCTCGAAGGCCGGGAGGCCGCGGGGCGGCGGCTGGATTTCCTGATGCAGGAGTTCAACCGCGAGGCCAACACGCTGTCGTCAAAGTCGCAGGACCTGCATGCCACACGGCTGGCGGTGGAGATGAAGGTGCTGATCGAGCAGATGCGGGAGCAGGTGCAGAACGTGGAGTGAT
>CAYQJU010000110.1:0-7061 GCA_964417875.1 uncultured Steroidobacteraceae bacterium
ATGACCGCATCGTCTGGGACGTGGGCCACCAGGCCTATCCGCACAAGGTGCTCACCGGCCGCCGCGACCAGCTCGCGTCGATCAAGCAGCGCGGCGGTCTTGCGCCGTTCCCCAATCGCGGCGAGAGCGATTACGACACCTTCGGCACCGGACATTCCAGCACCTCGGTGAGCGCGGCGCTGGGCATGGCCATCGCCGCGGCCGCGCGCGGCGAGGAGCGGCGCGCGGTGGCGGTGATCGGCGATGGCGCGATGAGTGGCGGCATGGCCTTCGAGGCGCTGAACCATGCCGGTGCGCTGCCTGCCGACCTGCTGGTGATCCTGAACGACAACGAGATGTCGATCTCGGAAGGCGTGGGTGCGCTGTCGCGTTATTTCGGCCGCGTGCTGGCCGGCCGTTTCTATTCATCGCTGCGCGAAGGTGGCAAGAAGGTGCTGGCACCGATGCCTTCGATCCGCGAGCTGGCCGCGCGCTACGAAGAGCACATGAAGGGCATGGTGCTGCCTGGCACGATGTTCGAGGAGATGGGCTTCAACTACATCGGGCCCATCGACGGCCACGACATCAGGGCGCTGGTGGCGGCGCTGAAGAACATCCGCGGGCTTAAGGGTCCGCAGTTCCTGCATGTGGTCACAAGGAAGGGCAAGGGCTATGCGCCGGCCGAGGCCGACCCCATCCTGTGGCATGGGCCCGGTCCCTTCGATCCGGTCACCGGCACCATCTACAAGGAAAAGTCGGGACCGCCGAGCTATTCACGCATCTTCGGCGACTGGCTGTGCGACATGGCCGAGGCCGATCCGCGCATCATCGGCATCACGCCGGCGATGCGCGAGGGTTCGGGACTGGTGGAATTCTCGCGACGCTTTCCCGACCGCTATTTCGATGTCGCCATCGCCGAGCAGCATGCCGTGACGCTGGCTGCGGGCCTCGCCACCGAGGGCATGAAGCCGGTGGTGGCGATCTATTCCACCTTCCTGCAGCGCGGCTACGACCAGCTGATCCACGACGTGGCGTTGCAGAACCTGCCGGTGGTGTTTGCGCTGGACCGCGCCGGCCTCGTCGGCAGCGACGGCGCCACGCACCAGGGCAGCTTCGACATCAGCTTCCTGCGCTGCATCCCGAACATGGTGCTGATGACACCATCGGACGAGAACGAGTGCCGGCAGATGCTCTACACGGCAAGCCAGTTGCCCGGGCCCGCTGCCGTGCGCTATCCGCGCGGCGCCGGCGCCGGCGTGAAGGTGACGAAGGAATTCACGGCACTGCCGCTGGGTCGTTCGGTGACGCGGCGCGAAGGCCGCAGCGGACTGGCAATCCTGAACTTCGGGCCGCTGCTGCAGTCTGCGATGGCCACCGCGGACGAACTGGACGCCACGCTGCTCGACATGCGCTTCGTGAAACCGCTGGACCGTGAGGCGGTGCTGCGCGTGGCCGAGCGCGCCCGCGCGCTGGTGACGCTGGAAGAGAATGTGGTGGCCGGTGGTGCCGGCTCGGCCGTCATGGAAGTGCTGGCCGAAGCGCAACTGTCCGTGCCGGCGCTGATGATCGGCATCCCGGATCGCTTCGTGGAGCATGGATCGCGCGAGGAATGCCTGGAGATGGCCGGCCTCGATTCCGCCAGCCTCCGTGCGCGCATCGCGCAGTGGTGGCGTGGTCTGGCCAGGCCCACCGCCCTGGCGCAGGGTTAGTCAGAACGGCTGGAACGCGGCCGCCGGCGGACCCTGATTGACGGCGCCGCGATTCTCCTGACTGGCCTGCTGCTGGGCTTCCAGCCGTTCGCGCGACAGTCTCATCGTCGCCCTGTTCATGGCCAGTTGCTGCTCCAGCGAAGCCTGCAGCCGCTCCACCTGTTGCGGCGAGAAATGCGGGCGCACGGAGTCGACCAGGCGACGATTGCGCTCGGTCTGGATCTCCATCTGGATGTTCAACAGATCGGCGGGGTTGTTGGCGCCGACGGCCACCCGCTGCTGGATGGAATCGCGCTGCGCCTGCTGGGCACTGATGTATGCGTCAGTGAGGGCGCGCGACTGCTCGGGGCGCAGGGGCGTCATGCCCGAATCCTCGAGCTGGCGTTGCATGCTGCGGGCCTGCGACCTGGCAGGGCGCGTCTGCTCATAGGCGGTGAAACGCTCGGCAGCCGCAGTGCCCAGTAACGCCGCAACTTTCTCGTCGCGCTCGCGCGTCAGTTCCTCTACCTGGCGGGTGTAATCCCGCACCATGGCTGCATCCGGCGACGCCCCGACTGCGGTGATGGGCACGACCAGTTCAGACTGCTTCATCTGTTGTGCGGCCAGCAGGTCGAACAAGGCATCAGCCTGATCCGGGGTCAGGTTCAGCTCCTCGACGACGCCGGGCCAGTTCTGCGGCATGGTCAATCGCAATTGCTCCAGCCGCGCACGCCGGTATTCCGGATCGTTCATCAGATCGCGCTGTCGCGCGAGTGCATCGGTGAGCGAGTCGCGTGCCTGCGCGGCAGTCTGCGGCCCGTTGTTGCGGGACTCGGGCAGGGGTGGCGCGGTGGCCGGGGCGGCTGCAGGCACGGATGCCGGGGTGGTCACCTGAGGACCAGGCGTCGGCATGGACACCGTCGCAAAGCGCCCCTGCTGCTCCAGCAGCTGCGCCCGCAGTTCGCCGACCATCAGCCGCTCGGCGCGCAACTCGCGCCACAGGTTCACGCTGATGATGCTGGAAACGATGGCCAGTCCGCCGCATACCAACGCGAGATTGCGCATGGCACCCCCGATCCTTCATCCGTAAAGGAAGACGATCCGCCGATGTGACCAGCCTAGCGGGCTGTCATGCAGGCGGTCAAATTCCGCCTGCCCTCCCGCCGGGTTCAGCGACGCGGCGGGACGCTGCCCGTGGGCTGCGTCGCAACATGCCCTGACTTGCCCGGCTTCGGCTTCGCAGGCGGCTTGATCGACGCCCGCGTGGCATTGCGCGCCACGCGCGAGAAGCTCAGCGCCTGCACCTCGGCGGTGTCCTCGGCCTTCTGCAGCCGCTCGATCAGCGAGCGCAGGAACACCCGGTTGAAGCGCAGCTGGCAGTTGGGCGAGGCCTGCTCGAGCAATGTGGACCCCACCCGCAGCAACGTGACGCTGCTGGATGCGCGCACGGTGGCGGCGCGGCGCGCGCCGGGCACATAGCTGGATTCGCCGAAGCAGTCGCCGGTGCCGAGCCGCCCGAGCACGCGTCCATTGCGTTCCACCACGCAGTTGCCGGCCACCAGCACGTAGAAGCGATCATCCATGTCGCCCTCGCGGACGATCTCCTCGTCGGCGCTGCAGTTCTGCCAGCTGCTGGCCTTGAGCACCTCGGCGATCTCGCCGGGGGAGAACTCATGGAAGAACTTCAGCCGCCGCAGCATGCCCAGCTGCTCGTTCTGGTCCATGTGCGCGGTGCGCGAGCGCAGCTTCTGGTGCACGCGCGTCAATGCGGCAGCCAGGTCCTGGCCACTGCGGTAGCGTTTTTCCGGATCCTTCTGCAGCGCCGTGGCCACGACCTCCTCGAGGTCCTCGGGCACATCACGCCGCAGGGTGTGGATCGGCGGCGGCGTGGCATAGATGATCTGGTGCATCAGCTTGGCCAGGTTGCCGGCCTTGAACGGCCGCGAGCCGGTGAGCAGCTCGTACATCACCGCGCCGAGCGAATAGATGTCGGAACGGTTGGTCAGCGGCTGGCCCTGCGCCTGTTCCGGTGACATGTAGCTGGGGCTGCCGGCAATGCCTTCCAGCCGCGAGATCTCCGAATCGGACACCAGTGCGATGCCGAAGTCGATGATGCGCACGTCGCCATCCTGCGTGTACATGATGTTCGACGGCTTGATGTCGCGATGGATCACGCCGCGCGAATGCGCATAGTGCAGCGCCTTGGCGCACTTGAAGATGATCTCGACGACCTGGTCGACCGGCAGCAGGTCGTCCTGCTTGCAGAAAGCGGCCAGCGTGCGCGCGCCCTGGATGTATTCGGTGACCACGTAGCAGTGGCCGTTCTCCTCGCCGGCGTCATAGATCGGCATCAGCTGCGGATGCTGCAGCATGCCCACCATGTGGGCCTCGGAGAGGAACATCTTGCGCGCGGCGCGCGACTTGTCCTCATCGCCGCCGAAGTCGTCGTAGTACAGCTTGATGGCCACGTCGCGCCCGTAATAGGGATCGTGCGACAGGTACACGGTGCCGGTACTGCCTTCACCGACCTCGCGCACGATCTCGTACTTGCCGATGCGCTGCGGGGCGTTGCGGGAGTCGCGGTTCTTTGCTGTGCTGGCCATGGCCACCTGGGGGTTTGAGGCCACGAGAATAAGACCGCAACGTCGGCGCGGCTGTGATGCGTGTCAGGTCTTGCCTGAACTTCTCTGCTTCAGGCGAAGTGGTCGAAACCGGACCAGTCGATGTCCAGCGCGGCGCCCCGGTCGAGCAATTGCACGCCATCACTGGCGGTGAGTTCGCCGATGCAGGCGACCGCGCATTTGACATTAGCCAGCCGCGCCGTGAGCGCGTCGACCTTTTCAGGCGGCACGGTGAAACACAGCTCGCAGTCCTCGCCGCCGGTCAGTGCCAGGCGACGCGCACCGGGTTCGCCGGCATGCGCGCGCAGTGCCGGCGAGATCGGCAGCCGTGCGGCATCGATGGCAATACCACAGCCGCTGAAGCGCGCCAGCCGGCCGGCATCCGCGGCGAGGCCATCGGACACATCCACGCAGGCCGAGGCCAGTCCCACCAGGGCCTGCCCGAGCGCGACGCGCGGCGTGGGGAAGTGGAAGCGATCCCACAGCCATTGCCGGTGCGAGGCATCGAGCACCGCGCCGGCGCCGGCATCCAGCACCAGCTGCAGGCCGGCGGCCGCATCGCCGGGTGTGCCGCTGACATACACCAGGTCGCCGGGCCGTCCGCCGCTGCGCGTCAGTGCCGTGCCCGGTGCCAGCGTGCCCAGTGCCTGCACAGCCACGGCCAGCGGACCGCCGGTGGTGTCACCACCCACCAGCGCCACGCCATGCTGTTCGGCCAGCTGCAGCAGGCCGGCTGCAAAGCGCTCGAGGAAAACCTCATCGGCGCCGGGCAGCGTCAGTGAAAGCAGGAACCACGCCGGCTCTGCGCCCATCGCGGCAAGGTCCGACAGGTTCACCGCCAGGGCGCGGTGGGCGATCGATTCGGGCGGCGAGCCGCGCACGAAATGCCGCCCCTCCACCAGCGTGTCGAGAGCGGCCACCAGATGTCGGCCCGGCGGCGGTGCCAGCACGGCGGCATCATCGCCAATGCCCAGCGGCACATCGCCGCGCGCCTCGCGCCGCGCCTCGGCCGGCCGGCGGAAATAGCGTTCGATCAGCTCGAATTCGCCGAGTCCCATCAGTGCTCGTGCGGGCGCAGCGTGCGCGCCGCCTTGTCCATCACCGCGTTGACGAACTTGTGACCATCGGTGGCACCGAAGCGCCGCGCCAGGCCCACCACCTCGGCGATCACCACGCGGAACGGAATCTCCGGATGCCCGCGCAGTTCCTGCAAGCCGATCCACAGCGCCGCATGCTCGATCGGATCGAGCTCGTCGGGCCGGCGGTCGAGCCACTGCGCCAGCTGCGCATCCAGCTCCTCGCGCTGCTCGGCGATGGCGCGCACCAGCCGCGAGAAATGATGCTTGTCGGTGCGCGGCGCCTCTTCGGCCAGGTCGAATTCCTGGATCATGTCCTGCCATGGGCAGGGATTGAGCTGCCAGCTGTACAGGAACTGCAGGGCAAGCTTGCGGGCCAGGGCGCGGGCGCCATTGCCGCGCCGGCCACCCTCGACAGGCTGGTTCATGGCGCCTCGATCCGGCGCAGCAGGTGCACCATCTCCAGCGCCGCATCCAGCGCCTCGCCGCCCTTGTCCATGCGCGCGGTGTCGGCGCGTTCCAGCGCCTGCTCCACGGTCTCGGTGGTGAGCACGCCAAAGATCACCGGGATGCCGGTGTCGCGCGCCGCGTCGGCGATGCCGCGCGCCGCCTCGCCGGCGACGAAGTCGAAATGCGCGGTGTCGCCGCGGATCACGCAGCCCAGCGCCACCACCGCATCATGGCGCCCGCTGGTTGCCAGTTTGCGCGCCACCAGCGGCAGCTCGAAGGCGCCGGGCGCATGCACCAGCGTCAGCGCATCGGCAGCGCCGCCCTGGCGCTCCCAGGCAGCCAGCGCGCCGGCCACCATGCGCTCGACGATGTCGGCATTGAAGCGCGCCGCGACGATGGCCACGCGCACGCCCGCGGCGGCATCACCCGCACGACCTTCGCGTGCGGCCACCTGCGGCACGCCATCGATGATCCGGTAGCGGGACATGGCTAGTCGACGTACTCGACCACTTCGAGGTCGAAGCCGGACACGCCCAGCAGCTGCTTGGGTGCCGACAGCACGCGGATGCGGCCCAGTCCCAGGTCCTTCAGGATCTGCGCGCCGATGCCATAGGTGCGCAGCACCGACTGCTGCTGCTGCTGCGTGTCGGCAGGTTCGCGGCGCTCCAGGTCTAGCCCCTGCACGGCGTCGGCCAGCGCACGGGGGGATTCCGGCTCGCGCAGCACCACCAGCGCGCCGCAGGGTTCCTCGGCAATGCGCCGCAGTGCCTCGCGCAGCGTCCAGGCGCGGGCGTCGGTGCGCACGCCCAGCACATCGCGCAGCGTGTCGGCCACGTGCACGCGCACCAGCGGCAGCGAGCCGCCCTTCAGTTCGCCGCGCGTGAGCACCAGGTGCAGGTCGCGGTGCACATGGTCTTCATAGCAATGCAGGTCGAACTCGCCGAACTCGGTCTGCACGCGCCGCTGCGCGATGCGCTCGACGCTGCGCTCGGTGCGCAGGCGATGGCGGATCAGGTCGCGGATGGTGCCGATGCGCAGGCCATGCTGGCGCGCGAAAGCCTCCAGCTGCGGGCGGCGCGCCATCGTGCCATCGTCATTCATGATCTCGACGATGACGGCGGCCGGCGCAAGTCCCGCCAGGCGTGCCAGGTCGCAGCCGGCTTCGGTGTGGCCGGCACGCGTCAGCACACCGCCGGGCTGGGCCATCAGCGGAAAGATGTGTCCGGGCTGCACCAGGTCCTGCGGGC
>CAYQJU010000111.1:0-7044 GCA_964417875.1 uncultured Steroidobacteraceae bacterium
GCATTTCCTCCGGCCGCTACATCGGCATGACCGAGCCGGGCATCATCGCCGCCGAGCCGCCGAACGCCATCGTGAACCAGCTGGTCATCATGCCGGACATCGAGAAGCGGCTGGAGGCCTTCGTGCGCCTCGCGCATGGCGTGGTGATCTTCCCGGGGGGCGTGGGCACCGCGGAGGAGATCCTCTACCTGCTCGGCCTGCTGCTCGATCCGGAGAATGCCGCGCAGCCGCTGCCGGTGATCCTCACCGGACCTGAATCCAGCTCCGGGTATTTCGGGCAGATCCGCAAGTTCCTCGAGGCCGCGGTCGGGCCTGCCGCGCTGGAGCGCCTGCAGATCATCCACGAGGACCCGGTGGCGGTGGCCCGCAGGCTGGTGCAGGACATTGCCCGCGTGCGCGCGCACCGCCGCGCCTGCAGCGATTCCTACGCCTTCAACTGGCTGCTGCGCGTGCCAGAGGAGTTCCAGCATCCCTTCGAGGTGACGCACGAGAGCATGCGTGCGCTGCAGCTGCACCGCGACCAGCCGGCGCACCTGCTGGTGTCGAACCTGCGCCGGGCGTTCTCCGGCATCGTCGCGGGCAATGTGAAGGAGCATGGCATCGCCGCGATCGAGGCGCATGGCCCCTTCGAGCTCACCGGCGACCCGGAGCTGATGCGCCTGATGGACGACCTGCTGGCCGCATTCGTGGCCCAGGGCCGCATGAAACTGCCCGGCGAGGTCTATCAACCCTGCTACCGGATCGTGGCGTGACGCAGTTCCTGTCGATTTAACCACGCACATCCCTACGCTGCCGGGCAGTACGGGATGGAGTGGCGGTGGCTTATGTCGAACAGTGAAGCAACGGGCGATGATCTCGCCAGCACGGGTGAGCGTCCGGCCCTGGGCTCGACGGAGCTGTATGCCGAGTGGGCCGCGCGCATGCAGCGCGGCCGCGGCCGCCATGCGGCCATCAGCCGCAACCTGAACACCTGGTCGAACTACAAGAACTGGACCGAAAAGGTGCGCCAGTCGTGGGAGTCCGACGTGGCTCCCCGCAAGAAGTGATCCCGATGGAACGCCTGCTGCTGCTGTGGGATGACGTCGAGGACTGGCTGGGGCTGGCGCTGCGGGCCGTGCCGGGTGCGCGCAACCTCTTGAAATAGCCGCCTGCGGCCCTATGCTCGGCGGCGGTTTCCCCGCCACACGAGAAGGGCCGCATGTCAGAGACTGCCGCGACCGAAACCCTCGGATTCAAAGCCGAGGTGCGTGAGCTGCTGAAGCTCATGATCCATTCGCTGTACAGCCACCGCGAGATCTTCCTGCGGGAGCTGATTTCCAACGCCTCCGACGCCAACGACAAGCTGCGCTTCCTCGGCATCGGCGAGCCGGCGCTGCTCGGCGAGGAGCGCGAGCTGGGCATCTGGGTGACCCCGGACGAGAAGGCCGGCACGCTGTCGATCCGCGACAACGGCATCGGCATGACGCGCGAGGAGGCCGTGGCGCACCTGGGCACCATCGCCAAGTCCGGCACCGCCGAGTTCGTCAGCCGCCTCTCCGGCGATGCCGCGAAGGATTCGGCGCTGATCGGCCAGTTCGGCGTCGGCTTCTATTCCGCGTTCATCGTTGCCAGCAAGGTCGAGGTGCTCAGCCGCAAGGCCGGCGTGGAGGCCTCGCAGGGCGTGCGCTGGACCTCCTCGGCCGACGGCGAGTACACCGTCGAGACCATCGAGCACGCGCCGCGCGGCACCACGGTGATCCTGCACCTGAAGGACGACGCGAAGGAGTTCGCCGACACCTGGCGCCTGCGCTCGCTGGTGCGCCGCTATTCAGACCACCTGGCCTTCCCGGTGCACATGCCGAAGACCGGCGAAGCCAGCCTGGACTACGAGGCCGTCAACCAGGCCAACGCCCTGTGGACGCGTCCGCGCAGCGAGGTCACCGACGACGAGTACCGCGAGTTCTACCGCCACATCTCGCATGACACCGAGGCGCCGCTGGCCTGGAGCCACAACAAGGTGGAGGGCAAGCGCGAGTACACCAGCCTGCTCTACATCCCGGCGAGGGCACCGTTCGACCTGTGGCAGCGCGATGCGGCACGCGGCCTGAAGCTGCATGTGAAGCGCGTGTTCATCATGGACGACGCCGAGCAGTTCCTGCCGCTGTACCTGCGCTTCATCAAGGGCGTTCTGGATTCCTCCGACCTGCCGCTGAACGTGTCGCGCGAGCTGCTGCAGAACGATCCGGAGGTCGAGGCGATGAAGAGCGCGCTGACCAAGCGCGCGCTCGACCTGGTCGGCAAGCTCGCGAAGGACGAGCCCGAGAAATACGCGCAGTTCTGGAAGGAGTTCGGCCAGGTGCTCAAGGAGGGCGTGGCCGAGGACTATGCCAGCCGCGACAAGCTGCTGCCGCTGCTGCGCTTCGCCAGCACGCACGAGGCGGCCGATGACGACACGGTGTCCCTCACTGACTACGTGGCGCGCATGCGTCCCGGGCAGGAGAAGATCTACTACGTGCTGGCCGAGAGCCGCGCCGCGGCGCGCAGCAGCCCCTTCATCGAGCAGCTGCGCGCCCGCAACATCGAGGTGCTGCTGCTGGGCGACCGGGTGGACCCCTGGATCATGGGCCAGCTGCAGGAGTTCGAGGGCAAGCCGTTCCAGGATGCGGCCCGCGGCGATCTGGAGCTGTCGAAGGTCGAGGGCGAGCCCGGCAAGGCCGAAGACCCGCCGAAGGAAGACGACCCGGAGGCCAGCGCGCTGTTCGAGCGTGTGAAGGGCGAGCTGGGCGATGCGGTGGCGGATGTGAAGGCCAGCCGCCGCCTGGCGGAGTCGCCCTCCTGCCTCACGCGCAGCGCCGACGACATGAACGAGGCGATGCGGCGGGTGCTGGCCGCGGCCGGGCGCGACCTGCCGCCGGTGAAGCCGGAGCTCGAGCTGAACCTCTCGCATCCCCTTGTGGCGCGCCTGAAGGGCCTGCAGGGTGAGGATTTCAGCGAGCTGGCCCGACTGCTGTACGATCAGGCACAGCTCACCGAGCAGGGGCAGGTCGCCAATCCCGGCGAATACCTGCGCCGGCTCAACAGCCTGCTGGTGAAACTGCTGCAATGAGCAAGCCGGATCCCGCCGAACTGCGCGCGCGGCTCACGCCGACCCAGTACCACGTCACGCAGGAGAAGGGCACCGAGCGGCCCTTCTCCGGCGAGTTCGATGCGCACTGGGAGCAGGGCACCTACTACTGCGTGGTCTGCAACACCGACCTGTTCGAATCCGGCTACAAGTTCGACGCCGGCTGCGGCTGGCCCAGCTTCTGGCTGCCGCTGGCAGGCGAGCGCATCCGCCAGCATCGCGACACCTCGCACGGCATGACGCGCACCGAGGTCACCTGCGCCGCCTGCGATGCACACCTGGGCCATGTGTTCGACGATGGCCCGCAGCCCACCGGCCTGCGCTACTGCATCAACTCCGCATCGCTGGGCTTCCGGCCCGGGGATGCCGCGGCTTGAGCCGCATCCTCAGCGAGGAGGTGACGCTCGCAGGACCTGCGGGCGGCATCGAGGCCGTCATCGAATGGCCGGAGGCGCATCCGGCGCCGTCCGCCTTCATCGTGGTGTGTCACCCGCATCCGCTGCATGGTGGTGCCATGCAGAACAAGGTGGTCACCACCGTGGCGCGCAGCGCGCATGCCTGCGGTGCGGCCAGCATCCGCTTCAACTTCCGCGGCGTCGGCGCCAGTGTCGGCACGCATGATGACGGTCGAGGCGAGGTGGACGATGCGCTGGCCGCGGTCGCGGCCGGCAGGCAGCGCTGGCCGGAGGCCGCGCTGTGGCTGGCGGGATTCTCATTCGGCGGCGTGGTGGCACTGCGTGCCAGCGTGCGTGCCGAGGCCGGGGCCGTGGCGCGGCTGGTGACCGTGGCACCGGCACTGGGGAAGGCATTTGCAGATCCTGCCGACATCGCGATGCCGGGCTGTCCATGGATGATCGTGCAGGGCGACCAGGACGAGATCATCGATGGCGGGTTGGTCATCGACTGGGCGCGGCGCATCGAACC
Source organism: uncultured Steroidobacteraceae bacterium (assembly GCA_964417875.1). Lineage (GTDB taxonomy): Bacteria > Pseudomonadota > Gammaproteobacteria > Steroidobacterales > Steroidobacteraceae > ZC4RG30. The sequence goes on from CAYQJU010000111.1 coordinate 4,028, forward strand.
TGCCGCGCAGCTGGCGCTGATGCCTGGCGCCGGGCATTTCTTCCATGGCCGGCTGACCGACCTGCAGGACGCGATCGAGCCCTTCCTGCGCGGCTGAAGGCTTGCCGCCGCAACTGCGAACTGCGGCTCCCCAAACGACAAGGCCCGGAAAACTCGGGTTTTCCGGGCCCATCTTCCGGCCTTCGGGAGGCCGGTGCGTGTGAGCGTGAGCTCAGTTCACCATGGCCTTCAGGCTCTTCAGCGGCAGTGCGCGAACCTTCTTGCTGGCCGGCTTGGCCTTGAACATCATCTCTTCGCCCGTGAACGGGTTGACACCCTTGCGGGCCTTGGTGGCGGGCTTCTTCACGACCTTCAGCTTCAGGAGGCCGGGAACCGTCACGACGCCGTTGCTGCGCAGGCTCTTGCGGATGACGTTGTTCAGTGACTCAAAAACGCCACTGACCTGCTTGCGCGACAAGTCCGTGTCTTTGGAGATAGCAGCCAGGATCTCGGACTTGGTCGGTGCGCCGCCCTTCTTCGCCATGTTGGGATACTCCCACGTGTAGTGTTTCTGTGTGACGGGAATATCCCCGCCGATCAAGCAATCCGCGCGAAACATAGCACATGCGCATAGTCGCGCAAGTGCTTTTTTTTAAGTGTTTTCGTGTCACGCGCTGCTATCGCAGCAGCAACAGAAGCGCCTGGATCGCGATGATTGCCCACAGCGGCGAGAGATCGAGCCCGCCGATCGGCGGGATGATGCGGCGGAACGGATTCAGCACCGGATCGCAGATCGATGACAGCAGTGATTGCGCCGGCGAGTAATTTCCCGGCGCAACAAACGACAGTATCGCGTTGAGAACAATGGCAAAGAGATAGGTCTGCAGCACCAGCTGGACCAGGTCGACCAGCGTCATGCGCAGCAGCAGCGCCGGCCCCGGCGCCGCGAAGAACAGCACCGAGAGGATCCACAGCTTCAGCAGCGTGGCCAGCACCACCGCGGCGATCGTGGCGGTGTCGAACTTGCCCATCGGCGGCAGCAGCCTGCGCAGCGGCAGCACCACCGGATTGGTGACCTGCACGATGGCGCCGGCAATGGGATTGCGGAAGTCCGCGCGCACCACCTGCAGGATCAGCCGCAGCAGCAGCACCGCAGCGTACAGCGTCATGAGTGTGTCGAGGATGAAGTACAGCGCGCGCATCACTTGCCACCTGCCGAGGCCGCCAGTTCGCGGCTGCGCTCTGCCGCGGCGCGCATCGCGCCGGTCACGAGTTCAGCCAGCCCGCCGTCGTCCAGGTGTGCCAGCGCTGCGGCGGTGGTGCCGCCGCGGGAGGTCACGGCCGCGCGCATTTCGGCGAGGTCGGGCGTTGCTTCCGCAGCCACGAGGCGGCCCGCTCCGGCCAGCGTCTGCGCCGCCAGCTGCCGCGCCACCGCCGGGTCGAGGCCGGCTTCCGTGGCTGCCTCCGCCATCAATTCGGCAAGGCGGAAGAAGTACGCCGGACCGCTGCCCGACAGCGCCGTGACCACATCGAGCTTCGCCTCGTCGTCCACCCACAGCGCGATGCCGGTGGCGGCCAGCAGCTCCACCGCCTGCGCGCGCTCCGGATCGCCGACTTCCGGCGATGCATAAAGGCCGGTGGCGCCGGCACCCAGCATGGCCGGGCGGTTCGGCATCGCGCGCACCACCGGCACGCCCTGGCCCACCCACTGCGACAGCTCGGCCGTGCGGATGCCCGCAGCCACCGAGATCACCAGCGGCCGGCTCAGGTGCAGTTCCGGTGCCAGCGGCTGCAGCACCTCGGCCATCACCTGGGGCTTCACCGCCAGCACCACGACTTTCGCGCCGGCCACCGCCTCGCGGTTGTCTGCGCTGACGTTGACGCCGTATTTCTGTGCCAGGGAGGCGCGGGTTGCGGCATCCGGGTCGGACACCGCGATGCGTTCCGGATCGACGCCGCGGGAGAGAAGTCCGCCCAGCAGCGCGCGGGCCATGTTGCCGCCACCGACGATGGCGATGCGGGTGTGAATCGGCTGGTTCATGGGTTCATTCTACGTGAGGGCGCGGCCCGAACAGCGCCGTGCCGATGCGGATCAGGGTGGCGCCTTCGGCAATCGCCGCGTCCATGTCGTCGCTCATGCCCATCGACAGGGTATCGAGCGCAATGCCGTCGGCGCGCAGCGACTCGCCGAGCTGGCGCAATCGGGCAAAGGCCGCATGCTGTGACGGCTGGGCAAGCTGGTGGGGCAGCATGGTCATCAGGCCGCGCAGCTGCAGGCGCGGCAGCGCCGCCACCTGCTGTGCAAGACCATGCAGTGCATCCGGATCGACGCCGCCCTTGTCCGGATCGTCCGCCACGCGCACCTGCAGGCAGACATTCAGCGGCGGCGCATGGTGCGGACGCTGCGCGGCGAGCCGCTCGGCGATGTGCAGGCGATCGATGCCATGCACCCAGGCAAAGTGCTGCGCCACCGGACGGGTCTTGTTCGACTGCAGGCGGCCGATGAAATGCCAGCGGGCCGCGCTGCCGGACAGGGCCGCGATCTTCGGCACTGCCTCGGACACATAGTTCTCGCCGAACTCGGTGAGGCCCAGCGCCAGGGCCGCGCGCACACGGGCCGCGGTGTGCCCCTTCGACACCGCAAGAAGCGTGACGGAGTGCACATCGCGGCCGGCAGCCGTGGCGGCGCGCGCGATGCGTTGCCGCAGGGCTGCAAGGCGCCCGCCCAGGGCGTCATCCTGCGGCGCAGGGGCCGAATTCTGAGGATTGCGTATCATCGGGGGGTTCGGGGGCGTGGACTATACTGCCGGGGTAACGTAATCGGAGCTTCCATGGCCCTGGATATTGCCCAGTTGCTGGCCTTTGCGGTCAAGAACAAGGCCTCTGACCTGCATCTGTCGGCCGGCGTGCCGCCGATGATCCGTGTCGATGGCGACATGAAGCGCGTCAACATGCCTGCGCTCTCCCACAAGGAGGTGCACAGCATGGTGTACGACATCATGAACGACAAGCAGCGCAAGAATTACGAGGAGTTCTTC
>CAYQJU010000112.1:0-7022 GCA_964417875.1 uncultured Steroidobacteraceae bacterium
TCTCGGTGAAGACACCGCCGGTGTCTGCGAGGTCGCCATAGACCTCGTCGGTCGAAACATGCACGAAGCGGAACGCCGCCGTCCGGGCTGAGGGGAGCCCCCGAAAATAGCTCAGCGCCGCCTGCAGCAGCGTGCCTGTGCCGATGAGGTTAGTGTGGAGGAAGGCTTCTGGCGCATCGATGGAACGATCGACATGAGTCTCGGCCGCCAGGTGCAGCACGGACGTGGGTTGGTGCCGGGCAAATACCATGTCCAGCGCCGCGCGATCGCAGATATCCACGCGCTCGAAGGTATAGCGCGCCGGATCGGTCATCCCCTGCAGGGAATCAAGATTAGCGGCATAAGTGAGCTTGTCGAGGTTGATGACCTTCGCGGCGGAATGCGCCAAGAGGTATCGCACCAGCGCAGAACCAATGAACCCCGCGCCGCCGGTAACCAGGAATGTCATGCGTGAACTGCCGCAGCGATTCAGTCAATGCCTTGCTACCAGCGTAACCGATGCGGGGGCATCAGGCAGCCTGATCCGGGACGGTCAATGCATCGCAGGATCGACGCGCCGGAAGCTTGCAGGCAGCACTCTCGCGACGCGTCTCGCATTCTTGACGAAACCCAGCCAGAGCCCGAATGCGAGGCAGAAGCCAACGAACAACGGAAACTCCCGGATACCGGCATGATGGGCCCAGACCCCAAACGCGCAACTGGCCGCAGAAAACACCAGGTACAGCCCGCAGACCGTCCGCACGGACAATCCAGCCTGAATCAGGACGTGGTGAAAGTGGCCAGTGTCCGCCTGCGCAGGCGACATTCCATGGACGATGCGTCGGGTGGTACTGGTGAACAGCTCGAAAATCGGAATTGGCATCAGCCACAGAACCACGACCGGTTCCAGGGACATCGTCCCGGGTTGCACCAGCTTCAATGCCAGTCCCGCCAGCACAAAACCCAGCAAGGTGCTGCCCGCGTCGCCCATGAACGTGCGCATGCGCCGGTTGAACTGCAGCGGCAGGTTGAACATCAGGAAGGCTGCGATGGCGCCGACCATGTTGGCGGCCAGTAACTTCACATCAAGTACGCCTCCGGTGGCCGCAAGCAAGGCCACTCCGGCGAATGCGACGAGCCCGGCGCTGCCGGCAAGCCCGTCGAGGCCGTCGAGCATGTTGAAGGCGTTGATCAACGCGACGATGGAGACCACTGTGAACGGGAGGGCCATCCAGCCGAGTTCCAGATCGCCCAAGCCCAGCAGATTGCCGAGACCGCCGGCAACGAAGCCCGTTCCATAAACCAGGGCCACGGCTGCGGAAAGGTGGGCAAAGAGGCGGACGCGCGGAGGAAGGTCAAAGCGGTCATCCAGTGCCCCGAGGGTAACCATGAACAGCGCAACGACGATCATGGCCGCGCCGTCGTAACCGAAGCCCGCCAGGCCGGGGGCGGCCACGAGGAGGCCAGCGAGCATGGCGATTCCGCCGACTACCGGGACGTCGCCGTGATGGGTCTTGCGGCCGCCGGGGCGATCGATGAGCCCCACTGCATCAGCAAACGGGCGCAGGGCAAACAGCATCGTGCAGGCGATGAGGAAAGAGGCTAGCGAGGCGGGAACGACGTCCATGAATCCCAACAGAGACGGAAAACGAAAACGCGGGACGGGATACTAGCGGACTCGCGCCCGAGGGCGCACTTAAAAAGTTGTCGCGAATGTGCGTCAGTGCGGCCGTTGACGATTCAACCCCTTGCCGGTCGATCGACATCAGGCGAAGCAAGCGGCTTCTGCGCGAGCAACTGCACAACAACCCGCTGTTTAGCAGGTTCCCGGTTATGTCGATCAACGAGCCTGTGTGGGATCACTCACCTTCAGCATCAACCGCGACCGGCTGATCGAGGCGAAGGTGGCCGCATGCTCTTGCGCCGCGTTGTGCGCAAGGGCGCGATGCCGAGCAGTTGCCCAACGAGCACTTCAGCGTGGACGGGACGCTGATCGAGTCCAGGGCGGCAACCAAAAGCACGCGCCAGCGCGATGGCAAGGACGAGCCGTCCGGCCCGGTCACCGTGAATTGCCACGAACAAAAGCGCACCAACCAGACTAGAAGTCGGGCCATTGAGTCATTCAACGGACCACTGCAAGTGCCTGAACGTCACGCAGTTCGTGTCGATTGAGGATGCGCAGGCCATCGGAGGCCTGGCGGATCGACCAAAATCGGCGTCGACCCACAGCTTTCTCGGCAACCTGGCCAGTCGAGTTCGCACAAAGCGTCAAAAAAGCAAAGGCCTTCAGAAGCAGCGAATCTCTAATCGCGCGCCCTCAGGAAAAGGGGCTAGGTCAGGACCGCCGCGATCTAACTGAAGAAGAACGGAAAATGGGGCAACGTCAGTCGCGCGACTCATCGCCGCCGTCATGAGACCTCGTGTCAGAGCAAAAGCTTCTCGTGTTGCCGAAGCCTCCCGACCGAGCCTCACCAGTGCCTATCAGCGCCACACAACTGAAAGGGTCGACGGCATAGAGACCACTACCGGCATTGAAGCAGGCATCGGCTTCCTAATCGCTCCGCACAATAAACTTGAGACTGCCGTATGAACCAAAACAAACTCTCCAGCACGGGATGCCGCCTGGAGAATGCGAGACGTTCACGCGCTTTTCTTCAAGTTGTGCCCATATAGCTTTGGCGGTTAAAATCTTATCAATGATGCCATGCCCCCCGACAGCGGGTACCCCACACTTCAGTGCCCAGGCGAGCATCAGCTTTTCCTTGCAGCGGCAAGCTGCCTGGACCTCCAAAGTGCACCAAGCTTCTCGACGCTTGCTGCTGAAAAAGCCTTCCAAATCTTGAGTGGCTTGAGCCATCGAACGCAACGGGATCGCGTCAAGCCTCACGGCAGCCCCGAATTCTGCTATGAGAAAGCGAAATCAGGTCGGTCAAGCGCCCAACCCGACTGAGACATCATGAAATCCAATTCTCACACACATTCCAACGCCGATCGAAACCAAGCGACTGCCACCTTGGATCCCGATGGATCGTCCGAAATGACATCCCCTCTTGCGGTTCTCATGGCGGTATATGGACAAGACTCCGCACCACTCTTTGAGCGCGCGCTCTTATCTGTTCTCGATCAGGACTGGAAGCACACTCCCATCAGGATTTATCTGTGTGTGGACGGAAACATAGATCCAACTGTTGAATGCATACTGGAGAAGCACCAGCATCGCGTATACAAAATTCTCAGAAATCAGGCGCGCCAGGGACTAGCACGATCACTGAACCTGCTCTTGGGCGAACTAGAGGACGAAGAATTCGTCTTCCGGATGGATAGCGATGACTACTCTCATCCCAATCGATTCTCCATACAGATCGCCGCGGCGCTAGAGAATCCGGATATTGACATCCTCGGGTGCGCGATCCACGAAGTTGATTCTCGCGGACGAACCCTTCGCACTGTAACGTACCCTCAAACAGCGAAAGCCATCTATAACGCAATTCCTCGACGCAGCCCGCTGGCTCATCCAACTGTATGCTTTCGGAGGAGAGCAATTCGCCAATTCGGCCGATATCCCGAAACGAAGGTGGGGCAGGATTTGGCACTCTGGTACAAGTGCCTTGAATCTGGATTGTGCTTATCGAACGTAGACATCCCTCTGTACGACCTGACGGTGTCGGATGCCTTCTACCGAAGGCGTGGCGATACTTCCCGAGCGTTTGAGGAACTCTCAATCGCCGTGAACGGGATTTGGAGAACACATGGCCTCACCTGGCGACTGATATTCCCATTCTTGAAGGCTGCGTTTCGTCTCGCCCCCAAGCAAATCATTGTTTTAGCGTACCGCAGCCGCCTTCGCTAACCCCCAGACCCATTGTTGCGTCGACATTCGACGCGTTCTGCATACAAGAAGAGCTCGGGCGCGAAGATGTGTACGCTGACTACCACGATTCACTGAGGGATAACCCCCATGCCTGCGTTCTCTAACTCCGAAAGGAGGTTTTCTAATCTTCTGAAGAGGTTCCCCGGATTCAGGGCGCAACTGAAGACTGGGTATCAATGCCTCAATTACGTCGTCTACGGACAGCGCGGATTCACGCATGCCCTTCTTGATGGGCTGCAACTTGAGACACCGTCCAGTATCACTGGTCTCCAGGAACCGGATGCCCATGTCGCCGAGTTCTTCGGATACTACGACATCTCCCCTTGGTCATTGGACGGTCAATACTACGTCACACAACAAGTGGCGTTGTCGAGTCGGGAAGCTGCTATTGTCATTTATGATTTAAAACAAAGGACCCGTTCAATCGCCGAAAGAACTTCCACTTGGACTTGGCAGCAGGGCGCCATGCCGACATGGTTGATTCATCGGGGAGAAATGTGTCTCGGATTCAACACCATACAAGCAGGCATCTTAGGCGCTAGGATTTATTCCCCCGCAAGAGGTCCGGTAGCATTCCTACCCTTCCCAATTCAATCGGTGAACCATCACGCGGGCATCGTCTACTCGATTAACTACCCCCGATTGGCAGCAAACAAGACCGAGTATGGCTACCCTGTTAACGCTCAAAATCTTTCCGCACACCTCCCTCTCGAAGCAGATGGAATCTGGGCCACTGAAATTAATAGTGGCGCCTACGAATTAATCGTCTCTATCCAAGACCTACTTCAACAACGTCCGCGCAGTGAATTGCGCCGATCAATGCATGAGATAAACCACCTATCTACATGCCCCAATGGCCGGCACCTGGTCTTCCTGCATCGCTTTCGAGGCCCCGATGGACAGTTCTCGCGCCTTTACGTAGCACGTCACGACGGCGCTAATTTGAGAATGTTACTTGACGATGACATGGTCTCTCATTACACATGGATCGACTCAAGCACGTTGATTGCCTGGGCTCGCACGCAGGAGAAAGGCGATCGTTACTACCGGATCCATATTGAAACAGGAGACATAACCCCACTCCCCAACTGTGCCAATACTTGGGGCGACGGTCACCCTGCCTTTCACACCACCTCAAATTTGATTGTCAGCGACAGTTATCCTGATCGCGCAAGGCAGCAGCATCTCTTCCTAATGAACATTCACACCTTCGAACCACAAGAGATCGGAAAATTCTTCCAACCCATTCACTTCCGTGGTCCACGCCGCGTTGATTTGCACCCTCGGTGGAATCACGAAGGCACACAGGTCTCTATCGATACCGGCCATACAGGCATTCGCAGAAACTACATCATAAACCTCTCCGCAATCACCTGTAACAATGGCCTACACGATTCAACAAGCGCATGTGTCGCAGCCGGCTGCGATTGAGTATCAACGAATCGCTTCGATCCAGGTTCCCGTGAAATCAGTTCTGTTCGTCGTATCCACACTCGCACGTACTGGCCCCAACCAGCAGTTACTGAATCTGTGCAAGTTTTTACCAGAATTCGGCTGGCACCCCCGGGTGCTCACACTTTCTCCGGATCCCCACTTGAACCTGTCCGAGGAATTCGAACGGACCGGGATAGTCGTGGAGAGACTGGAGCTTTCACGTCTGCAGGGTTTCTTGATTGCTGGGAAGCGCGCGAGAGAAGCAATCAGGAAACTCGACCCGGACGTCCTTCACACAAGTGGCATCCGAAGTGATGTCATCGGGCATCGCGTTTCAGGACCAGTTCCGCACATCATGACCATCCGCAATTTCGCATGGGATGACTACCCCGAGAAGTTCGGCCGCGTTCAGGGCTCCTTGATGGCCATGCAGCACAGCAAGCTCATCAAAAAGGCTCAGATGCCCATTGCCTGTTCCCAGGCCATTGCTCTTCGACTATCGGCGATTCGATCACAGATTCGGGCAATTCCCAACGGCGTGGATATCGAAACGTTCTCCCCAGCCCCCCCCTCGGAGCGCATGAACTTGCGCAAGACTCTCGGACTGGATCCGGCAAGCAGCATTTGCCTGTCCGTTGGCGCCCTCATTCCGAGGAAGCAACCACTGTCTCTACTGGAGGCATTTATCCGGGCATCGTTCGCCAAGCCTACGATTCTTCTGTATCTCGGCGATGGCTCATTGCGCGGCGAACTCGAAGCAGCTGCACGCAACCATGGCAATGTCCGGGTTCTCGGCCCCGTGAGCAACGTGCTGGACTACTACAGGTGCGCCGACTTACTTGCATCGGCATCGACTTCCGAGGGATTACCAAACGCCGTTCTGGAAGCGATGGCATGTGGACTTCCGGTTCTGCTATCTGACATCCAGCCCCACCTCGAGTTTCAGGTCGAGCAGAATCAGGCCGGCCTCGTCGCTTCCGTCAAGGATGTCGACGACTTCGCAAGGAAACTCGTCGTCCTGAGCCAGTCCGACTGGCAAATGGTTTCGCGAAACGCTAGGAAACTCGCCAATCAGTTCTCCGCGCGCACCATGGCAGAACGCTATGCGCGGCTGTATTCCGGGCTCGGAGGGTAAGTTCGGACCTGCTCCTCCCCGTTGAAACCGAGGTTCCAGCGCGCTCGCCCGGCACCTCCGGGATCCGCTCCACCCTGAAACCATCAGCGGGTGAACTACCTACGGGCACCACAGAGTAAACGTTCAGGTATTGGAAGTCCGAGTACATCTCCCCGCCCAACTTGCTGCATTACCCACCGAAGACGCCAGCACAACCCGTTCAAGATCATTGCCGCCGACCTACATGGCGGCGACGTTCCCCCGCCTTCAGTAGCGGGTTTGTCTAGAGTCCGGCCGTGATTGTAAGGGCCTTCTCGGCCATTTGCTTTGCGTAGAGGGCGGGCGTCAGCCCGCCCAGTGACTTCTTGGGTCTTTGCTCGTTGTAATCCCTCCGCCATTCCTCGATCACCGCTCTCGCGTGCTGCAGGCTGGTGAACCAGTGCTCGTTCAGGCATTCGTCCCGCAGCCTGCCGTTGAACGACTCCACATAGGCGTTCTGGTTTGGCTTGCCGGGTTCGATGAGCTTCAGCGACACGTTGTTACGGTAGGCCCAGTTCAGCATTGCCTTGCCGATGAACTCCGGACCATTGTCCGTGCGGATCACCGCCGGCCGCCCGCGCCGTG
>CAYQJU010000113.1:0-6958 GCA_964417875.1 uncultured Steroidobacteraceae bacterium
GCAAGCACGAACGCATCGAGGATTGATCCGCCCCTCTGGCCGGCGCCGGGTCAGGATGGTGCGCACGCGCGTGCGCACCTTCGGATCATTGAATTCCCGCGCCGCAAGCGCCATCTGTCGAGTCAGGCTGCCTTCCGGCCCGCGCCGGTGTTGGCAACCTGCATGGCGCGCGCCAGCATGGCGCGATTCAGTGCACTGTGCGGCTTCATCGCCAATCGCTCCTGCACCAGTGCCTGCGCAAAATGGCCCTGGCCACCGCGCAGCGCCGCCTCCACCAGCGTGCAGCTGATGATGTCCCGCTGTGCATGGCTGCCACCGAAGGCATTCGTGAAGTGGCGCGTGGCATGCAGACGCTCGACAGCAGTGGCATGGTCGCCGCGCCAGAACGCCGTGAATCCCTCCACCAGCGGCAGCCCGACCTGCCGGATCCAGCGCGCGTTCTCATCCCGCTCGATGGCGATGCTGCGCCACGCAGCGATCATCTGTTCCACCTCGGCATCGCGGCCGGCGCCAAGCCAGGCCATCACGGCATGCCAGTCGTTGAACGCATAGGTGCGACCATCGGCAAGCGCCTCCCATGTGCGCGCCACCTCTTGCCACCGGTTCCCGGTGGAAATGCCCAGCAGTTCCAGGCGCCACAGCAGTGCCGACGCATCGATCAGGTCATAGGCCACCGCACTGTGCTGCTCGCGCACCGGACCGTCGTACAGCGCCAGCACCTCGTCGGTCTGCCCGAGGTCCAGATGGAACAGCGCACGATGCCACCAGTTGTGAACCTTGAAGAAGTTGTCCTCGCCTCCCCAATGCGGTTCGCGGGCGATCATCCAGCCCAATCCATCCTCGGGTCGGCCCTGCATCTCCATCACATGGGCCACGGCATGATGGCCCCATGCATCCAGCGGCTGCATGGCAAGTCCACGACGGCCGCTGTCCTCCGCCCGGGAATAGTCGCCACACTCCTCAAGACCGAAGGCATGCATGCCCAGCAGGAAGGCATGGCCCGGCAGGTCTGCAGGCCAATGGGGCAAGGCGCGTGCGATCCGGTCGCGCAGCGTGCGTGAATCGGCGCGGCAGAAGTCCAGCAGGTGTCCGGCCTGCAGCGCCAGCATGTCATGCGGGTGCTCGCTACTGTATCGCTCCAGCGATCGTGCGGCGGCGGTCCATTGCCCGGGGGCCAGCAGCCGCAATGCGGCAAAGTGCGCATCCACCCGCGCATCGCGCGCAATGGACTCCAGGTGGCGGATGGTGGATCGTGCCGCGGCAATGCCCGCAGGTTCGGTCGAAACCATTCCCACCCAGGCCTCGAACACATGCGCCATGCCGAACCCCGGCGCGGCCTCGATGGCGCGTGACAGGTGTCCGGGCAGATCGCCCCGGTAACTGTTGAAGCTGTGGATGGCCAGGTCGAAGTGGCGCGCTGCCTCGGCATTGGCGCCATGAAGGGCATTGCCCTGCTGGTCGAAGATCATGATCACTCCTGTGGTGGTGCGCGCGCGGTCACTGCGTCGCGGAATGCCAGTCTCCCCGCAGCAGTGCCGGCTGGAAATGCGCCAGACGCCGTGTTTCTTTGCCGAAACGCCGCGGCGCAAGTTACGCTGCCGGACATGGAAGGGGTGGATGAACTGCTGCGCTCCACGCGTCTTGCCGGAGGTGTGTTCCTCGACGCCGAGTTCAGCGCGCCCTGGTGTGTGTTCTCCGGGGTGACGGCAGACGACATCGGCCCTTCCGTGCCGGGTTGCGCACACATCATCGCTTATCACTATGTGTGCGAAGGCCGCATGCTGCTCGAACTCGACGGCCACGACGATGTGCCGGTGGAATGCGGCGAAGTGGTGTTGCTGCCGCACAATGAGCGGCATCGCCTTGCCAGTGGTCCGGGCCTGCAACCGGTGAATGCCGAAGACTTCCTCGAGCATGGCGAAGGCGGCGCGCTGGCGCGCATCATCCATGGCGGCGGCGGGCCGGCGACGCGGATGCTGTGCGGCTTCCTCGCCAGCGAGGTGCCCAACGATCCGCTCATCCGCGTGCTGCCGCGGATACTGAAAGTGCGCATTGCCGATGCGCCATCCAGCGCCTGGGTGGAGAGCACGATGCGCTTCGGTGCCCGCGAGATTGCCGGCGGTCCCTCCCGCTCCCCTGCGCTGCTCGGCAAGCTGGCCGAGCTGCTGTTCGTCGAGGCCGTGCGCCGCTACCTGGCCTCGCAGCCGGTGGAGTCCAGCGGCTGGCGCGCCGGCATCAGCGATCCGGTGATCGGGCGCGCGCTGGCGCAGCTGCACCGGCGCATGAACGAACGCTGGACCGCAGAGCAGCTTGCCAGTGCGGTGGGTTTATCCCGCTCGGCCTTTGCCAGCCGGTTCATGCGCATCATGGGCGAATCACCGATGCGCTATCTGGCGCAGCAGCGCCTGCAGAATGCCGCCACGCGGCTGGCAACGACCAGCGAGTCGATTGCGCGCATCGCGTTCGCCGTGGGATATGAATCCGAGCCGGCGTTCAATCGTGCGTTCAAGCGCGAGTTCGGCATGCCGCCGGCCACCTGGCGCGAGCATCGCAACCGCCCGGCTTGCGGCACAATGCCCCCATGAACATCCAGCTCTCCGAACTCGAAGCCCGCGTCATCGGGTGCCTGATCGAAAAACAGATCACCACGCCCGACCAGTACCCGCTGTCGCTGAACGCACTGGTCAATGCCTGCAACCAGAAGAGCAACCGCGATCCGGTGTTGAACCTCGACGAGCGCACCGTGCAACAGGTCGTGGATGGCCTCATCCGCAAGCACATGATCCTCGAGCGCTCCGGCTACGGCAGCCGCGTGCCCAAGTACCAGCACCTGTTCTGCAATACCGAGTTCGGTTCGCTGCAGTTCTCGCCGCTGGAGACCGCGATCATCTGCGAACTGCTGGTGCGGGGACCCCAGACTCCCGCCGAACTGCGCCCGCGTGTCAGTCGCATGAGCGAGGTCGGCGATGCCGCACAGGTGGAATCCGCGTTGCAGAACCTGATCAACCGGCCTGGCGGGCCATTCGTCACGCGCCTGGAGCGCGAACCAGGCCGGCGCGACAGCCGCTTTGCGCATCTGTTCTTTGGCCAGCCGGAGCGTGCGGTCGCCGAGCCTGAAAAGGCAGAGACGCCGTCTGCTGGTGGTGACGGTGAAGAGGATCGCCTCACGCGCCTGGAAAAGCTCGTCGACCAGCTCGTGAATGAGGTGGCGGATCTGAAGAGGCGGCTGGGCGAGGACTGACACCGGATCGGCGATAGATCAGGCGCAGCGCGTGCAGGTGTTATTGCCTGAAATCGCGCCGCTGCCGACTCCGGACCTGCCCCTGCGCAATCGGCCGTTTCCGAAAACACAAGGGCCCCGATCGGCACAGCCGATCGGGGCCCCTGGATCGGCGCAGAGGCCGTGGAAGTCGCTTACCAGCGACCGCCGCCACCGCCGTAGCCGGCACGGCTTCCACCGTTACCGCGCGGCTTCTCCTGCGCCTCGTTGACGCGCAGCGCGCGGCCTTCGAGGCTCTGGCCGTTCACGGACGAGATGGCGCGCGAGGCATCCGACTGGCTCATTTCGACAAAGCCGAAACCGCGCGGGCGGCCCGACTCACGATCATTCGGCAGGCTGACGGATTCCACGGCGCCGTGCTCGGCGAACAGCGCGCGGACCTGGTCTTCAGTGGCGGTAAAGGGCAGGTTGCCCACATAGATCTTGGCCATATGACTCTTCTCTCTGATTTGATGATGAACTGACAGGAAGGACGGGATCGAAGAGAGCCGAGATACGGCAGACGGCGAACCAGAAATGTCCTGACACCTGATCGGCAGGCGCTTCGGGTCGAGCTGGAGGCGCCTGAATGGAGGCGCGCGGTACGATACGGACGAAAGACGATCAAGGCTCACCTTAACACATACCGGCGACCTGTGCCCTGCATTCACAAGTGTTGCACCAGGCGAAGGATCCAATCGCATCAATCCTCCCCGGTATGACGGACCGCATTCCAGCCGATCAGATGACCTTCCCCGGCGGCCGGACCGACGCAGCCACCAGGCTGTCACGATGAATCAGGTAAAGCCCGCTGCCGACGATGATGGCGGCACCGAGCCATGTCATGCCGTCCGGCAGCGCATGCCAGATGAAGAAGTCGAGCAACACCACCCACAGCAGTCCCGCATATTCCAGCGGCGCGATCTGGCTGGCCTCGCCGAGCCGGAACGCATGCGTGAGTGCAACCTGCGCCATCGCGCCGGTCACTCCGATCACGGCGACGGCGGGATAATGCGCGCGCTGCACCGGTCGCCAGTCGAAGGCCGCGATGGCGCCTGCGAACAGGCCCAGCAGCAGCAGGAACCAGAACACCATCGCTTCGGGGCTGTCGCGCTGCGCAAGCTTGCGCACGGTGATGGCCGCCAGTGCATAGAACAGCGCAGAGGCCAGCAGCACCAGGCCCGGCAGCGTCGCCACCCCGGCAACACCCGGCCGCAGCACGACGATCACGCCGCCAAGCCCGACGAGGATGGCCGTCCAGCGCCGCGGCCCCACCTTCTCGCCCAGCAATGGCACGGCCAGCGCCGTGATCATCAGCGGCGCGGCGAACACGATGGCATAGGCGGTGGAAAGCGGCATGCGCGCCACGCCATAGATGAAGCAGCACATCACACCGAGGCCGATCACGCCCCGCACCAGATGCAATGGCCAGTGGATGTGCAGCAGCGTCGGCAGCTTGCCGCGCAGGATGATCCACAGCAGCACCGGCGGCATCGCCGCGGCACTGCGCAGGACGGCGACCTGGAATGGCGTGTAGCTGTCGGCGATCCACTTGATGGCCGCGTCCATGATGGCGAACAGCAGCCCGGCGGTCAGCATCCATGCGGCGGCTGATCGCGAAGGGGTGCTCATTGCGTGGATCAGGGGGAATCTTGAGATGCGGCCGCGAATCTGCCCGGATCGAGCACGACCAGTGCGGCGCAGCTTTGCGGCGGACTGGCTGCCGGGCCGACCGTGCAGACCGCACGCGACAGCCTGAGCCCGCGCACCGCGTCGCAGGGTGCTCCGAAGATGGCCAGCTGCAGTGCGCGCTGCTCGCCCGCCGCGAAGTCCCCGAGCCTCTGGTAGTCGGAGATGATGCCGAAACCCTCGGTGTGCGCCATCCAGGCCGCCTGCACATTCAGTGCTACATGACCGGTGTCGTTGGCGGCCGTGACATCGAGGACGCAGCGTTTTCCATCCGGCGCGGTCGATGCGCCATTCACGGCAAGCAGCAGCCGACCTGCGGTCGTGACCGGCGCAGCCGCCGGACCGGCGACCTCCGCCGCGACCGCCGCATCTTCGTCCGTACCGCTCCCCGAGCCACAGGCCGACAGCACCATCATCGCGGCCATCACCGCAAGGACGGTCATGCATGAAGATCGCTGCACTTCAGCCTGCATCGATGCGATCAGTCTTCCAGCAGCGCCGGATCGCGCACCGCGCCGCGATCGGCGCTGGTCACCAGCTTCGCATACGCCTTCAGCGCCATCGTGACCTTCCGCTTGCGCGGCGCCGCCGGCTTCCAGCCGCGCGCAGCCTGCGCCGCACGCCGGCGCGCGAGTTCCTCGTCGCTGACCTCCACGCGAATCACGCGTGCGGGAATGTCGATGACGATGACATCGCCGCTTTCGACCAGCCCGATGGTGCCGCCTTCTGCCGCCTCCGGCGAGACGTGCCCGATCGAAAGACCCGCGGTACCGCCGGAGAAGCGTCCGTCGGTGACCAGCGCGCAGGCCTTGCCCAGTCCGCGCGACTTCAGGTAGCTGGTGGGATAGAGCATTTCCTGCATGCCCGGGCCGCCGCGCGGCCCTTCATAGCGGATCACCACCACATCGCCGGCCTTCACGCGGTTGGTGAGGATGGCCTCGACCGCGGCGTCCTGGCTCTCGACCACGAATGCCGGGCCGCTGAACTTCAGGATGGAGGCATCAACGCCGGCGGACTTCACGATGCAGCCGCGTTCGGCGAGGTTGCCCCACAGCACGGCAAGCCCCCCGTCCTGGAAATAGGCCGCATCGCGCGAGCGGATGCAGCCCTTCTGCCGGTCGATGTCGAGGTCCGGGTAGCGGCAGGACTGCGAGAAGGCCTGCTCGGTGCGGATGCCCGCGGGACCGGCGCGGAAGAATTCGCGCACCGATTCATCCTGCGTGCGCACCACATCCCATTTCTCCAGTGCCGCGGCCAGTGACGGCGAATGCACCGTGGGCATGTCGGTTTTCAGCAGCCCGGCGCGATCCAGTTCGCCCAGGATGCCCATCACGCCACCGGCGCGATGCACGTCTTCCATGTGGTAGTGGCTGGAGGGCGCCACCTTGCACAGCACCGGCACCGCGCGCGACAGGCGGTCGATGTCCGACAGGTCGAAATCGATGCCACCTTCCTGCGCGGTGGCCAGGATATGCAGCACGGTATTGGTCGAGCCGCCCATCGCGATGTCCAGCGTCATCGCATTCTCGAACGCGCCCTTGCAGGCCACATTGCGTGGCAGAACGCTCTCGTCGTCCTGCTCGTAATAGCGCTTCGCAAGATTCACCACCAGGCGTCCGGCCTCGCGGAACAGGCGCTCACGACCGGTGTGCGTGGCGACGATCGATCCATTGCCGGGCAACGACAGGCCCAGCGCCTCGGTGAGGCAGTTCATCGAGTTGGCGGTGAACATGCCCGAGCAGGAGCCGCAGGTGGGACAGGCCGAACGCTCGATGGCCTGCACATCCGCATCGGACACCTTGTCGTCCGCCGCCGCCACGATGGCATCGACCAGATCCAGCGCCACCTCATTGCCTGCCAGGCGCGTCTTGCCCGCTTCCATCGGACCGCCGGAGACGAACACCACGGGGATGTTCAGGCGCATCGCCGCCATCAGCATGCCCGGGGTGATCTTGTCGCAGTTCGAGATGCACACCAGCGCATCGGCGCAGTGCGCATTGCACATGTATT
>CAYQJU010000114.1:0-6824 GCA_964417875.1 uncultured Steroidobacteraceae bacterium
GTCGAGACCAGCTACGTACCTGACCAGTCCGATCCCGGCAGCCAGCGCTACGTATTCAGCTACACCATCACCATCCGCAACGAAGGCA
Organism: uncultured Steroidobacteraceae bacterium; assembly: GCA_964417875.1. Lineage (GTDB taxonomy): Bacteria > Pseudomonadota > Gammaproteobacteria > Steroidobacterales > Steroidobacteraceae > ZC4RG30. The sequence goes on from CAYQJU010000114.1 coordinate 89, forward strand.
GCACGCCTGCGAAGCTGCTGCGGCGGCACTGGGTCATCACCGACTCCAACGGCAAGGTGCAGGAAGTGCGCGGCGATGGCGTGGTGGGCGAGCAGCCGCACCTGGAGCCGGGCCAGGGTTTCCGCTATTCCAGCGGCGCCATCCTCGAAACGCCGGTGGGCACCATGCAGGGCAGCTACCAGATGCAGGCCGATGACGGCACGGATTTCGACGCGCCCATCGCGCCGTTCCGTCTGGCCGTGCCGGGCCTGCTGCACTGACCCGCCTTGGCACGCTACGCCATCGGTGACGTGCAGGGCTGCCATGCGCCGCTGCTGGCCCTGCTCGACAGGCTGCACTTCTCGCCCGATCGCGACCAGCTGCTGTTTGCCGGCGACCTGGTCAATCGCGGTCCGGATTCCCTGGGCGTGCTGCGCTTCGTGCGCCAGCTCGGCGCCGCGGCGCGCACGGTGCTCGGCAACCATGACCTGCACCTGCTGGCCCTGCACCACGCCACCGGCCGCAGGCCGCGCGACGGCGACACGCTCGATGCCGTGCTGGCGGCACCTGATCGCGAGGCATTGCTCGACTGGCTGATCCTGCAGCCGCTGGTCATCGACGATGCGCTGCACGGCGACCTGTTCCTGCATGGCGGCGTGGTTCCGGAGTGGACGCGCGATGACGTCATCGCCAATGCCCGCGCTGCCGAACAGGCGCTGCGCGCCGATCCGCCCGCCTTCCTGGCGCAGATGTATGGCAACCAGCCCGAACACTTCGCCGATGCCGCCACGGACATGGAACGCCACCGCTTCACCATCAATGTGCTCACGCGCATGCGCTTCTGCCATGCCGATGGACGCATCGACCTGAAGCTGAAGGGTCCGCCCGACCGGCAGCGCGCGCCATGGCTGCCGTGGTTCGAACATCCGCACCGCCGCCTCACCGACCGGCGCATCGTGTTCGGACACTGGTCCACGCTCGGGCTGATGCAGCGGCCGGGACTGCTGGCCCTGGATACCGGCTGCGTATGGGGCGGTGCACTGACCGCCGTGAACCTCGACGCGCCGCAGGCCGCGCCCGTGTCGGTCGCATGCGAGGCCTGCCAGACGCCCGGCGACTGAGCTGGCGAGTTACCGGCCGCGCCTGCGTAGTCCGTTGTCCGATTGCCTTCCGGTCCGACTTCGGTCCACCATGCATTGCAGATCGGGAACCTGAATGCATGGAGCCGCACTGGTGGAGAGTTCACAGCTCCCGGTCGATCTCGTTTCATGGGCGCTTTCGCTGCTGCCCATCCTCGTGCTGCTGGTGCTGCTGGTGGTGCTGCGTTGGACAGCGCCGCAGGCGGGTCCGGTCGGCATGTTCACCGCCGCCGCGGTCGCGTACTTCGCCTTTGCCACGCCGTGGGAGACCATCGCCATCGCCGGCGCCAAGGGCGTCTGGGATGCCATCTTCATCCTCTATGTGGTGTGGCCGGCGCTGCTGCTTTACCAGGTGACCGACCAGGCCGGCGGCTATGACGCCCTGCGCCAGGGCATCACACGCTTCAGCCGCAACGAGCTGTTCCTGGTGGTGGCGCTGGGCTGGGTGTTCTCCTCGTTCCTGCAGAGCATCGCCGGCTTCGGCACTCCCATCGCCATCGTGGCGCCGCTGCTGGTGGCCTTCGGCGTGCGCCCGGTCCAGGCGGTCGTGATCCCGCTGATCGCGCACCTGTGGGCCAAGTTCTTCGGCACGCTTGGCGTGAGCTGGTTTGCCACGCTGCAGGTGGTCGACCTGGCCGATCCGGCCACCACGGCGTTCCAGTCCGGACTGCTGCTGGTGATTCCCTGCGTGCTCGGCGGCTTCACGGTGGTGTGGATCTATGGCAAGTGGCCGGCCGTGCGGCACGCCTGGCCGCTGGTGCTGATCATCGCGGCGCTGCAGGCCGGGGGCCAGGCGGTGTTCACGCTGGTCGATCCGGTGCTGTGCACCTTCGTCGGCGCCGCGGCGGCACTGGTGGCGCTGTATCCGCTGTCGCGCTGGCGCAGGTATGCCGAGCCGGCGGACATCCCGGACCGGCCGGCCATGCGCGAGGCCCGGCAGGATGACGGCGACGACCGGCCGGCGCCGATGGGCTTTGCGATGTCGTTCCTGCCCTATGTGGTGCTCAGCATCGCGGCGCTGGGCATCCTGACCATCCAGCCGCTCAACGATGTCTTGCGCACGCTGAGCATCGGCATGCCCTTCCCGGCCGTCACCACCGGCTTCGACTTCGCCACCGAAGCCAGCGCGCCCTATTCACCATTCTCGCCGCTGACCCATCCGGGCACCTTCCTGCTGATCACGGCGGTGATCACCTGGATCGTCTACCAGCGCAAGGGTTATTACCGCGCCTGGAGCGACGAGTCGCAGAAGTCGATCCTGCCCAGCCTGGTCGACAGCGCGGTGCCGGCTTCGGTACCGGTGATCGCATTCCTCGCGATGGCGCAGCTGATGGCGCACTCGGGCCAGAACCAGGTGATGGCCATGGGCATCGCCACGGTGGCCCCGGCCTATCTGTTCGCATTCCTGTCCAATGGCATCGGCGCGCTCGGCGCCTTCATCACCTCGAGCAGCACCTCGTCGAATGTGCTGTTCTCCGACCTGCAACACACGGTGGCACGCCTGAAGGATCTGCCTGAAGCGGCCATCATCGCCGCGCAGAGCGCCGGCGGTTCGATCGGCAATGGCATCGCGCCGGCCAATGTGGTGCTGGGCGCGAGCACCGCCGGCATCGCCGGGCAGGAAGGCGCCATCCTGCGCAAGACACTGGTGTGGACGCTGCTGGCGGTGATCGTGACCGGCATCGCCACCGTGGTGCTGGTCATGCTGTCGCCGGCCACGGCAGGTGCATCATGAGCCGCGCCGTCATCCTCGGCATCTCGATGCTGCTGCTGCTCGCCGCATTTCCGCTGGTCAGCCTCGGCACGATGCAGGGCAACGACGCGCTGTGGTGGAGCGGCCTGCTGTCGCTGGCAGCAGGTGGCCTGATTCCGCCACTGCGTCGCCTGTTCCTGAAGGGCCGCGAGGCCATCCGCGCCACGCGTGCGGGACTCGAGGAAGACGAACGCGTGTCATGAAAGAAGGAGTGCCGCAATGAGCCATCCGAACGGACCACGCACCGGACGGCCGCCCACCTATGCCGCACGCGGCATGGTGGCCACCCCGCATCACCTGGCCAGTGCTGCCGGCCTCGACATCCTGCAGCGCGGTGGCAGCGCGGTGGATGCCGCCATTGCGGCCAATGCCGTGCTGTGCGTGGTCTATCCGCACATGGCGGGCCTGGGCGGTGACGGATTCTGGCTGATCGCAGGCGCCGGCGCAGACGGTGTGCAGGCGCTGGAGGCCAGCGGCCCGGCCGCGCGCAACGCCACGCGGCAGTACTACCTCGACAAGGGCTGCAGCGACGCGATCCCCGCGCGCGGCGCGCTGGCCGCGCTGACCATCCCCGGTGCCGTGGACGGCTGGCGCCTGGCGCATGAGCGCTTCGGCAAGCTGGCGTGGAAAGACCTCTTCGATGCCGCGATCGGATATGCCCGCGATGGCATGCCGGTGAGCCGCTCGCTGGCCGACTGGCTGGTGCAGGACCTGCCGATCCTGCGGAAGTATCCGCAGACCGCGCAGATTTTCCTGCCGGATGGCGAACCGCAGCGCGATGGTGCGCGCCTGAAGCAGGCTGCGCTGGCCGGCACACTGATGCAAGTCGCCGCGGAGGGCCCGCGCGCGTTCTATGAAGGCGACATCGCCCGCCGCATCTGCCAGGCGCTGCAACCGGAAGGTTCACCGCTTTCAGCCGAGGATTTCGCCGCATACCAGGCACGCTGGGTGCAGCCGATACGCGGCAGCTATCGTGGCCATGAGGTGCTGCAGATGCCGCCCAGCACCCAGGGATTCGCCGCATTGCAGATCCTCAACCTGCTCGAAGGCTTCGACGTGGCGTCCTTCGGCGATGGCACGGTGGAGTACTACCACCATCTGGTCGAGGCGGTGAAGGTGGCCTTCGCCGACCGCGACGAATGGCTGACCGATCCTGACTTCGTGCAGATCCCGCTGCAGCAGCTGCTGTCGAAGGACTATGCGGCGCGGCGCCGCGAACTGATCAACCCGCAACGCGCACTGGCGGCCGGCGAGGTGGCGCCGGGCATCCGCTTCGGTGGCGATGCCGCGCGAAGTGCACCCGGCGGCGACACGGTGTATTTCTGCACCGCCGATTCCGATGGCCTGGTCGTGTCGATCATCCAGTCCATCTACCATGACTTCGGCGCGGCGGTGACCGGTGGCGACACCGGGGTCATCCTGCAGAACCGTGGCTCGTTCTTCTCGCTGGATGCGCAGCATCCCAACTGCCTGGAGCCGGGCAAGCGCACCTTCCACACCATCATCCCGGCCATGCTGCTGAAGGAAGGCAAGCCGGTGCTGGCCTATGGAACCATGGGCGGCGAGGGCCAGCCGCAGACCCAGGCCGCGCTGGTCACGCGCCTGGTGGACTTCGGCTATGACGTGCAGCAGGCCATCGAGGCACCACGCTGGCTGATGGGCCGTACCTGGGGAACAGCCACATCGAACCTGTCGCTCGAGTCGCGCATCTCAAGCCAGGTGGCCCGCGAACTGCTGCTGCGCGGCCATCCGGTGCAGACCGTCGATCCGTGGGCCGGAACCCTGGGCCATGCGCAGGCCATCCGCATCAACCGCGACACCGGCTTCCTGGAAGGCGGCGCGGATCCGCGTGGTGATGGCGCAGCGATGGGTTTTTGACGCGGATTCCTGATGGAGCTTCCGGTCAGCGTCGGGCTGTGGCTCACGGCTGCGGCACCGCTGCTGGCAGTGCTGGTTCTGCTGATCGGCCTGCGCTGGCGCGCATCAAGTGCCGCGTCGGTGGGCTATTTCCTGGCCGTGGGCGCAGCCATGTTGCTGTTCGGCACATCGCTGCAGCTGGTGGCACTGCAGTCGGTGAAGGGCGTCTGGGATGCACTGCTGATCGCCTATGTGATCGTGCCGGCGCTGCTGCTTTACGAGATCAGTGACGAGGCCGGCGCGTTCCGTGCGATCCGTCGCGGCATCGAAGCGCTGACGCCCAACACGCTGCTGCACATCCTGGCATTCGGCTGGGTGTTCCCTTCCTTCCTGCAGGGTGTCACCGGCTTTGGCGCACCCATCGCGGTGGCCGCACCCCTGCTGCTGGCCGTGGGCGTGAAACCGCTGTGGGCCGTTGCCATCCCCATCCTAGGCCACGCCTGGGGCAAGACCTTCGGCACCCTCGGCGTGGCATGGGATGCCCTGGCCCGGGTCACGCCGATCGAGGATCCGGCGCTGGCGCTGGCCGCGACCTGCATGCTGCTCGGCGTTGCGAACCTGCTGGCCATCGTGACGATTGCCTGGTGGTATGGCGGCGCGCAGGGCATCCGTGAGGCCGCGCCGGCCATGCTGGTCATCGTGCCGGTGCATGGGCTGGGACAGCTGGCCGTGTCGCACGCGGCCTCGAACCTCGCCGTGGTGGCGCCGGCAGCCGTGGCGCTGGTGGCCACGCTGCTGCTGGCGCGCACAGTCTATGCGAAGCCGAGCCGCATCGGGCACAGCCGGGTCATGCAGCAGAATCGCGGCGCGGACCCGCGCGTTGCTAACGCCCGCCACGCGGAGGATGCATCGGTGCGCATGCCGCTGTGGCTGGCATTCGGCCCCTACCTGCTGCTCACCGTGCTGATCCTGGCGGTGGAGATGTTGCCCCTCATCCGCGAGCCACTGGCGGCGCTGCGCGTGGGACTGGCCTTCCCCGAGCTGCAGACCGCCTACGGCGTGACCACCGCGGCAACCCCGACGCATGGCAGCTTCGCGCCGCTGACGCATCCGGGCACCTTCGTGCTGATCGCATCGCTGCTGGCCTACGTCGCCTTTCGCCGGCGTGGCTACATTCCGCGCGGCCGCATCGACGAGATCGCCGTGGATACCCTGCGCACCTCGATTCCCACGGTGGCGGCGCTGATGGCCTTCATCCCCCTGGCGCTGGTGATGGAAGGTTCCGGCATGGTGCTGGAACTGGCGGCGGGACTGGCCGAGGTCGCATCGCCGGTTGGCTATGCGTTGCTGGCGCCGGTGGTCGGGGCCTTTGGCGGCTTCCTTACCGGCAGCAACCTGTCGGCCAATATTTTGTTCGGGCCACTGCAGTCGCAGGCCGCCGCCGCGCTGGAACTGAATGCCAGCCTGCTGCTGGCGGCACAGACCGCGGGCGCAGCCATCGGATCCTCGATCGCGATCTCCGCGGTGCTGCTGGGAATGGGTGCGGTGGGCCTGCCCGGTCAGGCCGGCACCGCGCTGCGGACCATGCTGCCGTATGTGCTGCTGACCTTGCTGGCGATGGCGTTGCTGACGCTCGGCGGCACCTGGCTGATGCCCACCGATGCCGTCCCTGCGGCAGGTGCCCGATGAAGTGGCTGCATGATGCCGTCTGGCAGCAGGGCGTGGCCATCCTGCTGGTGACCGGCGGCGCGGCGCTGGTGTATCGCAGCCCGCAGCACGACCCCACCGGCCTGCTGCCCGGCTTCCTGCTGTTCGCCGCCGGCATCGCACTGCCGCTGGTGTCCGGCCTGTGGCGTACGCATCGGCAGAAACAGCAGCAGCGATGATGTGCCATGAATGACGGGCGCGATCGCACCGGGCACCCTGCCACCGGCCTCAGCAGTATGATTCGCTGCGGCCGCCGCCCGGCGCCGAAACAACGAACAGGGATCCGGACACATGAACATCT
>CAYQJU010000115.1:0-5591 GCA_964417875.1 uncultured Steroidobacteraceae bacterium
CTCGACATCTTCGCGGTGTTCTTCCTGGTGCGGTTCACGAAGAAGCCGCTGCGCTTCTTCGGCATGGTCGGCGCCACGATGCTGGTGGCCGGCTCGCTGGTGATGCTCTATGTGGTGGTGGAGCGCATGTTCTTCGGCGTGGCGCTGGCCGACCGGCCGGTGCTGCTGATCTCGTCACTGACGGTGGTGCTGGGCCTGCAGCTGTTTGCGCTGGGCCTGCTCGGCGAGCTGATCATCTTCACGCATGCCGGCGGCCTGAAGGATTACCAGATCGATCGCGTCATCGAGTATCCGCGGATCCATGGGAACCGCGCTCACTTGCCAGATACCACAGAAACAGTGAATTGGTGACCAGGTAGCGCCGCCACAGGCGGCGCGGTTCCTGCCCCAGCCGGTGCAGCCATTCAAGGCCCAGCCGGCGCATCACCCGCGGTGCGCGCTGCACGCGGCCGGAGTGGAAGTCGAAGGCCGCGCCCACGCCCAGCAACACGGCCGGGCGCAGCTCCTGCGCCACCTGCGCCATGAAGCGTTCCTGCTTCGGCGCACCCAGTCCCACCCAGACGAACTCCGCGCCGGCCTCGCGCATGATGCGCACATGCTCGCGACGGTCCTCGTCGGTCATCGGACGGAATGGTGGCGAGAAGCTGCCGCACAGGTTCACGCCGGGATAGCGGCGCCGGATCACCTGCTCCAGCTGCGCCAGGTTCTCCGGCGTCGAGCCATAGAGGAAATGCCGGCGGCCCGGGCGATGCCGCAGGGCATGGTCGAAGAAATCCGGTCCCGGCACATGTCCGGCGCGGTCCCCGGCGCGGCGCCGCGCGGCGCGATACACCGAAGCGCCATCAGCCAGGCTGAGCAATGAACCATTGGTCACGGCCCGGAAGGCGGCGTCGCGCCGGCCCTCGACCACGGTGTGCGCATTGGTGAAGCAGACATAGCCGCCCTCGCCGCGGGCGATGCTGCGCTCGATGTGCGCCAGCGCCTGCGCCGGATCGCAGAGGCTGATCTGCGAGCCGAGCACATCGGCGCGGGCGATGCTGCCGTGCGCCTGTGGATGCGCGTCGGTCGCGGAGTGCTGCGGGCTTCCGTTCATGTCGGGCTCGCCGGGACTCAGGCCCATGTCGGACTGCGGCGCGCCATCGCGCCGGGCTGCAGGCCGGCCTGGCGCCGGTGGTTGGCATAGATCGAGGCCAGCACCGCTTCGGGACGATAGGCCTGCACGGTGGCGGCGCAGGCCGCAGCACCCGGCGCCGCGCCGCGCGCCAGCGCCGCAGCCATGGCCTCGCGCAACGCCACCGCCGAGATGGCCGCTGCCAGCTCGCCGTTGATGCCGGGCTGGATCAGCGTCGGCACCTCACCCACCGGCGTGGAAGCCACCGGCACGCCCGAGGCCAGCGCCTCGAGCACGGCGATCGGCATGCCCTCATAGGCCGAGGACATCACGAACAGGTCGGCGCCCTTGAGCAGCTTCGCGATCTCGTTGCCGTGGCGCGCGCCGGCCAGCGCGATGCGCGCCGCCATGCCGGAACGGTCCACCTCGGCCGCGACGGCCTGGCGCAGCCCGCCATCGCCCACCATCAGCAGGTGCAGGTCGGGGAACTGCGCCATCAGCGGCAGCGCGGCCGCGAGCAGCAGCAGCGGATCCTTCTGGCGATCCAGCCGGCCGACGAAGATCAGCACGCGCGCGCCGTTCGGCCAGCCGAACTGCTGGCGCAGGTGGTCGCGCGCCGCGGCGCGTTCGGCCGGACCGCCCACGCCGAAGCGGCTGCTGTCGAACCAGGTGGGCATGAAGGCGAAGCGGTCCGCATGGCGCGGCTCGCGCTCGCGATAGCGCTGCACGGCCGAGCGGCGCACGCAGAACACGCGCTCCGCGCGCCGGATCAGGCGCCGCTCCAGCGCCTCATAGGCCCAGGGCAGGTGCCGCCACAGGATGTCGCTGCGCGGATCGCGGATCACCACCATGTCCTGGTGCAGCGTGAGGTTCTTCGGCCGCGCATCGCGCCCGAAGAACGCCAGCGGTTCGATGCGATGGAAGTCGAGGATGTCGTAGTCCTTCAGGCCGCCGGCCATCGCATGCCGCGCCAGCGCCCCCATGTAGCGCACCGTCAGCGGCATCGCACGACGCCGCCCTTCCGGATCGATGTGGATCAGCGGCAGCAGGCGCGCAGCGCGTCCGCCCACGTCGATCTCGCATGGTCGGCCCACCGGACGGGCGCGCGCATCGGTGGTGGCGCCGAGCAGCGTGTACTGCAGGTCATCGGGCGCGTGGCACAGCACGCCGCGGATGAAGCTGTCGATGCCACTGGCCAGGCGCGCTGCCGGGTCGGTGTGATAGTGGATGGCTATGCGCGCCATGCCACGGTCCTGGGCCAACACGGGTCAGTAGTACTTGGCATCGTCCCGCTCCGCGGAGCGGTTCAGCACGACGCCCAGCACGTTCATCTCCGCCAGCACCGAGCGCGCCTCGGCCAGCGCCGCGCGCGGCGTGTTGCGCTCGCCGACCACCAGCAGCACGCCATCGGCATGCGGCGTCAGCGCCAGCACGTCATCGCCCATCAGCATCGGCGGCAGGTCGAGGATGGCCACGCAGCGCTGCCGGCGCAGGGTCTCGAGGAACTCCATCATCGCCGGCGAACGCAGCGCATCGGAGGAGTCCATCACCGGATTGAGCGTCGGCACGATCGTGAGCCGGTCGACACCGATGTCATGGAAGATCTCGTTCACGCCGACGCGGCCGGCCAGATAGGCATCGAGCCCCACCTTCGCATCGAGCCCCAGGTAGCGCGCGATGCTGGGCCGCTGCAGGTCCAGGTCCACCAGCGCGACGCGCGTGTTCACGTCACGCGCCAGGCTCAGCGCAAGGTTCAGCGACGTGACCGTCTTGCCATCACCGACGCTGACCGCGGTCACTGCCACCAGGCCACAGCCCTTGTCGCCGAGCCGGCGCAGCAGCTGCGTGCGCAGGATCTTGTAGGCGCGCACGGCGGCATCGTCGGTGGGATGCAGCAGCGCCGCCCAGCGCTCGGCCAGCGCCACGTTCACCTCGGCGCGCTGCCCCTCGACGGCCGGCGGCGGCTCGGGCGCAAGGTTGCGCGGCGCATGCAGTCCACCGCGCAGCAGCGGCGCGCCCAGGTCACTGGCACGGGATTTCTGGAGGGCTCTTTCGATGACACTCATGGCAGTCCCTCCGTCAGGAAACCGTGCCGCGGACGATGAAGTAGAGGATGGGCAGGGCCGCGACGAACACCGCGGCCGTCACGGTGAGGCGTCGCAGGCGCTGCGCCTGGATGCTCGAGGTGTGGATTTCGGGGATCACCGCCAGCGGCGTGACGCCCAGCAGGTCGATGATGTCGCGGCGGCCGCGAACCTTGCCATCGAGCATCTCGGCCAGCAGCGCCAGGCCCAGCGCCAGGATCACCGAGGCCATGGCGCCGATGATGATGATGGCGGCCCGCTTCGGCTTGGCCGGTGAGCCGGGCACCTGCGGCGTGCGCACCAGGTCGAAGGCATCGCGCGCGCCGGCCTGGATCGAGGCCTGCTCGCCGCGCGCGTCCATCGCCCGGCGCAGCAGGTCGGAATACTTCTCGCGCTCCAGGTCCAGTGCGCGCACCAGCGCCGCATACTCGCGCTCCACCTCGGGCGTCGAGCGCATGCGCGCATCCAGTGAACCCAGGCGTCCGCGCAGTTCCGCCGCCCGCGCCGCCAGCGACGCGGACTGCGCGGCATTGGCATTCAGCTGGGTCTGCAGCTGCACCACCGCCGCCGAGTTGTTGTCCACCGTGGCACTGGCATCGCTGGTCTCGCCGGCAGCGATGCGCGCCTCGAGCGTCTCGATGGTGCGCTGGATGCGCCTCACATCCGGATGATCGGCGCTGTAGCGCTGGCGGGTCTCGGCGAGCACCGCGCGCTGGGTCTGCAGCTGGTCCTGCAGCGAGCCGCCGCCGGCATGGCGACCGGAGCGCAGCGCATCCAGCTGGCGCCGCAGCTGCACCATGTCCGGGTGGCTGGCGTCATAGGACTGCGCCTTGCGCTGGTATTCTGCTTCGAGCTGCGCGATGCCGCGGGTGTCCGGTCCCGCCTGGCGCGCCTGGTTCAGCTGCGCCTGCAGGAAGATGCGGTTCTGCTGCAGCGCGCGGATCTCCTGCTCGATCGAACCGATCTCCTGCTCGGTGCGCTCGCGCGAGGCGGCATTCAGGCCGGCGGCATCCGGCAGCACCGCATAGTTGGCTTCCTTGAACTCGGCCAGCTCGCGCTCGAGCGTCGAGATGCGCTCGGCATAGCCTTCGGCCTGCTGGTCGAACACTTCGGCCACCCGGCCGGCCTGCTCGGCGCGCTGCTCGCGCCCCACGCGCACCATCACTTCGGCCAGCGCCGTCGGCACGCCGGCAGCGGCCTCGGGCGTGACTGCATCGTAGACCACGGTGAAGCCACCATAGATCTCGCGCTCGCGGCCGCTCTGCTGGTCGAGGATCTGCTGCGTGACCATGTTCACATGCGTGTCGCGCGCCAGCGCGGAAGCCTGCGCGCCGGGACTGCCATCCAGTTCGGGATACAGGCCGAACTGCTCGACGATGGGCACGAGGTTCTCGCTCTTCATCACGTCGCGTGTCAGGTTGGTGACGTATTCATCGACGTAGTTGTCGTTGCGCTGCGCATCGTTCAGCGAGGTGCGCGACACGCGGAACTCGGCCGCGGCGTTGTAGACCGATGGCAGGGCCATCGCCAGCGCCACCGCCAGCAGGATTCCGGCCGTCGCCACCACCAGCGCCAGGTAACGGCGCCGGCGCAGCAGCGCCATGTAGTCACGCAGACCTGCAGTGTCCTGTTCGTTCATGGACGTTTCCGGGTTGGCATTCATTCAGTCCTGCACTAGAAGCCGCGGGTGTCGGCCGCACGTCGCGGCTGGTAGCTCAGCGACACGCGGACGGCATCGGAGGTCGCGGAGCCGGGGGTGAGCTGGTAGTTCTGCCAGGTGTGGTCGAAGCTGCCGGCCAGCGACCAGACCGGCGACATGCGCCATTCCAGTCCCACACTGGCGACACCGTGCCTGCGCTCGTTGTAGCCGGCGGGACCCTCATCGTCGATCAGCCGTGCGGCCAGCGAGCCGCGCAGGCGCGCCGAGAAGTCGCGGTCGAGCCGCAGGCGCAGCTGGCTGCGTTCCACCGAATAGCCGGATGAATTCGGATTCACCGCGCGGGTGAGGTCGATGAACAGGCGCGACACCCGCAGCTGCCAGCTGCCGCCCACGCCGCCGACCAGCGCGGTGCGATCGTCCGGCTCGACGCCGGTATCGCTGTCGTAGCTGGAGCGGGTCACACCGACGCGCACATAGGACTGCAGGCGCTCGGAGAGCTGGTAGCCCCACTCGCCTTCGGCACCCAGCGCGCGGGTTTCCAGCGGTATGAGTTCGGGATCGAAGAGCAGCACACGGCCCCGCAGCGCCAGCGACGAGCGCTCGTTCACCTGCGTGCGCCACGCCAGGTCGCCGGTCCATGCGGTGTAGGAGACATCGTCATCGATGGACTGCTCCTCGAAGTCGCGGCTGCTGAAACCCAGCCCTGCCTCCAGCGCATGGCGCGGCGACAGCTGGA
>CAYQJU010000115.1:5691-6781 GCA_964417875.1 uncultured Steroidobacteraceae bacterium
TGGCTCCATCACGGCACCACCACGACATCGCCGCTGCGCAGCTCGATGTTCTGCTCAAGTTCGCGGCCCTTGGCCACGTCCTGGTAGCGGAACGGCATCGAGGTCTGCTGCGTGCCTTCACGGCGCAGGATGATGATGTTGTTCAGCGAGGCGAAGGCCGTGGTGCCGCCGGCCATGCTCAGCGCCTGCATCACGTCGACGCGCGGATTGACGATGAACTCGCCGGGCTTGTTGACCTGCCCGATGACATAGACCTTGTTGCCGCGCACTTCCTGGATGGCGACCGTGACCACCGGGTCGGCAATGAAGCGGCCGAGCCGCTCGGTGATGAACTGCTGCAATTCGGCCACCGTCTTGCCGCGTGCATCCACCTGCCCGACCAGCGGGAAGGAGAACATGCCGTCCGGCCGCACCAGCACGGCGTCGTCCTGCAGTTCAGGCTCCTTCCACACCGAGACGGCCAGCAGGTCGCCGGGCTGCACCTGGTAGCCGGCCTCCTGCGCCAGCGCCGGGACGGCGCACAGCAACCACAGACAGGAGACCACGATCCGCGCTCTGACATTCATTCTTGTTTCCTCCGCTGCAAGGCCGCCACCCCGATCCCGAGCAGCGCGCTTCCTGCTGACTGAAGCATCGACTCACGGTATCGGTGGCGCCGTAGGACCCTTGTAGGACAGCACTTTTGGGCCTTGTAGGAGTCGCCAAGAAACATTTGTAGGACACGAGAGCGAAACAGGGCCGCGCACTCGGGCCGCAATTTTTCTTTGCTAGGCTCGGCCCACTCCAAAGAAATCTCTCGAACAGGGCAGGAAAACGATGGGCAGGACCGCATTGATCACGGGCATTACGGGCCAGGACGGCGCATACCTTGCAGAATTCCTGCTCGGCAAGGGTTATGAGGTGCATGGCATCAAGCGCCGCGCCTCATCGTTCAATACCGACCGCATTGATCACCTGTATGAAGACCCGCACGAGGTGGGCGTGCGCCTGAAGCTGCACTATGGCGACCTGACCGACGCCACCAACCTGATCCGCATCGTGCAGCAGGTGCAGCCGGACGAGATCTACAATCTCGCCGCGCAGAGCCATG
>CAYQJU010000116.1:0-6568 GCA_964417875.1 uncultured Steroidobacteraceae bacterium
GCTGCGGGCCGCGCGCGGTGGGCGCGCCATAGCGCTGCTCCATCTCGCTGCGCGGCGGCTGTGCGCCGGGAGGCGGCGGCGTGCCGGGCGGCAGTGCGCCGGGAGGCAGCGGGGCGTTCGCCGGCTGCGCGGCACTGGCGGCGCCCGCGGCCAGGGTGGCACCGGCGGCGGTGATCACGCCGCCCAGGAAGGCGCGGCGGTCGACGGGATTCTGCTCGGAGCCGGCGCGGCCGGCCTTGCGGTCATCGGACATGGTTTCCCCCATCCTCGAAATATCGGTTCCAGGCGGTAATCCTGCGAGTCTAGCGCGGTGGGCGGTGTCGCGTGCCCAAGGTCTGCGGTGCAGTGCGGCATGCCAGGCGGTTCGGCACCCGAAGGTGTAGGCGGGGCAGGATCAGCGCCCCGCAAACACCTCCCGCCGCATGCGCGGATACATCGCCAGCAGCGCCAGCGCCCGCAGCACGACGAAGGCCACGAATGCCATCCACAGGGCCTGCACCGACTCGCGGCCGCCAAACAGCAGGTAGCAAAGGCCGAAACCGGCCACCGACAGCAGCGAGGCATTGCGCATCGCCGCGGTGCGCGAGGTGCCGATGAAGATGCCATCGAGCTGGAAGGCGCCGAACGACAGCGTCACATACAGCGCGGTCCACGGCAGCAGCAGCGCGGCCTGCGCCTGCACGGCGGTGAGACTGGTCAGCAGCGCCACCAGCGACTGGCCGCCGACAAGGACGATGCCGCCCATCAGCAGTGCCGCCCCGGCGGCAATCTGCGTGGAATGCCGCACGGCGGCGTCGAAGGCCGCGCGCTGGCGTGCGCCGGCCGCGCGACCCACCAGTCCCTCGGCGGCGAAGGCGAAGCCATCGAGGAAGAATGCGCTGAAGCTGATCATCTGCAGCAGCACGTGGTTGGCGGCCAGCACGGTGTCGCCGAAACGCGCGCCGGCATTGGTGAACCAGGCGAAGCCCGCCAGCATCAGCACGGTGCGGATCATCAAGTCGCGGTTGGCCGACAGCATCGCGCGCAACGCATGCCGGTCGCGCAGCCGCATGCGCGGCAGCAGCGGCTCCGCATCGGCATGGCGGGCCCGCACCGCGCGCCAGAGCACGCGCAGCGCCCAGCCGAGCGCCAGCCATTCGGCCAGCACGGTGCCCAGCGCAATGCCGGCCACGCCCCAGCCCAGCGCCGCGGCGAACAGCAGGTCGAGCGCGGCGTTCAGGCCATTGAGCAGCAACTGGATGCGCAGCACGTCACGCGTGCGGCCAAGGCCGATCAGCCAGCCGGTGATCACATAGCCGGCCAGCGTCGCCGGTGCACTCCAGATGCGGACCAGCACATAGGTGCGCGCCGTCTCTTCAACGGCCGCCGAGCCGTCGAACAGCCGCAGCGCCAGCCACACCAGTGGCGCCTGCAGCAGCAGCAGCGCAAGGCCGATGCCCAGCGCCAGCATCAGCCCGCGCGCGGCCACCGCACGTTCCTCGGCACTGTCGCCGGCGCCGGCGGCGCGCGCGGCAAAGCCGGTGGTGCCCATGCGCAGGAAGCCGAAGGCCCAGAACACGAAGTTGAACACCAGCGCGCCCAGCGCGATGGCGCCCAGCTCATGCGCGGCGCCGAGATGGCCGATGATGGCGGTGTCGGTGAGGCCCAGCAGCGGCGCGGCGCAGTTGGCCAGCACGATGGGCCAGGCGAGGGCCAGGATCTGGCGGCGCGACGGGATCGGCAGCGGGCCTGCGCTCATGGCGCCGAAAGCCGCCTCGCCGTCACGGCGGTGTTCTCAGCGCGGCCAGGCGCCGATGACGGCGCCCATCGCGGCGAAACTGATCACCTGGCAGCCGGCGTGCACCAGCCATTGCCTGAAGGGACGCCGCTCGAGCAACTGGACGATGCCCAGTGCCGGCGCAATGAAGAACACCGCGCCCATCAGCCCCACATGCAGCGCAAACCACACGCTGGTGCGCGTGCCGTTCTGCATCGCGATGCCGGCGGCGGCGATCAGGTTCAGCAGCAGCATGCCGGCCAGGACCAGCGGCCACCGGCGGCTGATCCGCCGCCGGTACCACAGTGCGCAGAGCGCAACCCCGACCAGCGCGGCCACCCCGACCGCGGTCCAGTCCACCAGTGCGAAGCGGTTCATCTGCTGCGCCGCCGATCAGCCCGGCAGCCGCGACAGGTCCGCGATGCCGGCGAACAGTTCGTGCAGCTGGCCCAGCAGCGCCAGCCGGTTCTCGCGCAATGCCGCGTCCGGATCCATCACCATCACGCCATCGAAGAAGGCATCCACTGGTGCGCGCAGCTTCGCAAGCTCCGCCAGCGCCGCCTCGAAATCCCCGGCGGTCACATTGTCCGGCACGGCATGCCGCGCGCGCTGCAACGCTGCATACAGCGTGCGCTCCGGATCGAGCACCAGCCGCGACACATCGATGTGTCCACCGCCCTCGCCACCGGCGGACTTCTTCAGCAGGTTCGCGATGCGCTTGTTCGCGGCGGTGAGGCTCTGCGCCTCCGGCAATGCAAGGAAGCCGATCAGCGCGCGCACGCGCGCATCGAAGTCCAGCGGCGAGCGCGGGCGCGCGGCCAGTACCGCATCGCAGATCTCAGGCGTGATGCCGGGGATCGGCGGCTCGCCATCGGGCGGTTCCAGCCAGGCATTGCGCAGCCGCTCCATCATGTAGTCATACACCTCGGCGGCGACGGCCTCGCGCGCCGGCGGCGGCTTGCGCCCCTCGGCCGGCGCGGCATCGAACAGCGCGTGCGCCCGCACCGCCGAATCGATCAGCGCGTGCAGGTCCAGCTGCAGGCGATGGCTGAACAGGATGCGGCAGATGCCGATGGCCGCCCGCCGCAGCGCGAAGGGATCCTTCGTGCCGGTGGGCTTCTGGCCGATGGCGAAGATGCCGGTGAGCGTGTCGAGGCGATCGGCCAGCGCCAGCGCGATGCCGGTCTTCGTCCCGGGCAGTGAGTCGCCGAGGCCGCGCGGCTGGTAGTGCTCGGCGATGGCAGAGGCCACCTCGCGGCTCTCGCCATCGGCCAGCGCGTAATAGCGGCCCATCACGCCCTGCAGTTCCGGGAACTCGCCGACGAGGTGGGTGACCAGGTCGCACTTGGCCAGCGCCGCGGCGCGTTCGGCGAGCTCCGCATCGCCGCCGATCTGCTGTGCGATGGCGCGCGCCACCGGCAGCATGCGCCGCACCTTGTCGCCGATGGATCCCAGCTGCGCCTGGAAGGTGACGGCATCGAGCTGCGCCTGGCGCGCGGCCAGCGGCGTGGCGCGGTCCTGCTCCCAGAAGAAGGCGGCATCGGACAGGCGCGGGCGCACCACGCGTTCGTTGCCGGCGCGCACCACATCGAGGTTCGTGCTGTCGAGGTTGCTGACGGTGATGAACGCGGCCAGCAGCCTGCCCTCGGCATCCTCCACCGGGAAATACCGCTGATGATCCTGCAGCACCGACACCAGCAGCTCGCGCGGCAGCGACAGGAAGCGCTCCTCGAAGCGCCCGGCCAGCGGCACCGGCCATTCCACCAGCGCGGTGACCTCATCGAGCAGCGCGTCACTGACCAGCGCGCGTCCGCCGAGGCCGGTGGCGATCTGCGTGATGCCCTCGCGGATGCGCTCGCGCCGCGCGTCGAAGTCGGCGATCACATGGCCGCGGCTTTCCAGCACGGCTGCATAGCGCGCCGGCGAGCCGATGCGCAGCGCGCCGCGGCTGTGGAAGCGATGCCCGCGGGTTTCTCCACCGGCCTTGAGCCCCAGGATGTCCGCCGGGATCACCTCGCGCCCCAGCATCAGCACCAGCCAGTGCGCCGGCCGCACGAACTGCGCATCGCCGCTGCCCCAGCGCATGCGCCGCGGGATCGGCAGCGCATCGAGCGCCTCGGCGACGAAGCCGGGCAGCAGCGCGGCCGCGCTGGCGCCGGGCTTCACGCCGCGGTAGGACAGGCATTCATTGCCCTTCGGGTCGGTCTCGCGTCCCAGCGCCTCGATGGCCACGCCGCAGCTGTGCGCAAACGCCTGCGCGGCGCGCGTCGGCGCACCCTGCGCATCGAAGGCGGCGCTGACCGGCGGACCGCGCCGCTCGATCTTCTGCTCCGGCGCCTGTGTCGCCAGCCGCGTCACCTGCACCGCCAGGCGGCGCGGCGTCGCATAGGCCCGCACGGCGCGGTGCGCCAGCCCCGCCGCATCGATTCGCTTCACAAGCTCGTCGCGGAAGGCTTCGGACAACGCGCGCAATGCCTTCGGCGGCAGCTCCTCGGTGCCCAGTTCCACCAGGAAGTCGGCGAAGGCACTCATGCCGCACCGCCCTTCGGCGCCGCCGCCGCATCGGCGATCAGGATGCGCGGTCCGGCCGCCAGCATCGGAAAGCCCAGCGCTTCGCGGCTGGCGTAGTAGCTCTGCGCCACCGCGCGTGCCAGCGTGCGCACGCGCAGGATGTAGCGCTGGCGCTCGGTCACCGAGATCGCGCGGCGCGCATCCAGCAGGTTGAAGGTGTGCGAGGCCTTCAGCACCTGCTCATAGGCCGGCAGCGCCAGCCTGGCGGCCAGCAGGTCATTGCAGGCCTTCTCGTGTTCGTCGAAATGCCGCAGCAGCGCGGCGACATCCGCGTGTTCGAAGTTGTAGGCCGACTGCTCGACCTCGTTCTGGTGGAACACATCGCGATAGGTCACGCGTCCCAGCGGGCCATCGGCCCAGACGAGGTCATACACGCTCTCCACGCCCTGCAGGTACATCGCAAGGCGCTCCAGGCCATAGGTGATCTCGCCGGTCACCGGCCGGCAGTCGAGGCCGCCCACCTGCTGGAAGTAGGTGAACTGCGTGACCTCCATGCCGTTCAGCCACACCTCCCAGCCCAGGCCCCAGGCGCCCAGCGTCGGGGATTCCCAGTTGTCCTCCACGAAGCGCAGGTCGTGCACCAGCGGATCGAAGCCGATGGCGCGCAGCGAGTCGATGTACAGCTCCTGGATGTCAGCCGGCGAGGGCTTGATGACCACCTGGAACTGGTAATAGTGCTGGAGGCGGAACGGGTTCTCGCCATAGCGGCCGTCGGTGGGGCGGCGCGAGGGCTGCACATAGGCCGCGCTCCACGGCTCCGGCCCGATGGCGCGCAGGAAGGTGGCCGAATGGAAGGTGCCGGCGCCCATCTCCATGTCATAGGGCTGCAGCAGCACGCAGCCGCGGCTGGCCCAGTATTGCTGCAGGGCCAGGATCAGGTCCTGGAAGGTGGCGGCCGGCGGGCCGATTTTTCGAGTGGCCATCAGGTGTTGCGCATCGGGCGGCAGGGGAACGGGGAGCGCGGCAGTATATCGGCAAGCATGCGGCGCAGCGCCGCGACCCCCTGCATCGGCCCGGCCCTGCGCCCGGCACCGCCACGGTGCATCACCGACACGAATCGTGCACCATTTTGATGCGCACCCTGCGCTGCTGCACTAAGCTGGTGCAATCGGCCGTCGTTCCCGCGGCGGTCGCCGCCTTAAGTCCTTGATCCAGAAGACCTGCCCCGATCTGGCACAGGGCCTGCAACGTTCTGGAGCGAGCCGGCTACTGAATGCATCACCTGGAGGAGCTATGACCACACCGAGCGACGTCCTGAAGATCATCAAAGAAAAGGAGGTCAAGTACGTCGATTTCCGCTTCTGCGACACCCGCGGCAAGGAACAGCACGTCACCGTGCCCTCGCGGCAGATCAAGGAAGACCTCTTCACCGACGGCAAGATGTTCGACGGCTCCTCCATCGCAGGCTGGAAGGGCATCAACGAGTCCGACATGATCCTGATGCCGGATGCGGCCAGCGCCGTGATCGATCCCTTCTATGAAGAGACGACGCTGAACCTGCGCTGCAACATCGTCGAGCCGGCCACCATGCAGGGCTATGAGCGCGATCCGCGTTCGCTGGCGCTGCGCGCCGAGACCTACCTGAAGTCCACCGGCATTGCCGATGGCGCGCTGTTCGGCCCGGAAAACGAGTTCTTCATCTTCGATGACGTGAAGTGGCACAGTGCGATGAACAGCACCGGCTACACCATCGAGTCCTATACCGGTGCGTGGAACTCCAACACCGCGTTCAATGACCGTCCCAACCTGGGTCATCGCCCGGGCGTGAAGGGCGGCTACTTCCCGGTGCCGCCGGTGGATGCCTACCAGGACATCCGCGGCGCGATGTGCAATGCGCTCGAAGAGATGGGTCTCGAGGTCGAGGTGCATCACCACGAGGTGGCAACCGGCGGCCAGTGCGAGATCGGCGTTGGCGCCGGCACGCTGACGCGCAAGGCCGACGAGGTGCTGATCCTCAAGTACGTGGTGCAGAACGTGGCCGCGCAGTACGGCAAGTCGGCGACCTTCATGCCGAAGCCGCTGGTCGGCGACAACGGCTCGGGCATGCATGTGCACCAGTCGCTGCAGAAGGACGGCAAGGCGCTGTTCGCCGGCGACAAGTACGGCGGACTGTCGGAGACCGCGCTGTTCTACATCGGCGGCATCATCAAGCATGCGCGCGCGATCAACGCGTTCACCAACCCGGGCACCAACAGCTACAAGCGCCTGGTGCCGGGCTTCGAGGCGCCGGTGATGCTGGCC
>CAYQJU010000117.1:0-6548 GCA_964417875.1 uncultured Steroidobacteraceae bacterium
CGGGTCAGCAGCGCCTTCATCTGCTTCGGCGTCAGGTTCTGCGCCTCGTCGATGATCACGAAGCGGTTCAGGAAGGTGCGGCCGCGCATGAAGTTCAGCGAACGGATCTTGATGCGGTTGCGCAGCAGGTCCTTGGTGGCGGCGCGGCCCCAGTTGCCGCCATCGGCGCTCTGCGTGAGCACTTCGAGATTGTCCACCAGCGCGCCCATCCACGGCTCCATTTTTTCTTCCTCGGTGCCGGGCAGGAAGCCGATGTCCTCACCCAGCGGAATGGTCACGCGCGTCATGATGATCTCGGCGAAGAGGCTGGTGTCCAGCGTCTGCGCAAGGCCGGCGGCCAGGGTCAGCAGGGTCTTGCCGGTACCGGCCGGACCCAGAATGGTCACCAGGTCGATGTCCGGGTCCATCAGCAGGTTCAGCGCGAAATTCTGCTCGCGGTTGCGCGCGCTGATGCCCCACACGCCATGGCGCGCATTGCGGTGGTCATCGATCAGTTCCAGGCGGGCCTGGTCGCCGTCGATGGCGCGCACGATGGCCTCGATGCCGGCCTCGGATTCCTCGTAGACGAACTGGTTGACGCGCCACTCCGACACCGCCGGGCCGGTGATCTCATAGTGCGTGCGGCCGCCTTCCTTCCACGAGCGGATGTCCTTGCCGTGGCGGCTCCAGAAATCCTCCTCCAGCGCGCGCGTGCCCGAATCGAGCAGGTCCGCATCATCGATGGTGCGGTCGCTGTAGTAGTCCTCGGCATGCACGCCGAGGATCGCCGCCTTGATGCGCAGGTTGATGTCCTTGGACACCAGCGTCACGCGCGTGCGCGGCATCTGCGCCTGCAGCGCCAGCGTCTGCGCCAGGATGGCGTTGTCGGCGGCGGTGCCGGGCAGTTCCGTCGGCAGGTTCGACTTCAGGTTCTTCGTCTGGAAGAACAGGCGCCCGGAGGGCCCGGACCTGCCATCGCCCTGGGCCGGCAGTGCGGAGGGAATCGGCAGGCCGCGATCGATGCCATCCTTGTCGGCACCCTGCATGATCTCGTCGAGGAAGCGCGACACCTGGCGCACGTTGCGCGCCGGCTCGGAAAGTCCCTTCTTGTGGTGGTCGAGTTCCTCGAGCACCACCATCGGCAGGTAGATGTCGTGTTCCTGGAAGCGGAAGATCGCCGCCGGGTCATGCATCAGCACGTTCGTGTCGAGCACGTAGATGCGCGGCGCTTCCGCCGCGGCGTCAGCCGGATTCGCGGAGCGCGTCGAGGACTTCCTGGGCATGGCCTGCCACCTTCACCTTGCGCCATTCGCGGCGCAGTACACCTTGGGCATCGATGAGGAACGTGCTGCGCTCGATGCCCATGTACTTGCGGCCGTACAGGCTCTTCTCGCGGATCACGTCGAACTGCCTGCAAAGCTTCTCTTCCGGATCGCTGAGCAGGTCGAAGGGCAGGGCCTCCTTGTCGCGGAACTTCTGGTGGGACTGCAGGCTGTCGCGCGACACGCCGAGCACGATCGCGCCGGCACGCCTGAAGCCGGCATGCAGGTCACGGAAGTCGCGAGACTCCACCGAACAGCCGGAGGTCATGTCCTTCGGATAGAAATAGAGCACCACCGCCTTGCCGGCGGCATCGGCGAGGCGGAACTCACCGCCCGCGGTGCTGGCGGCGCGGAAATCCTTCACCTTCGAGCCGACCTTCGGCGCGGCCATCAGTTCTTCACTGGCTCGAGGATGGCGTCGAGGTTCTGCGAGTCGCAGTACTCCATGAAATCCTCGCGCAGGTGCGCGATGGGCACCTTGGCCGGGACATTGATCATCATCTGCACCGCGAACATTGCAGCCCCGGTCTGCGAGGCGGCATAGGCACGCGTGAGCACCTCGGCGATCTCGATGCTGCGCGCGGTGAGAAAGCCGGCAAGGCCCGTGACGATGCCCGGATGATCCGGGCCGATCACATCGATGGAATAGGGGATGTGGTCTTCGCGCAGCGGCCGGGGTTCGGTGCGGCGCATGTGCAGCGACAGGTTTGCCGCCTCGGCCAGGCGGCCCAGCTCGGACTCGACGCGCGCGATGCCATGCCAGTTGCCTGACACCAGCAGCTGCATGGCGAACTCGCCGCCGAGCGGCAACATGCGGCTGTCGTTGATGCTGGTGCCGCATTCCGAGATGGTGCGGACCAGGTCGTGGGCGAGTCCGGGGCGGTCTTTGCCGATGGCCGAGACGGCCAGGAACTGCTTCATGCTGCGCGGGATCGGTAGGAGGCGGCCCCAAGTGTAGCCATGCTTGCCCGGGATAGCACCCCACCCGTAACATCGCGCGCCCGACAGCCTTGATTTTTCGGTTCAGGACCACCCACGCCATGCCGTCCCCAGCCCTTGCCGGAACGCACGTAGCCATCGTCACGCCCATGCGCGAGGATGGCGCAATCGACTGGGCTGCATGGTCGCGACTGCTCGACTGGCACGCCGGCAGCGGCACGCAGGGCGTGGTGGTCGGCGGCACCACCGGCGAGTCACCAACGGTGACGGCCGATGAACTGCTCGAACTCACCCGTCGCGCACGCGCGCAGATCGCCGGCCGCATGCAGCTGATCGTCGGCTGCGGCAGCAACGACACGGCCACCACGGTGGCACGCGTGCGTGCCTTCTCGAACGAAGGCGTCGACGGCCTGCTGCTGGCGACGCCGGCCTACAACAAGCCGATGCAGCAGGGTCTCTACCTGCATTTCGAAGCCGCGGCCGCGGCGTCCGGCGTGCCGCTGATCCTCTACAACGTGCCCTCGCGCACCGCGGTCGACATGCATCCTGAAACGGTCGCACGCCTGGCGCAGTTGCCGCGCATCGTCGCGATCAAGGAAGCCGTGCCCGACATGGCGCGCATCCGCGCGCTGGTGGCGCAGTGCCCGGCGGGCTTCTGCGTGCTTTCCGGCGATGACGCCAGCGCGCGCGATGCCATCGCGCATGGCGCGCATGGCGTGATCTCGGTGACCGCGAACGTGGCGCCGGTGGCGATGAGCCAGATGGTCGCCGCCGCACGCGGCGGCGATGTGGCGCGCGCGCGCGAGATGGATGCGCGGCTGGCCGGCCTGCACGAGAAGCTGTTCGTCGAGACCAATCCCATTCCCGCCAAATGGGCCCTGGAGCGCATGGGCATGATGCGCGGCCACCTGCGCCTGCCCCTCACGCCGCTGTCGCAGTGGCACTATGCCGTGGTCGAGTCGGCGCTGGCGCAGGCCGGCGTGACGCTCGCGGCCGCGGCCTGAAGGAAACTCATGACATTGCGTCCGCTGCTGCTGACTTCCGTGGGCCTTGCCCTGCTGGCCGCCACGGGCTGCCGCACGGTCACCGGTGGCAGCTGCCACCAGCCGCAGGCCTACGAGTCCGCCGGCAACCTGCCGCCGCTGCGCGTGCCGGCTGCCCTGGATGGGCCCGACACCACCGGTGCGCTGCAGGTCCCCGAGCTTGCCCGGCCGGAGCTGCCGCTGGACCCGGATGGTCCCTGTCTCGATGCGCCGCCGGCGCTCACCGAGCCGCCGCCGCCGCCCTCCGAGGTGGTGCTGCCGGGTCCGGACGACTTCGACGATGCGGAGGGTTCCGGCGAGCAGGCATCGGCCGATGAGCCGCGTCGCGAGCGCAGCCGCCGACGTCCGCCACGGCGTCCGCGCTGAGTGAGGTAGAATCCCGTCCTCGCCCAATGCGGCGAGGGCCGACCCCGACGACCGCCGGGGCCGGACGTGCATGCCAGGAGAGATGGCCGAGTGGTCGAAGGCGCTGGACTGGAATTCCAGTAATACCTTCACGGGTATTCGTGGGTTCGAATCCCACTCTCTCCGCCAATCATTGATCCTTGATCCCGCGCTGGCGCCGGCGAGAAACCACGCGTGGAGCATCGCGGACCACGGCCGGAATGCCCCGTGTGCTACTCCAGTGACCGCGACTGGATCTGCCAGTTCGGATCCTTGCAGGGCACGCAGGTGTCGCCGACGAAGTAGGCCTTGCCGTTGCTGCCGGTCTCGCCGTCGAGTTGCCATTTCAGCCACGGCACCGTCAGCTGGCCGTAGGGGCCGCCGTTGTCCTGGCTGTAGGTGCCGCCATGGCCCACCGAGGGGTATACGCCATAGAACACCGGAATGCGCGCCGGCATGTTCTCGAAGTCCGCCTTGCCGTTCACGTAGGCAATGTCGGATTCGCCACCGGTAATGATGATGGCCGAGCCGTGCATGGTGTCGAAGTACTTCTTGCGGTCCTCGTCGCTGAACAGGCCGCTGTTCCAGATGCCGACGGTGGCCACATGCGGGTCATGGGCCGCGCCATAGGACATGATGCCGCCGCAGGACATGCCCATTGCCGCCATCTTCCCGACGTTGACCTTGTTGTAGAAACGGCTGCTGGAATCCTTCGCCTGCTTCTCGATCCAGTTGATGGCCTCGATCAGCGCGACACCGTCATCACCCATGCTGCCGCCGCCGGGAGGGCCGCCGGCCCGTCCGCCTGCACCCGGGGCGCCGCCGCGCGCAGGTCCGCCGGCAGTGCCGGGGCCGGCCGGTCCACGGGCCGGGGGCGTTGCACCGCGAGGCGTCGCGCCGCTACCGGAACCTGCGCCCGGGCCACGTCCGCCAGGGCCTGCGCCCGGCGGGCCGCCGGCACCGGGTCCACCCGCGCCCGGTCCGGGACCGCCAGCGCGCTGCACCGGCGGACCGTCGGCCACGATGATGAAGCCATGCGAAGCGACCTCGCTCAGGTACTCCGGAAAGGTGAGGCCGTTCTTGGCACAGCCCCCATTGCCCCACACCACCACGCCGTGCTGGCGATTGGCCAGGTCCTTCGGGCGATAGATGGTGTGGGTGGGCAGGCCCGGGTCATGTTCGATCACGACGGCATGTGGCCCGCTGAGGGGCGTGCCGATCTGCTCGTACTCGACCTCGGTGAGGACGGTGATGGTTGGCGCCGCCGCCGGTTGGGCGGCACCGGCAGTCAGGGCCCCGAACAGGTAGCCGGCCGGCAGCAGGGCCTTCCAGGCTGACGAGGCAATGCGGATTCCTGGCAAGTCCATTCGTGCTTCCCTCCTGCACCGTGTTATTGCTGTCGCGGACGCGCAAAATCCCGATCATTCAGAGTCTAGGTGCGCCGCCCGGCCACCTTCCAAGACTTCATGGCATGCAGCTTGAGACTTGCGAAGTCTGATCCGGAGTTGCGCGGAGGCCTTGAATGAGCGGAGTCAACCCCGCCCTCCCGCCAATCCGGCCGCATCGCGGCAGATGGTATAGTCCACCCCGGGCCCGGTACCGGGCCCGGTCGACGGGAACGGAGCCAGGCACCCGGTTTCTCCGTCAGTGTTTTTCAATGGTGGCCCGCATTGGCTCCTTCGCGACGAACTGCCGTGAATCCCGCCAGGCCCGGAAGGGAGCAACGGTAACGGACAGCGCGTGCGCCGAATGTCCGGCTGGTGCGGGCCGCCTCCCACTTGAATCCGGCAGGACATGAGTTACACGGCACTGGCCCGCAAGTGGCGCCCCGGCAACTTCGACGAGATGTCGGGGCAGGAGCATGTGCTCAAGGCACTGTCCAACGCGCTCGACGCGGGCCGTGTGCACCATGCCTTCCTGTTCACCGGTACGCGCGGCGTGGGCAAGACCACCATCGCGCGCATCTTCGCCAAATGCCTGAACTGCGAGCAGGGCGTTTCAGCGCGGCCCTGCGGCAGCTGCGCCGCCTGCACCGAGATCGATGCCGGGCGCTTTCCCGACCTGCTTGAGATCGACGCGGCCTCGCGAACCAAGGTCGAGGACACGCGCGACCTGCTCGACAACGTGCAATACCTGCCGGCGCGCGGCCGCTACAAGATCTACCTGATCGACGAAGTGCACATGCTCTCCACGCACTCCTTCAACGCGCTGCTGAAGACGCTGGAGGAGCCGCCGCCGCATGTGAAGTTCCTGCTCGCCACCACCGACCCGCAGCGCCTGCCGGTCACGGTGCTGTCGCGCTGCCTGCAGTTCAACCTGAAGCGCCTGCCGGTGAGCCTGATCCAGTCGCGCCTGGCCTTCATCCTCGAACAGGAAGGCGTCAGCGCCGAGCCGGCCGCGCTGCGGCTGATTGCCACGGCGGCAGACGGTTCACTGCGCGATGCGCTGTCGCTGCTCGACCAGCAGCTGGCCTTCGGCGGTTCACGCGAGGTACTCGAGGCCGAGACGCGGACGATGCTGGGCACTGTGGATCGCGCCCAGGTGCTGCAGCTGGCACGGCTGCTGGCCGCGCAGGACATGGGCGCGCTGCTCGACCACGCGCGCAGCCTCGAGCAGTTCTCGCCCGACTATGTGCAGCTGCTCGATGAGCTGGTGAGCCTGCTGGCCCGCGTGGCGCTGTACCAGGCGGCCGGCCGTCCCTATGACGACGACGATGACGTGCCGCCCGAGACGCTGGCCGGACTGGCCGCGGCGATGGGTGCCGAGGACCTGCAACTCTACTGGCAGGTGGGTGTGCTTGGCCGGCGCGACCTGCCGCTGGCCGGTGACCAGCGCAGCGGCTTTGCGCTGACGCTGGTGCGCATGCTGGCCTTCCGGCCCG
>CAYQJU010000118.1:0-6326 GCA_964417875.1 uncultured Steroidobacteraceae bacterium
GTCCCGACGTGCTCGACCCGGCGCTGCTGCGCCCGGGCCGCTTCGACCGCCAGGTGGTGGTGCCGCTGCCCGATGTGCGCGGCCGCGAGCAGATCCTGCGCGTGCACATGCGCAAGGTGCCCGTTGCCGACGACGTGAAGCCGGCGCTGATCGCGCGCGGCACGCCGGGCTTCTCCGGCGCCGACCTTGCCAACCTGGTCAACGAGGCAGCGCTGTTCGCGGCGCGCGCCAACCAGCGGCTGGTGTCGATGGAGCAGCTGGAGAAGGCCAAGGACAAGATCCTGATGGGCGCCGAGCGCCGCTCCATGGTGATGAGCCCCGAAGAGAAGCGCATGACCGCCTACCACGAGGCCGGCCACGCCATCATCGGCCTCACCGTGCCCGAGCACGATCCGGTGTACAAGGTCACCATCATCCCGCGCGGCCGCGCGCTGGGTGTCACGCAGTTCCTGCCCGAGCAGGACCGCTACTCGATGAGCAAGCGGCGCATCGAGAGCATGATCTGCACGCTGTTCGGCGGCCGCCTCGCCGAAGAGCTCATCTTCGGCGCCGATGCGGTCACCACCGGTGCCTCCAACGACATCGAGCGCGCCACCGACCTGGCGCGCAGCATGGTCACCAAGTGGGGCCTGTCCGACCGCATGGGTCCGCTGACCTATTCCGAGGAGTCCGGCGAGGTGTTCCTGGGCCGCCAGGTCACGCAGACCAAGCAGGTGTCCGACGAGACCGCGCATGCCATCGACGAAGAAGTGCGGCGCGTGATCGAGACCAACTACAACCGCGCCAAGACCATCCTGCAGGAGCAGATCGACAAGCTGCACGCGATGGCCGATGCACTGATCAAATACGAGACCATCGACGACAGCCAGATCAGGGACATCATGGCCGGGCGCACGCCGTCCCCGCCTGAAGGCTGGGACAGCACCGGCCTGGGCGGCCCCAGCGGCACCGGCGGTGCGCCAGCCGATCCACGGCCCGCATTCGGTTCCCCGGCAGGCAATCCCGGCTGATTCGAGGCGCCCGTTGAAGCTGGTCTGCGGCGGGCGCGTGCTCGATCTTGCGCGCCCGGTGGTCATGGGCGTGCTCAATGTCACGGCCGATTCCTTTTCCGATGGCGGCCGCTTCCGCGATCCCGATCAGGCCATCGCGCATGGCGCGCAGCTGGTGGCCGAGGGCGCGCGCATCCTCGACATCGGCGGCGAGTCCACCCGTCCGGGCGCTGAACCTGTGCCACTGCAGCAGGAACTGGACCGCGTCATTCCGGTGATCGAGGCGCTGGCCGGCCGCGTCGATGCGGTGCTGTCGGTGGACACGATGAAGCCGGAGGTGATGCGCGAGGCCG
Source organism: uncultured Steroidobacteraceae bacterium (assembly GCA_964417875.1). Lineage (GTDB taxonomy): Bacteria > Pseudomonadota > Gammaproteobacteria > Steroidobacterales > Steroidobacteraceae > ZC4RG30. Next base: position 1,343 of record CAYQJU010000118.1, read on the forward strand.
TGCGGGCCGGCGCCGGCCTCATCAACGACGTACGCGCCCTGGCAGAGCCCGGCGCCATGGCGGCAGCGGCGGACAGCGGCGCGGCCATCTGCCTGATGCACATGCAGGGACTGCCGCGCACCATGCAGCAGGATCCGCGCTATCGGGACGTGGTCGGCGAGGTCAATGACTTCCTGCGCGAACGCACTGCCGCCTGCATCGCCGCCGGCATCGCGCCGGAGCGCCTGTGCGTGGACCCCGGCTTCGGCTTCGGCAAGACCGTGGCGCACAACCTGGCGCTGCTGCAGGGGCTCGCGTACATCGCGGCGGCCGGATTCCCCGTGCTGGCCGGGCTGTCGCGCAAGTCGATGCTGGCCAGCCTCACCGGCCGCGCCGTAGAAGACCGTCTCGCCGGCAGCCTGGCACTGGCCACCATCGCCACATTGCAGGGCGCGCGCATCGTGCGCGCACATGATGTGGCCGCCACCTGCGATGCAGTGGCGGTGGCCTGGGCGATGCAACAACAAGAGGAAGACCTGCGCCAATGAGAAAGTACTTCGGCACCGATGGCATCCGCGGCCGCGTGGGCGATGCGCCCATGACCGTGGACTTCACCCTGCGGCTGGCCAGCGCCGCCGCGCGCGTGCTGGCGCCGGAGGGCGGCAAGGTCATCATCGGCAAGGACACCCGCGTGTCCGGCTACATGTTCGAATCGGCGCTGGAGGCCGGCTTCGTTGCCGCCGGCGTCGACGTCTGGCTCACCGGCCCGATCCCGACGCCCGGCATCGCCTACCTGATCCGCCACAAGGGCGATGCCTTCGGCGTGGTGATCAGTGCCTCGCACAATCCCTACGATGACAACGGCATCAAGTTCTTCGACCGCACCGGCGAGAAGCTCGGTGATGAACTCGAGGAGCGCATCGAGCAGGAGATGCAGCGCGATGTGCAGACGCAGGCCTCCAACCGCCTCGGCAAGGCACGCCGCGTCGACGGGCTGCTCGAGGACTACATGGATTTCTGCGCCGCTTCGGTGCCCGGCGGCCTCGACCTCAGCGGCATGAAGCTGGTGATCGACTGCGCCAATGGTGCCGGCTTCAAGGTGGGTCCGCGGCTGCTGGCCGCGCTGGGCGCGGATGTCATCCCGGTGGGCTGCTCGCCGAATGGCCGCAACATCAATGACGGTTGCGGCTCGACCCAGCCGGGCCTGCTGCGGCTGACCGTGCCGGGTGTCGGCGCGGCGGCCGGCATCGCACTGGATGGCGATGGCGACCGCCTGGTGATGGTCGATCACCTGGGCCGCGTCGTCGATGGCGACCAGCTGCTGTTCATCATCGCGCGCGACCGCGCCGCCCGCGGCCTGCTGCACGGTCCGGTGGTCGGCACCGTGATGAGCAACCTGGGCCTGCAGCTGGCGCTGCAGGAGCTGGGCATCGGCTTCCGGCGCGCCGCCGTCGGCGACCGCTATGTGCTGGCGCTGCTGAAGGAGGAGGGCGGTGCCATCGGCGGGGAAACCTCCGGCCACATCCTGTGCCTGGACCGGACCACCACCGGCGATGCGCTGATCAGCGCGCTGCAGGTGCTGGACGTGATGCGCCGCACCGGCCAGAGCCTGGCGCAGCTCGCCGCGGGCATGCCGGTGTTCCCGCAGGTGCTGATCAACGTGCGCGTGGCGCAGCGCTTCGACCCGGAAGGGGTGCCGGCGGTGCGCGAGGCCGTGGCGCATGTGAAGCGGCAACTGGGCGATGAGGGCCGCGTGGTGCTGCGGGCCTCCGGCACCGAGCCTGTGATCCGCGTGATGGTCGAGGCGCGCGAGCAGCAGGCCGCCCGCGGCTCCGCCGAGCACATCGCCGCCGCCGTGCGCGCCGGGAGGGGCTGAGGATGCGCGGTTTGCGGCGGCGCGCCCGCGCCGCTATCATCGCGCGCCCGTTGCAACAGCCCCGGGCTATAACCACGACATGAAGACCCTGGCCAACAAGCGCCGCCCCATCGTGGCGGGCAACTGGAAGATGCACGGCTCGCGGGCCGCCAATGCGGCGCTGCTCGACGCCCTGTTGACGGCCGGCGGCGACGAATCGGTCACCTGCCTGGTCTTCCCCCCCTATGTCTACCTGGGTGATGCCGCTCGCCAGCTGTCCGGTTCAGGCATCGGTGTCGGCGCACAGGACGTCAGCGCCGAGCCGCAGGGCGCCTTCACCGGCGAGGTGTCGGCCGCGATGATTGCCGATGTGGGCGGCACGCATGTGCTGGTGGGCCATTCCGAGCGCCGCGCGCTCAATGGCGAGGACGACGCGCTGGTGGCGCGCAAGTATTTCGCCGCCTATGGCGCCGGTCTCACGCCGGTGCTGTGCGTCGGCGAGACGCTGGCCGAGCGCGATGCCGGTGCCACGCATGAAGTGGTGGCGCGCCAGCTCGATGCAGTGCTGGCGCTGTGCGGCGTCGAATCCTTCGCCCGTGCCATCGTCGCCTACGAGCCCGTCTGGGCCATCGGCACCGGCCGCAATGCCACGCCCGAACAGGCGCAGGACGTGCACGCCTTCATCCGCGGGCGGGTGGCTGCGCACGATGCTAGTATCGCCGCCGGCCTGGCCATCCTGTATGGCGGATCCGTGAAGGGCTCCAATGCCGGCGACCTGTTCCGCATGCCGGACGTCGATGGCGGCCTGGTGGGCGGCGCCTCCCTGAAGGCCGAAGATTTCCAGGCGATCCGCATGGCCGCCGCAAAGGTGTAACGAAGAATGCTGCATACGCTCCTGATGATCGTCCACATCGTCAGCGCCACCTGCATCGTGGCGCTGGTGCTCGTCCAGCGCGGCAAGGGCGCAGACGCGGGCGCCGGCTTTGGTGCCGGCGCATCGGGCACGGTGTTCGGGGCGCGCGGTGCGACCACCGCGCTGTCGCGCGCCACGGCAGTGCTGGCCACGCTCTTCATGCTGACCAGCCTGATGCTGGCCTACATGGTCACGCGCGCCGCCGCCCCCACGGACAGCGTGCTCGAGCGCCTCGCCACCGAGGGCATCGAGCAGGAAGTGCCCATGCCTGCCGCACCGGCTGGCGGAACCGACGTTCCGCTGCCGCCGGCTCCGGCGGGCGACGACGCGGTGCCGGTGCCCGAGGCGCCGGCGCAGTAGAATTGCAGACACGCCGACGTGGTGGAATTGGTAGACACACTAGCTTGAGGGGCTAGCGCCGCAAGGTGTAGGAGTTCGAATCTCCTCGTCGGCACCATTGAGTCGAGATGCTTTGCTACAATGCACGGCGGTCGCGGGGCGGCGCGCCTTCCCTCTTGAAGGAGCGCATCAGCCCCGTTTTTCTTGTGGACGCGCAATGCTCGCCAACTATCTTCCAGTACTGATCTTCCTTGCTGTTGCCACCGGCCTCGCCGTCGCATTGCTCGGCCTCGGCAACATCCTCGGGCGCCTCGGCGTGCGCCATCGCGGCGACCCTGAAAAGCTCTCCGCGTACGAGTGCGGCTTCGAGGCCTTCGAAGACACCCGCGCCCGCTTCGATGTGCGCTACTACCTCGTCGCGATCCTGTTCATCGTCTTCGATCTGGAAATCGCATTCCTGTTTCCATGGGCGGTGACCATGTCCGAGACCGGCACGATGGGGCTGGTGGCCATGGGCATCTTCCTGCTGATCCTGGTGGTCGGCTTCGTCTACGAATGGAAGAAGGGGGCACTGGAATGGGACTAGAAGAAGTCGAGCTGCCGCCCGAGAACCCGGAAAGCTGGTCGAAGCGCGGCTTCATGACCACCCAGCTCGATAACCTCGTCAGCTGAGCGCGCACCGGCTCGCTGTGGCCGATGACCTTCGGTCTCGCCTGCTGCGCGGTCGAGATGATGCATGCCGGCGCCTCGCGCTATGACCTCGACCGCTTCGGCATCGTGTTCCGCCCCAGCCCGCGCCAGTCCGATGTGATGATCGTGGCCGGCACGCTGGTCAACAAGATGGCCCCTGCGCTGCGCAAGGTCTACGACCAGATGCCCGAGCCGCGCTGGGTGATCTCGATGGGCTCCTGCGCCAACGGCGGCGGCTACTACCACTACAGCTATGCGGTGGTGCGCGGCTGCGACCGCATCGTGCCGGTCGATATCTATGTTCCCGGCTGCCCGCCCTCGGCCGAGGCGCTGCTCTACGGCATCATTCAGCTGCAGAAGAAGATCCAGCGCACATCGGTGGTGGCCGGATGAGTCCACGCAGGCAGGAGATGGCGGCGCGCATCGAGGCGCGCCTGTCCGGTCAGATCCAGTCCCGTCCTTCCCCGCTCGGCGAACTGCTCTACGACGTGCCGGCGGGGCAGCTGGTCGATGTGGCCCGCGCGCTGCGCGACGACCTGGGCTTCGAGATGCTGATCGACATGGCCGGCATGGACTACAGCACCTATGGCCAGGACGAGTGGCGTACCACCTCGGCCACCAGCAGTGGCTTCAGCCGCGGGGTGAGCCGGGCCGGCGAGGGGCTGTCCCACGAGGGACCACGTTTTGCCGCGGTCTACCAGCTGCTTTCCATTGCCCACAACGAGCGGCTTTCGCTGCGCGCCTTCTGTCCCGACGACGAGGAGCCGGCGCTCGAGACGCTCACCGGCATCTGGCCGTCGGTGAACTGGTTCGAGCGCGAAGCCTTCGACCTGTTCGGCATTGTGTTCAACGGCCATCCCGACCTGCGGCGCCTGCTCACCGACTACGGCTTCATCGGGCATCCGTTCCGCAAGGACTTCCCGCTGATCGGCAACGTCGAGGTGCGCTACGACGAAGAGCGCAAGCGCGTGGTCTACGAGCCGGTATCCATCACACCGCGCACGCTGGTGCCGCGCGTGATCCGCGATGACGCACGTTATTCCCCCGAGCTGAAGGGGCAGGGCTGATGGCCGAGATCCGCAATTTCACGCTGAACTTCGGTCCGCAGCATCCGGCCGCGCACGGCGTGCTGCGCCTGGTGCTCGAGATGGACGGCGAGACCATCATGAAGGCCGACCCGCATGTGGGCCTGCTGCACCGGGGCACCG
>CAYQJU010000119.1:0-6309 GCA_964417875.1 uncultured Steroidobacteraceae bacterium
GTCGCGGCCGCCGCAGGCGGAGTTTGAGTAGGGGCGGCGATCTCGTCGAGATCGCCGCCCGATGATCAGGGTTCGCGCCGGCTCAATGCCAGGTGAAACCCAGGCCGATCTGAAACAGGTTGAATCCAGCCTTGATGCCAGTCGAACTGCCGTTCAACTTGACGTCGCCCTTGGCGGTGTAAACCAGGTTCGCATACGGTGTGAGCGAGAAGTTGCGACCCAACCGGATGTCGTAGCCGATTCCGAGCCCAAGCCCGAAGGCTGCAACCTCGATTTCATCGAATCCGTCATCCTCGACAACGCCGGCCACACCCAGGTTTCCCTTCAGGTAGAAGCCCTTGTCGACGTTGGGATACCACTGCGTCGCGACCGAGTAGAAGCCGCCCGTGGTGTCCCAGCCATCATTTGACGTGACGAATCCAATCGACTCAAACGCCACGAAGAGGTCGGGTCGCACGTGCCCACCGAGCCTTAGATAGCCGGATCCGCCGGTGTCACGGTCACTGCCGCAGCCGTCACAGTCAATGCCCGCGCTGCCACCGCCCAGACCAAAGCTGATACCGAACCCTTGGCGGGGCTGGGTTTCCTGGGCCAAAGCCGGTGCAGCAAGTACGCCGAAAAGAAGCGGCAATGCACCCTTGATCAAAATCCCTTTCACTCGATTCTCCTTGAAGGTTTCTTGCGAAGCGCATTGTCAATGCGCGCGGCCGGGCGTGAGCCGAGTGACTTCACGCATTGGCGCACCTGTATTGGGACCGTTTTCACCCTCTTCTGAACATTGCGCACACAACGTAAAGATTGTGAGTTGGTCGGCAATCATGACAATACCGTCCCATACTCTTCCGGTTCCCGAGGTCAGGTGACCAACCATGCGAGTGAGATTCACCATTGATGATGACATCGCAGCTCAGCTTCATCGAGTCTGCGGCCGCACCGGGCGCCCCTTCGATGAGGTGGTCAACGAAACATTGCGGCGGGGACTTCAGTCAGGACCAACACCCGGCCCCGCGCGCTTTCGCGTCGTCACACGGGATATGGGCCCTCTGCGACCTGGCCTGCAGATAGATCGTGTAGGCAAGCTGATCGATGCTGTCGAGGATCCAAGCGGGTGAGCACCAATGCGCCGGCCCGGGTTGGCCGCCCTGCAGCGGGGCAATGGATCGCACTCCGGGACGGCAGGTTTGAGGATGCCTATGTCCCGAACCCGTTCTGCCGCCACGCTTCATAGACCACCACCGCCACGGCATTCGACAGGTTGAGGCTGCGGTTGGAGGGACGCATCGGGATCCGCAACCGCTCGTGCGGTGGCAACTGGTCCGTCACGCCGGCCGGCAGACCGGTGGTTTCGCGTCCGAACAGCAGGCAGTCGCCAGGCTCGAAGCGTGCCTCGTGATAGCCGCGCGGCCCGTCCGTCTCGATGACGAACAGCCGCCTGCCCGCCAGCGCGGCCACGCAGGTGGCGAGGTCGCGGTGCACGGTGACCCGCGCCAGGTCGTGGTAGTCGAGCCCGGCCCGCTTCAGCTGCGGCTCGGAAAGATCGAACCCCAGTGGCTCGACCAGATGTAGGTGGGCCCCGGTGTTGGCGCACAGCCGGATGGAATTGCCGGTATTGGGCGGGATTTCGGGCTGGTAGAGGATGACGTGGAACATGGCAGGGAAGGCCGCGGCGGGAGGCGGCATTCTGCGCGATAATCGCGCCATGCACGCAGCCCTGGACACCAACCTCTCCTCCCGCGACACAGCGCCCGCCTGGCAGCCACCACCGGCCTCGCTGCAGCTGGACTTCTGTGGCATGCGCTTCGCCTCGCCGATCGTTCTGCTGTCCGGCTGCGTGGGCTTCGGCGAGGAATACACCCGCGTGGCGGGTTTCTCGAACCGCGACGTGGGCGCCATCTGCCTGAAGGGCACCACCGGCAAGGCGCGCCTGGGCAACCCGCCGCATCGCGTCTACGAGACGCCGATGGGCATGCTCAATGCCATCGGCCTGCAGAACCCCGGTGTCGAGGCCGTGGTACGCGACATCCTGCCGACGCTCGATTTCTCCGAGACGCGTTTCATCGCCAATGTGTCCGGATCGACCATCGAGGAATACATCGAGGTCACCACGCGCTTCGATGATTCGCCCATCGATGCCATCGAGATCAACATCTCGTGCCCGAACGTGAAGGAAGGCGGCGTGCAGTTCGGCAACTCGCCGGAGATGTCCGCGCGCGTGGTCGCGGCCTGCCGCAAGGTGACGAAGAAGCCGCTGATCACCAAGCTGTCGCCGAACCAGACGGACATCCAGCTGAATGCACGTGGCTGCATCGAAGCGGGAACCGATGCCCTTGCCGTGATCAACACGGTGACCGGCATGGCCATCGACCCGCGCACCGGCAAGCCGGTGATCGGCAATCGCCAGGGCGGACTTTCCGGTCCCGCCATCAAGCCCATCGCGCTGCTGAAGGTGGCGCAGGTCAGCGAGGTGGCGCGGCCGCATGGCATCCCCATCATCGGCCAGGGCGGCATCGTCGATGCCGATGATGCGCTGGAGTTCCTGCACGCCGGCGCCACCGCCATCGGCGTGGGCACGGCGCTGTTCTACGATCCGCTGGTGTGCCCGAAGATCAATCGCGGCATTGCCGATTATCTGGCGGCGCGCGGACTTGGATCGATTCGTGAGATGGCGGCGGCGGCCTGAGGACCAGCGACCGCCTGACCCAGCCGCGTGACGCTCGCCTGACGCGGCTCAGTGGCGCGCCACCTTGATACCGCGCCGTGCGAGTTTCGACTGCAGGCTGTCCGGCCCCACCAGGTGCCCTGCACCCACCGCGACGAACGCCACGCCCTTGCCGGCCAGCAGCTCTTCCAGCTGTTCCGCCCAGTTCTCGTTGCGGCGGACGATCATCTTTTCATAGGACATGCCGGCAGACAGTGCGTCGTCCTCGCCGGTGCGCCATTCCTCGGCCACCGCCTCCATCGGCTTGATGTCGCCCTTCATCCAGGCGCGCACGCCCTGGTCCATCGACGCGATGGCGGCGTCGAATTCATCGTCGGGCACGGCCAGCAGGCGTTTCAGCGCGGCCAGCTGCTCTTCGTCGGAGGCCGAGGACAGCCAGTCGATCTGCTGTTCGGCGGTCTCGAAGCCGCGCACGGCATCGCCCTGTTCGCGGGCCACGCGCATCAGCACCATGTCGGCACCGGCCGCGGCGTCGTAGCCGGCGGCCATCAGCGGCATGACTCCCAGCGTCAGCGTCGCGAACCAGGGCCGGGTCATCTCGATCACCATGCCCATGGCCGCGCCCTCGGGACTGCGTTGCAGCAGCTCCCGCAGCCGCTCGCGCTCCGGTTCGGTGAGCCGGCTCGACAGGGTCTGACCGGGCGACATGGCCTTCTGCAGCATGGTCATCGCCATCTGCATCTCGCCGCCCGGCGGGATGGCGATCTCCACCCACAGCTCGGTGGCTTCATCCAGCGCCTTGTCGACGCGCGGCGTGCGCCAGGTCATCGAGGGGTCGAGCAGGTGCGCGGTGCCGAACAGGTAGATGGTGGAATCGGCATCGCGCACCACCCACATCGGCGGCTCGGCCGCGGCGGGCGCGGCCAGCGCGCCCAGGCCCAGCGCCAGCACCAGCGAGGTGGCGACGCGGCGCCAGCGGCCGGCTGGCCCGCGGTGCGGCGCCGACATGAGGTGCGTGGAGCGGGTCGAGCGGTCGTCCATGCCAGTTCCCCGGGGGTCAGTGGCCATCAGGGCCGTGGCTTTCAGCCTATCCCATGGGTGCGTGGATGTAATGGGGCGATTTCCATAGAATTGCGCCCCGCCCGGCCCCTCACACTCCATTTTTTCGAGAAAAACTCCCATGTCCGCCCTCGAGCCGATCAACTTCACCCGCGGCGTGCCCGCGAACGAGTCCTTCCCTGCCGCCGAACTGGCCGCCGCTGCCGAGCGGGTGCTGGCGAAGCAGACCGTCGCGGTGCTGCAGTACGGACCGGCCGCGGGCCTGGCGGACTTCCGCAACTGGTTGGCGCAGTGGCAGGGCGTGAAGCCCGAGCAGGTGCTGGTGGGCAATGGCTCGCTGGAGATCGTCGAGTTCCTGTGCATCGCGCTGCTGTCGCGCGGCGACCTGGTCTACACCGAGTCGCCCAGTTACGACCGCGCCATCACGCTGTTCCGTCGCAACGGCGCCGAGGTCGAAGGCGTGCCACTGCAGGCCGACGGTCCGGACATCGACGCGCTGGAGAAGATGCTGCAGCGTCGCGTGCCGAAGCTGTTCTATGTGATTCCGGATTTCCAGAATCCCTCCGGCGCCACCTGCTCGCTGGCCAAGCGCAAGCGTCTGGTCGAACTGGCCGAGCAGTACAACTTCCTGCTGCTCGAGGACGCGCCCTATCGCCTGCTGCGTTATCGCGGCGACGACGAACCCACGCTGTTCTCGCTGGCGCCGCATCGCGTGCTGCACATGAGCTCGTTCACCAAGCTGATCGCGCCGGGCGTGCGCGCCGGCTTCATGATGGGTGATGCGGCGACGCTGGCGAAGATCGGCAAGGTGGCCGAAGACACCTACATCTCGCCCGGCTACTTCGCGCATGGCGTGACGGCGGCGTGGTGCGCCGAAGGCAAGCTCGGTCCGCAGATCGAGCGCCTGAAGAAGCTCTATGCGCCGCGCCTCGACGCGACGCTGGCCGCCATCGACAAGCACATGCCCGATGCGGTGGCGACGCGTCCGGACGGCGGGTTCTTCCTGTCGCTGAGGCTGCCGGAAGGCATCGCGACGACGGCCGTGCGCAATGCGGCGACGAAGTACAGCCTGAACCTGGCCGATGGACTGGCGTTCTTCCCTTCGGGTGGCGGTGAACGGTTCCTGCGGTTGCCGTTCTGCGCGCTGACGCCCGAGCAGCTGGATGAGGGCGTGCGGCGGCTGGCGCTGGCGGTGAAGGACGCGCGGGGCGGTTAGAACCCCTTCCTCGGGCGCTATGTCACCGCCGGGCGCGAAGCTTCAATCATTTATCCGATCCGAAGTAACTCAGCCTCTATCGAGAGGCTGTGCGGATGAAGATCGCGTCTTCAATTTTTCCAAATGCCGTTTGGTAAACTTTTGGATCAAGGATCGGCTTGTCTTGGTCAGCGCTCTGGCCATAAATGCTTGAACTTTTTTTCGTGTCTACAAAGTTCAAACGGATCGTTGTAAAGCCTGGCCGGATCTCTTCTACGAATGCCGTGGCCTTCGTCTGGCCACTACTGGTCACTCCACCCAGCGCTTCAAAAAAGCCCGTCTTATTGCCAGCAGGGCTCGCTGCGGTGATGAATCCAGTCTCTCGATCAGCACTTGCAACTATGTAGCCTAGATCCTGAAAGACGCTCAGTGTCGACCCGAACGCCACCGTCTTCGTAGTTTCAAACTCCTTGGCCTGAAAGGCTTGCAGTTCCAATGAAGTTGGTGCGGACTTTGTAGTCGCGCATCCGGATAGAACTACCGTGAATACGGCCGCAACTGCTGCGAGCCTCTTGATTCCCTTCATTTCGATGCTCCCTGGGTAGAAGGTTCAGAATTCGCTGGATCGGCTACGAAAGTCGGAGACAACTTTCTTGTCATCGAATTTTATTAGGAGCGTCATCGTTCGCTGTGTCTGCTCAAACCCAGCTGCTGAGCGATTCCCGCCTGCCAACAGAATTGTCCAATAGCCGCCTGAGGACGAGGATTGCGCCACTGTGGCGGCGCGCTGATAGGTCCACACTTCCTGACCCGAGCCATCGATCGATGTGATATTCGGTGCGCCAAAGACCTCCAACACCTGGGTTTGGGTCGTTTCACCCACTTTCAGATTCAGCTGGACATTCCCGTGAGTCAACTCACTGTTTCTTGTTGTCACCGGCTTTGTCTGTGTCTGCACACACCCGGACGCCAAAAGGGAGGCGAGTAACGACACAGCGAGTTTCTTGGCTTTCATCTCCAGTCCTTGGATCACTTGTTTCGGTGACCGCCTCTACCGGCGGATTGGGAGCATTCTGGCATTGAGAGGCGTCGTGTGAATGCGACGCGCGTCTATCGTTGCGTTAGCAAAGGGCGCAGCGCGTCTCAACTGCCTTACACACGGGTCTAATCACCTACACGCGTTGCTCTCGATACGGCCAGAGCGAGAAAACTCAGATGATGCTCCCCCTTGGGTGAATGACGCCGCGATGAGGACCTGATCATTTGGTCTCCAGCCGATTCTTAGATCACTCCGCCTCGTCCTCCATCCCCAGCTCCTTCATCTTCCGCGTCAGGGTATTGCGCCCCCACCCGAGCAGCTTCGCCGCCGCCTGCCGATGCCCCTGCGTATGCTTCA
>CAYQJU010000120.1:0-6108 GCA_964417875.1 uncultured Steroidobacteraceae bacterium
CGGGCGAGGCCTGGATCTTGATGTTGCGCGTCAGCAGGCCCACTTCGCCGCGCTGATCGACGTCGAAGGTGATCTTGCCGAAGTGCATGTACTGCAGCGGCTTGTCGAGCGTGATGGTGTTGCCGCTGATCGCGGAAATCGTGCGCTTTTCGGCCTGGCGCGGATCGAAGTCCGTCGAGGCGAGCACGATCTGATCGCCCACCTTCCAGCCCTTCGCGTCCAGCACCTCGATCGACGTGGCGCCGGCGTCGGCCGTCTTCGACAACTTGGTCCAGGTGTGCGTGCGGTCGCCGTGCAGGTTCAGCGTGCCGCCGGAGATCATGATGCCGCGGTCGCCCATGCCGGCCATCACGTCCTCGCCCTTCACATTGTCGGTGAGGGTGATGGTGGCCTTGCGGGTATGCGGGCGGGCCTCGGTGCCGATCTGGAGTTCACCGTGCAGCATCACCCACTCGGTGGTGAGTTCGACGTCGGCGTTGTCGGCGAAGCGCAGCTTGCCGTCGATGCTCACGCCGTTCAGTGCGGGCGGGCTGACGTCGAGCACAACGTCCGTGCCTGCGGGAATGGTGACGAGGCTGCCTGCTGCCGGAACTGCGCCATCAGCCCAGGTGGAGCTGGCGGACCAGTTTCCACTTCTTGCTGCAGTGGGCGCAGCCTGCGCACTGATGGCGAAGCAGCTGGAAGCAAGCAGCGCGAGACAATACGAAACGCGGTGGCTTGTTTTGTGACCCGAGCGCATGACAAATCTCCCGAACGTGCTCATTTCCCTAGTTGTACACCAAAACCCGGGCGGCTTTTGCCGACGAGGCGATCGGCGCGGTAAACCCTGCTCCAAGGGCATGATGGGGTTTTCGGATACCGGTATCGGTTCGTTGACTCCAGTGAACCCACGCGGACGCTCGACCATGGGTCTTGACGGGGCTCCGCCAGCGCGTTGTGCAGGGCACAATCCAGACCGGGGCGTCACGAGGGCAATTCCATGACACTCATCCTTCATGGCATCAAGAACTGCGACACGATGAAGAAGGCACGCGCATGGCTCGAAGCCAATGGCGTGCCGTATCAGTTCCACGATTTCAAGGCGGCGGGCATCGACCGGGCGAGCCTTGCGCGATGGGCGAAGTCTGTGGGCTGGGAGACATTGCTCAATCGGTCCGGCACCACCTTCCGCAAGTTGCCCGAGCAGAAGAAGGCCGATCTCACGCATGAGAAGGCGATCGATCTCATGCTGGAACAACCCTCGATGATCAAGCGGCCCGTACTCGAGCGGGGACAGACGCTGATCGTCGGGTTCAGTCCGGAAAGGTTTTCCGCGTTGAAGTGACCGGGCGCGGTCCCATGGGTACGCCGTGAGTGCCTGCGCCGTGCGAGCGTTCCAGGTTGCGCGGTTGCATCACGCCACGGGCGGGACGGGCGGAGGCGTCGCGCCGCCCCGCCATCGCCGCAGGGTGCGCTGGAAGAAAAGGCTGTTCGGGATCTGCAGCACGGTGCTCCCGTTTTCACCCACGGAGGTTTCCTTCAGCGTGGTGTAGACGAGGTTCACGTCGATCACCTGGCCGCGCAGGCCCGGCTTGTCGCCGCTCTCCAGCAGCTCCACGTGATCCATCAGGCGGAAGGGGCGGGTGACCGCGATCAGCAGCGTGCAGAAGATGTTGGACAGCACGCTCCATGCGGCAAGAAGGCGACCGCAGCCACTGCCGCGAAGCCGGTGAATGCGGTCCACAGCACCGTGGCGGAAACCCCGAGCAAGTCGAGAATCATCATCACCGCGCCGGCGGTGATGATGAATGAGGCCACGCGCAGCAATCCGGCCGCCACGGCGGGTGGCAGCAGCGAATGGCTGACCAGGCGCGTGAACAGGGCCCGGATCACCCGCCGGAGTAGCCAGGCACCGCCGATGACCAACAGCAGGTAACCGGCACTGGGCATCAGGCCCAGCCAGTCGCGGGTCCACTGGTTCCACAGTTCGGTCATGGCGGTGCGCCCTTGGGGGACAGAGGGCGCGAAGGATAAACGACGTCGCACGTGATTGACTGCGCCGTTGCGGACGGCGTCCGGCACTGGCAGCCGGTCAGATGCCCTGCAGGACTAGTCCGGTGGCCGTGTCCCGCGCAGGGCGTACCATCGGCGAAATCCCATGCGTAAAGATTCCGGTGCAATCCGTGTCCACGGTCGCGACCTTCGTATCCCGGGCGGCCGCCCGCGAACAAGGGGCAGCGCGCTGAAGGTCTGGCAGTGAGGCGGATCCGCAGGGGCCTGCTGGGCGCGCTGCTGGGAATGGGTCTGCTCGCCGCCACGTTGGTCATCGGCCACGTGCTGCTGCGTCCACCCGCGCTCGAGGGGCGGGAAGCCAGCAGCGCCGTGCAACTGTCCGCAGCGACGCGGCTCGGGCGCATGGTGCTGGCGACGCAGCCCGGGGAGGCCGGCCAGAGCGGCGTGCTGCCACTGCTGGATGGCCCGCAGGCCTTTGCCGCGCGCATCTCCCTGATCCGCTCCGCGGACCAGGCACTGGATGTGCAGTACTACATCTGGCATCGCGACACCACGGGCTTGATCCTGCTGGAAGAGCTGCGCCAGGCGGCGGCGCGTGGTGTGCGGGTTCGCCTGCTGCTGGATGACAACGGCATCCACGACATGGATGCGGACCTTGCGGCCCTCGACGCGCTGCCTGGCATCGAAGTGCGGCTGTTCAACCCCTTCATGCTGCGCGGCTTCAAGCCACTGGGTTACGCCTTCGATTTCGCCCGCCTCAACCGCCGCATGCACAACAAGTCGCTCACCGCGGACGGTGCGATGAGCATCCTGGGCGGGCGCAACATCGGGGACGTGTACTTCGGGTTCGGCGACGGCGTGCAGTTCCTCGACACCGATGTGCTGGTCGCCGGAGAAGCTGCCCAGGCCATCGGCCGGGACTTCGATGCGTACTGGCACAGCGATTCGGCGCATCCCGTCGCCCGCATCGTCGACGCCATCGGGGCTGAGGCCCTGCCGGCGTTGGTCGATGATGCACGCCGCTCTGCAGAATCCTCCGAAGGTCGCGCGTATTTCCAGCGTCTGGCCGATTCAGATCTGGTGCGCCTGCTGCGTTCAGGGCAATTGCCGCTGGAGTGGGCCGCAGTCAAGGTGATCAGTGACGACCCTGCCAAGGGCCTCGGCAGGGCAGTCGAGCGGGACCTGCTTTTTCCCCAGCTCATCGAGCTGGTGTCGCGGCCCAGGCGATCCGTCGATCTGGTCTCGGCGTATTTCATTCCCGGGAAGCAGTTTGCAGATGGCATGGCGGACCTGGCCCGCAATGGCGTACAGGTGCGCATCCTCACCAACTCGCAGGCCGCCACCGACGTCGTCCTCGTCCACAGTGCGTATGCGCGCTATCGAAAACGCCTGCTGCGCGCTGGCGTGGAGCTGCTGGAACTGATGCCCGAGTTCTCGCCCAGGGACGACCCCGAGCAGATGGGCTTTGCCGGCTCGTCCAGTGCCAGCCTGCATTCGAAGGTGATCGGTGTCGATGGCGAGCGTGTGTTCATCGGCTCGTACAACTTCGATCCACGCTCGCTGTTCCTGAATACCGAGATGGGCGTGCTGGTGGAAAGTCCGCGCCTGGCGGCGGCGCTCGGCTCTGCCTTTGACGACCGCTTCGGGCCGATGAGCTACCGGCTGGCGCTCGATGAGCAGGATGAACTGGTGTGGGTGGAGGGCGGAGCTGCGTCAGTGCGCCACACCACCGAGCCAGGCACGGGCCCGCTATCGCGCCTTGCGGTGAAGTTGCTGGGAATTCTGCCGATCGAAAGCCTGCTGTGAGCTGTCAGCCGCAAGGCTTGTGCCGGCACCGTTGACCTGCACGCTCACCGGACCCATGTTGCTTATCGGCGCACCGTAATGCTCGCCTGGGTATCCAGCGGACCGAACTCATCCATGCCAATGCCCCTGGGGGCAGTCGAAACGACCAGCTTCACCCAGACGCCCTCCGGACCCTCGAAATACGAAGTCTCGGTCGCCTTGCGCAGCGCGTCGAGGCTGTCCTGCTTCTTCCCGGAATCGGCATTGGTGAAGCCCGGCAGCTCGAACACCACCCATGAGCCTTTGGCCATTTCAGTCAGGCTGATCGGAACTTCCTGCCGTTCGGTCTTCACAAGGATCTCGGTGCCGGCGCGCACGGTGCTCTGGTTGGCCGTGACCTTGAAGTCCTTGCCATTGCGACTCAGCGTGATGGGCTGTTGGGGAGCGGCCGCCCGCGCAGGCGCGGGCGCGCGCGCTGGTGCAGCCGCAGCAGACCGCAAGGCCACATCCTTCAGCGCAAGACCCGCGCCCCTTGTGGGTCCGGGCCTGCGGACGCTGAACTGGATGCGTCCGATATCACCCGTGCAGACCGCCGCATTCCAGGTGGGATGAATCGCGCAGCTGTCGTCCGTGGCGACGCTGTCGTTCTCGCCGTCGTGGATCAGTACATAGGAATCAGGGATGCCGGTCGTGGTGCCGTCCAGATCGTGGATCACCGCGGTCCGGTAGGCCGAGCCACCCCGGTTGTCGTTGTCGAACCGCGGGTCGATCTTCGGGAAATGCACCGGCTTGGCATTGATGTACTTCGCACCCTTGATGGTGTTCTCGGTGGTTACGCCGGCACCCGTATACAGCAGCCAGGAAAGCGCGCCGGCTTCGCGCTGCGGGTTGTCCTGGAAATTCACGAATGTCGTGTTCACCACATCATGGCGATAGTCGTAGTACTCGTAGGCGCGGATCGGGAAGTCAGGGATCAGGCGCTTCGGCAGGCTGCGGCCGTAGGCTTTTTCTTCTGGCGTCACGGGGTTGCCGATGTTCTCGGTCTCACCCACGAACAGCGAATCGATCACCAGCGAGGTGAATGTGTCGGCGCCGAAAGAACCGGTTGAGTTGGTGAACCCGATGGCATTGTCCGCCGACCTGAAGTTCCTGAAGACATGCAGCTCGCCGCGGCCCCAGGCCCCGCCATTGCGGTTCTTGTAGGCGGTGAGATCCTCGAGCAGCGATTCCACGCTCCTGCTGTTTTCGTCAGCGGGATCTTCCTTCGCGATGTGCGAGGGGCCGGCCAGTCCGAACACGTTCTCCGCGTTGATGTTCCGGTCCATCATGAACCCGTCGAAGTTCGAGTGGGCCACATTGCCCCTGAATTCCGTCATCCGGGTGCGACGTGGCCAGGTGTCGTTGCTGATCCCGGTGCCCAGGAACTGGCCGTTCGGGTGCTCGGGCAATGACCACCAGAAGCCGTTCTCGTCGGAACCGGCGGCCACATTGTCGATGAAGGTGTTGTCCGGGTTGGTGATCCAGTAGGCCGCCACCGTGTTGTCCGAGGGCAGCAGCGTGTCCTTCGCCGACATGCTGACTTGCCGGATCGCCTGGCGACTCTCGGTGAGCTCGCCATTGGCGGCGAGATTGGTCGGCACGCAGGGCCTGGTGGGGTGGCACTTGATCTGGATGGCCAGGTTCTTCACGAACTGGTTGCCGTGCTCGATGCCGTCTTCCAGGAAGAAGCAGTGACCGACGGTGTTGTAGGTCACGTTGTTCTCGACGCGCAGGAAGTTCGTGCCGTGCACCGTGACGCAGCGGTTGTACGAGTCGTGGATCGACGCGTTCTTGATGTACTGACCCTGTGCGTCGCCGACCAGATGCCAGTGGATCGGGTAGCGCGCCAGCGTCAGGTTCTGGCCCATGCGGTTCAGCTCGATGCCCGAAATGAACATCTTGCTCGACGGCATCGCCATGATGTGCCCGCCGAAGAACGTCTCTTCCGCGTCGGGCGAAGCCTGGATCACGATGTTGCGCGTCAGCAGGCCGACTTCGCCGCGCTGATCCACGTCGAACGTGATCTTGCCGAAGTGCATGTATTCCAGCGGCTGATCGAGCGTGATCGTGTTGCCACGGATCGCGGCAATGGTGCGACGCTCCGCCTGCCGGGAATCGAAGTCCGTCGAGGCGAGAACGATCTCGTCGCCGACGCGCCATTCGGAAGCGTTCAGCACTTCGATGGTGGTGCTGCCGGCTTCGGCCGTGCGGGCCAGCTTCGTCCACGTGTTCGTGCGATCGCCGTGCAGGTTCAGCGTACCGCCCGAGATCATGATGCCGCGGTCACCCATG
>CAYQJU010000121.1:0-3931 GCA_964417875.1 uncultured Steroidobacteraceae bacterium
GGCAGCAGCCGCACCAGGCGCTTCATGGCGAGGCCATTGCGGCACATGAACTCCGGCAGCGCGCCGATGCCCAGCCCCGCGGCCACCGCGCCGTGCAGCGCGGTGAGGTCCTGGGCCACCAGCCGCGGCGTGCCGGGCACGGTGACGGTGCCGCCATCCTTGGACAGCCGCAGCTGCGCATCCGGCCCGGCGCCGGCCCACAGCAGCGCGTGCTGCGCCAGCTCGCTGGGCGACTGGGGGATCTCCCGGCCGGCCAGGTACTGCGGCGCGGCGCAGAGGATCATCGGCGGGCTGCCCAGCGCGCTGGCCACCTCGCCCTCGGCCAGGCGGCCATCACTGCGCAGTTCCACGTCGAAGCCGGCTGCCATTTCGTCCGGGTTCAGCAGGCGCAGCGTGACGCCGGGGAATCGCTCCAGGAAGCGCGGCACCAGCGGCGCCACCAGCAGGCGGCCGAAGCCCTGGTCGATGGCCACCCGCAGCTGTGCGCCCTCGGGCACCGGCTGCAGGGCGGCGCGGGCCGCCTCGACCTCCAGCGCCACGCGCTGGCAATGCACGAGGATGGAACGCCCGGCGGCGGTCAGCGCGATGCGCCGCGTGGTGCGCTCGAGCAGCCGCGCACCCAGCGCCCGCTCCAGCGCCGCGACTGCGCGGCTGACGCGCACCTTGGGCACCTTCAGCCGACGCGCCGCGGCGGTGAATCCATTGTGTTCCACCACCTGGGCGAACACCGCCATTTCGTCGGCAATCATCGGCGAGTGATCCATGGCCGCACCAATCCCCAAGGGTTTCCCTGATATTGTAGCGCCAGGGCCCTTGGAATCGCAGCCCTGCGCGCTGCGTCACGGCAGTTGCATAGTCCCCTGCCCAGACTCGATGGCCATGACTGGCGGGCCTGACACCACGATCAAGACCTTGCGCACCAAGGTCGCCGAGTCGGCCCTGGCGCTGGGCGAGGTGCTGTCCGGCTGCAATGTGCTGCGCCTGTCGGTGCACGATGCCACCGGCGCCACGGCGTGGAACGGCGGCGCCCCGCTGACCGCCGGCGAGCATGACTTCCTGCTGGACGCGCTGGACTGCTTCGCGCTGGAACCGTCGCGCGCCTCGCTGGAGCGCGCCGGACCCGGCGGCTTCGGCCTCGTTGCCTTCGCGGCGCGCGACCCGCGCGGCGCACTGCAGGGCACGCTGCTGCTGCACGCCGAACTGGTGACGCTGAATGGCCGCGCCGGTGACCGGCAGATGCCCGCGCGCGCCGAGCGACTGATGCGCCAGCTGGCGCTCAGGCTGGGCCATGGCGCACCACAGGTGCTGACCCGGGATGCGGCAGGATTCGACGGCACGCAGCTGATCCTCTACGTGCAGCAGCTGCTGAAGCTCGGCGCCAGGGGCAGCACGCGACGCTTCGAGGTGCTGCTGCGCACGCGCGACACCGCCAGCGGCGAGCCCACCCTGCCGCAGCAGCTGATCAGCGCGGCCGAACATCCGGACTCCGGCGGCCAGCTGGACCGCGCCGTGCTCGCCGAGCTGTGCGCCTGGCTGATCGGCAACCGCTCGCAGATCGAGGTGGAACCGGCGGCGTTCTCGATCAACCTCTCCACCGGCGCATTGCTGGATGAATCCTTCCCTGCCTATGTGTCGCGCATGCTGCGCGAGACGCGGCTGAATCCGCGCCTGCTGGGATTCGAAGTGCGCGAGTCGCAGTGCCGGGCGCATCCGGCGGCCGTGCAGCGCTTCTTCGAGCGCTGCGAGGAAATCGGCTGCCACGCGGTGCTCGATGATTTCACCTTCCACTCCGACGTGCTGGAACTGCTGCGTACGCGCGCGGTGCGCATGGTGAAGATCTGTCCGTCACTGACGCTGGACGGCCTGGGCGACAAGATCTCGCAGGCGCAGGTGGCGGCGATCTCGCATGGCTCGCGCGTGCTGGGCATCCACAGCGCGGCCAAGCGCATCGAGTCGGCGCAGGTGCGCCAGTGGCTCACCGCCGCCGGCGTGGAGTTTGCGCAGGGCTACCTGTTCGAAAGCCCGGTGCCGCTGGCGGAACTGGGCGCGCTGCGCCTGGCCGCGCCGCAGATGCGGCGCTGAGCCCGAACGCCATGCGGCGCTACCAGGTGTAGCGCACGCGATAGCGAACCGTGGTGCTGCCATCACGCGGCACATTGGCACGGAACAGGATGGTGCGCGCATCCTCGCGCTGGAAGTCCTGGCTGCTGGAGAGCATTTCCCAGTTGCTCCAGCGGAACAGCGACTCGCGCACCTGCACTTCCACCGCCTCTTCCTTGTGGTTGCGCAGCGTGACCTCGACTTCCTCCTCCATCCAGCGCGCGCGTGAATCGATGCGGAAATCCACCTGCCGCCGCTCGCCCACCACATCGAAGGCCGACCCCAGCTTCACGCGCACCACTTCATCGCGCGGCGTGTGGCCGATGGCATCCTCGCCGATGAACTCCAGCGAACTGTCGGCAGGATCCAGGCGCGAGACGCGGATGCGGCCGGCCGGCAGCGGCACGCCAAGGCCCGAGGCGCGGTCATTGCGGAACTGCAGGTAGGTGTCGATGCGGCTGCTGCCGGTGAACGGGAAGTTCGGATCCTCGAAGCGTCCGCCGCCACCGAAGGCGGCATTGCTGGCATAGACGAGCAGGCGCTGCGCCGGCACGCGGCGTGCCTGGTCGAACAGCTCGATCTGCTTGGTGGAATTGTTCGGCAGCGTGGTGGGACGACCCAGCGTATAGAGATGGAACTCGTCGAAGGCCTGTTCCTGGAAGCCGGTGCCGACAGAACGGGCATCGGCCGCCATGGCCTCCATGCGGAACACGCGCGGCGGCTCGACGCGGTTCACATCGCCGGCGATCAGCTTCAGCTTCGCATCCTCGAACGTGGCGCCGGACTGGTTGATGATGCTGACCCAGGCGGCCATGTCCACGGTGCCGGCGTTCGGGTTGCGCCCCTCGGTGAAGATCAGGTTGTAGTCCGCCCACCAGGTGATGCCGCCGGTCTGGTAGGTGACGCGTGCGCGCTGCGTGCCGCCACGCTCGGACTGGATGTCCCACAGCAGCGTGGGACGCGTGATCAGTCCGCCGGGAAGATCCGGGAAACGCAGCGCGGCATAGTCGCGCAATGCGGTGATGGTGCCATCCTCGCCGCGCAGCACCAGACCATCCACCGACGAGAGCAGCGTGCCCGAGGTGGTGGCGGTGGCGCCGCCGGGCAGCGCACGCTCCACCGTCAGCGGCTGGTCGATGAACTTCAGCAGCAGCTTGTCGGTGCTGACCAGGTCGAACTGGAAGTTCTGTTCCAGCACGCGCGCGGCCGGATCGGTCAGCGAGGTGAAGGTCACGGTGGTCGGGTCGATCAGCGCCGCCACATCGGTGAAGCGCACTTCGGACTGGCCGCGCGAGAGTTCCACCGGCCGTTCCTGCCGCACCATGGCATAGCCCGGCACACCCATTGCGTTCGGCGTGCCCTGCCCGGGCAGGGGCCGGTAATACTCCGGCGGAATCGCGCCCGGACGGGCCGAGCTGTAGATGGTCACCGCGGTGTCCGGCTGCGCGGCCGGCGCGGCGGCGATGGAGGGCAGCACCGGCAGCAGCAGTGCGGAAGCGGCAATCGATGCAATGGCCTGCCGCCGCTGTGCGCGGGGCAGTGACCTGGCGCTCTGTTTGATCATGGACGGATTCCTGGCTTGGCAAACTGTGAAGGGGGTCGCATCGGGCCCCGACGCAGGATGCACGATACCGCAAATGGACGTCGCCTTTATCGAGCAGAACCAGATCATCGAGCGCTACCTGATGGGCAAGCTGCCTTTGAAGGGCGCGCAGGACTTCGAACGCTGGTGCCGGCAGAACCCGGACACCGTGGCGCAGCTGGGACTCAGCGACCGCATCAATGCCGCGCTCAGCCTGATGGAAGCATCCGGCGAACCACTGCCCTGGGC
>CAYQJU010000121.1:4031-5944 GCA_964417875.1 uncultured Steroidobacteraceae bacterium
GACTACGAGGTGAAAGTCGAGGGGCTGGACCTGCGCCGCGGCACGCAGCCGCTGGCGTGGACGCGCTTCAACGTCACGCGCTGAGGATCACTCAGCCGGCGCGCAGGATCTGCATCGGCGGCTGCGTCAATGCCGTGCGTGTCGCCAGCCATCCCGCGAGGCACACCAGCAGTGCACCGGTCAGCGCGCCGCCCACCCACAGCAGCGGATCCGGCTGCCAGGGGATCTCGAGCATCGAGCGGGCGATGAACCAGGCGCCGATCGATGCGGCGGCGGCCGCCACCGCACCGGCCATCACGCCCACTGCGGCGAACTCCGCCAGCACGCCGACCAGCACGGTGCGCCGCGAGGCGCCCAGCGTGCGCAGCATCGCGCTTTCATAACGGCGCTCATCGCGCGTCGCCTGCACCGCCGCCAGCAGCACCACGACGCCGGCCAGCAACGTGAACAGGAACACGCTCTGCACGGCGAGCACGGCCTTCTCGACGATGGAGCGCACCTGCGCCAGCAGGTCATCCATGTCGAAGATCGACACACCGGGGAAGCGGCGCACCAGCTCTGCCACCTGCGAGGGATCGGAAGGCCGGAAGCGCGCGCTGCCCATCCATGTGCCGGCGGCGCCCTCGAGCACTCCGGGCGGGAACATCAGGAAGAAGTTCGGCTGCAGGCTGTCCCATTGCACGCTGCGGAAACTCGACACGGCAACTTCGACGGTCTCGCCGGCCACATCGAAGGTGAGGCGGTCACCCAGCTGCAGCGGAATCGATTCCTGCATGTCGGTGGCCACCGAGACCAGCGGCTGGCCATGGTCCTCGGCATCGAACCACTCGCCGGCCGTGATGGTGTTGTCCGGCCCGATCTCGGCGGACCAGGTGAGATTCTGCTCGCGGTTGGCCAGTCCTTCACCGCGCGGCGTCATGAAACGCCGCTCGCTGACCGGCTCGCCGTTGATGGCCGTCATGCGGCCGCGGATCATCGGCAGCATGCGCGTCATCTCCCCGCCCTGCTGCGCCAGCAGCGCCTGGAATGCCTCGCGCTCCTCCGGCGGAATGTTCACGAAGAAGAAGTTCGGTGCATCCTGCGGCAGGCGCTGGCGCCAGTCATCGATCAGGTCGCCGCGGATGATGGTCAGCAGCAGCAGCGCTGAAAGTCCCAGCCCCAGCGCGACGATCTGCACGATGCTCTCGCCGCGACGACGCGCGAGGTTCGCCGCGCCATAGCGCCATGCGGCGCCCATGCCGCCGCGCAGGCGGCCGGCCAGCATCACCAGCAGCCATCCGCCCAGGGCCAGCGCGCACAGCACTGCCGCCAGGCCGACGATGAAGCCGATCGACAGCATCACATCGCCGGTGACCCAGTGGATCAGCAGGGCCACCGCCAGCACCGCCGGGCCATAGGCCAGCAGCGTGCCCATGCGCGGCGGACCGATGTCCCGGCGCAGCACGCGGATGGCCGGCACGCGCGACAGCTGCAGCATCGAGGGCAGCGCGAACCCGGTCAGCAGCAGCAGCGCGGTGGCAAAGCCCATCGCCACCGGCTGCCAGCCCGGAGCGGGCAGTTCGACCGCGACGATGCCCTCGAGCAGCGACAGCAATCCCTGCTGCGCAAAGAAGCCGGCGATGGCACCGCCGATGGCCGCGAGCAGCGCGATGCAGGCAAGCTGCGCCAGGCTGATCGTGAGCACCATGGCCTGCGAGGCGCCCAGCGTCTTCAGCAGCGCGGCCAGATCCAGGTGGCGCTTCACATAGCGTCGCGCCGTCATCGCGATGGCCACGGCGCACAGCAGGACGCCGGCCAGGCTGGCCAGCAGCAGGAAGCGTCCGGCGCGCGAGCGTGCGCTGTCGATCTCGGGACTGGCCTCGGCGATGTCGCGCAGGCGCTCGGCAGGCTGCAGGCTGGCTTCCAGCCAGGAC
>CAYQJU010000122.1:0-1516 GCA_964417875.1 uncultured Steroidobacteraceae bacterium
TCCGGCATTCCGCTTCGCCCGGTCTTGGCGCGCGCGGCAGCGCATTGACCATGAAGGTCTCGACGATCGCCTCGGTATCACACGCCCGTGCCAGCGTGCCCCAGAACTCCGAGACGCGCAGGTCGATGAGTCCCTCCGCCGGCCGCGGCGGCCGGGACGGTGGCACGCCCTTCAGCGCCTCGGCCATGAAATGCATCCAGATCGGCACCGCGGTGTTCGAGCCTTCGGCGCCGGCGGCCAGCGGCGAGTGATCGTCATGGCCGACCCAGACGGAGGCCACCAGGTCGCGGGTGAAGCCATTGAACCAGGTGTCGCGGCTCTGGTTCGTGGTGCCGGTCTTGCCGGCCAGGTCATCGCGTCCCAGCGCGCGGGTGCGCTGCGCAGTGCCGGGGGGCCTGGTGACGTCATGCAGCATGTCGCTCATCAGCCAGGCGTTCTGCGGCGAGATCACGCGTGGCGCGAGGCGATCTTCGGGCAGGAACCCGGGTCCGCCCTGGATGGCGGCCAGCTCGCGCATCGAGGCCGGCACATCGTCGAGTCCGAAGGGTTCGCGCTGCGCGGCGGCCTGCGCCGCAGCGGTGGACACCGCGGCCTCCATCACTGCGGAGCTGAACATTGGCGAGGATGTCATGCCGGGGCCGCTGCCGACGGGCTCCTCGCCATAGGCGGCCGGTTCCTCGCCGCCGACGGTGACCGTCGCGACATCATCCGTGCCGGCGGTGATCGCCTCTGGTGCAGCGGTCACCTGCTCGCAGGCGTCGCAGGCAATGCGCGGCGCGGCTTCATAGACCACCTCGCCATTGGCATCCTCGATGCGCTGGATCAGGTAGGGCTCGACCCGGAAGCCGCCATTGGCAAACACCGCAAAGCCGCGCGCGACCTGCACCGGCGTGGCGCTCAGCGATCCCAGCGCAAGCGTCGGGGTGCGGGGCAGCTGCTGGGGATCGAAGCCGAAGCGCGCCGCATGTTCGATGAAGGCGTTCACGCCCAGGTCGAGCAGGATGCGGATCGACACCGTGTTGCGCGATCTGACCAGCGCCTCGCGCAGCCGGATGGGTCCCAGGAAGGTGCGCGAGGAGTTCTCCGGCCGCCAGTTCTCTTCGGCCACGTCCATCACGATGGGCGCATCCGAGATCACGCTGGCGGGCGTGAAGCCATGATCGAGCGCGGCCGAATAGAGGAAGGGCTTGAACCCCGAACCCGGCTGGCGCTGGGCCTGCATCGCGCGATTGAACTCGCTGCTGTAGAAGTCGAATCCGCCCACCATGGTCACGATCGCGCCATCGCGCGGATCCAGCGCGATCAGCGCGGCCTGCGGCTCGGGCACCTGCGCCAGCTGCGCATTGCCGCGGCCATCGGCCACCACATGCACCACATCGCCGCGCTTCAGCACATCACCGGCGGTCTTCGGCGCAGGACCCACGCCGCCACGCACGGCCTTGGCGGCCCACACCAGCCCGTTCCAGTCGATGCGCGCCTTGCCGCGCCCGCGGATGTGCACTTCGGCCGAGGTGGC
>CAYQJU010000122.1:1616-5943 GCA_964417875.1 uncultured Steroidobacteraceae bacterium
GCCGCCTTGCCGAACATCTCCTCCACCTGCTGGCGGGCCATCTCGGCCGCGTACTGCGCATCCACATCGATCAGCGGCGCAAAGCCGCGCGACGCCACCGGCTCATTGGCCGCGGCCTGCGCGGTGGCCGAATCGATGAAGGCCAGCTCCTGCATCCGCCGCAGCACATAGGCGCGGCGCCCCTCGGCCAGCTTCGGATTGGTCATCGGGTTCTGGCTCGACGGGCGCTGGATGATGCCGGCCAGCGTCGCCACCTCGGCCACATTGAGTTCATCCAGGCGCTTGCCGTAATAGGTCTCGGCCGCCGCGGCGATGCCATAGCTGCGCTGCCCGAAGAAGATCACGTTCAGGTAGGTGGCGAGGATCTGCTCCTTGGTGAAGTCCTGCTCCATGCGCCAGGTCAGGAACACTTCCGACAGCTTGCGTCGCAGGGTCTTGTCCAGCGACAGGAACACATTGCGCGCCGCCTGCTGCGTGATGGTGCTGCCACCCTGGCCGGCCTCGGCGGTGGCCACGTTCATCACCATCGCGCGCACGATGCCGCGCCACTCGAAGCCGCTGTGCTGGAAGAAGCGCTCGTCTTCGGCCGCCAGCACCGCCTGCCACACCAGCGGCGGGATGTCCTCGAAGTCCACCAGGATGCGCCGTTCCTCGCCGAACGCCGCGATCAGCGCGCCATTGCGGTCGTGCACGCGCAGCGGCACCGGCAGCGGCATGCGGTGCATGTTTTCCGCCGATGGCAGCGAGGGCGCCAGATAAACGAACGTGCAGGACAGGGCGAAGGCGAAGACCAGCACCAGGGCGCCAAGGCCGACGGCGACCCAGCGGAGGCTGCGAAGGAGGATGGGGTTCACGGATTTAACAAGCCCTTATTGCGCCGGATGCCGGGGCGGGTGCAGTTTCCACCCCACGGAACAATTGAACAATCCTCGTGGCGGAATGCATCCGGATTTGCGGAAGACCTCACGGAAAGCGGTGCCCGGTATCGCGTTCAATTTAACCGTTTCGTGGGTTATAGTGGCTCGCCCGTTCAGGCAGGACAAGCGTTTCGGCGTGTAACTTGCTGAAAGGTAAGGGAGAAAAGTGTTTCTTAATTTTCGAAAACACCGCCCGGTCCTTGGCCTTGATATTACTACGTCGTCCATCAAGCTCATCGAACTGAGCCTGTCCGGCGGGCAATACACGGTCGATTCCTATGCGGCCGAACCCACCCCCCAGAACGCCATGAACGAGAAGGCCATCGTCGACGCCGATGCGGTCGGCGAGGCCATTGCCCGGGCCGTGCGCCGTGCCGGCTGCCGCACCCGCGAGGTGGCCGTGGCCATCCACGGCGATGCGGCGATCACCAAGGTGATCCAGATGCCGAAGAACCTGAAGGACTCGGACCTCGAGGCCCAGGTCGAGATGCAGGCCGACCAGTACATCCCCTTCCCGATGGAAGAGGTCGCCTACGACTTCGAGGTGCTCGGCGCCTCCGAGAAGGACAGCGACTCCAACGACGTGCTGCTGGTGGCCTCGCGCACCGAGAACGTGGACCAGCGCCGCACCGCGGTGTCCGCTGCGGGCCTGTCGACGCGCGTGGTCGATGTCGAGGCCTTCGCGCTCGAGAACGCCTGCAAGCTGATGACGCACCAGATGCCCGATGGCGGCATCGACCGGGTGGTCGCGGTGGTCGACTTCGGCGCCAGCACCACCACCTTCAGCGTGCTGAAGAACCTGAAGGTCATCTACACGCGCGACTTCGCCTTCGGCGGGCAGCAGCTCACCGAAGAGATCATGCGCACCTATGGCCTGTCGCTCGAAGAGGCGGGGCGCTCGAAGAAGGAAGGCGGCCTGCCGGCCAACTACCAGACCGACGTGCTCGATCCGTTCATCGACGACATGACGCAGCAGATCAGCCGCTCGCTGCAGTTCTACCTGGCATCCGGCACCGGCCGCGAGCAGCCCGAGAAGGTGCTGGTGTGCGGCGGCTGCGCCAACATCCCCGGCGTGGCCGATGTCGTGCAGAGCCGCATCGGCATCGAGGCCGAGAAGGGCGATCCGCTCGGCCAGATGCGCATCTCGTCGCGCGCACGCGCCCAGAACGTGCACCGCGACGCCACCTCGCTGCTGACCGCCTGTGGTCTGGCGCTGCGGAGCTTCGACTGACATGCCACGCATCAACCTACTTCCCTGGCGTGAACAGCAGCGCATCGAACGCAAGAAGGCGTTTGCGGTGGGCATGTTCGGCGCGTTCATCGGTGCCCTGGCGGTGGCCGGCATCGCCTGGTTCTTCGTCAGCCAGATGATCGATGCGCAGCGCGGGCGCAACAACCTGCTGCGCACCGAGATCGCCGAGCTCGACAAGATGATCGAGGAGATCAACAGCCTCGAGCAGCAGAAGCAGCAGCTGATCGCGCGCATGCAGATCATCGACACGCTGCAGCGCTCGCGCACCGAGATCGTGCATGTGTTCGATACCTTCCCGCGCATCATTCCGGACGGTGTTTATCTCACCTCGCTGGACCAGACCGGGCGCAACTTCCGCATCGAAGGCGTCTCGCAGTCGCCGACCCGCGTCTCGACATTCATGCGCTCGATCGACGCCTCCGAGTGGCTCGACTTCGACGGACTGGCTGATGTCAGCGGTGCCGGTGGCCAGGGCAGCAGCTTCGTCCTCAGCGCGAAGCAGGTCGCGGCCGAGGGCTCTTCGGACGCCGCCCGGTAGGCGGCAGGAACAACCATGACCCTCGACGAACTGAAACAACTCGATCCGAAGGATCCCGGCCGCTGGCCGCTGGCGGTACGCGCCGGCACCATCGTGATCTTCTTCGTGCTGGCCTGCCTGCTGCTGGTCTGGCTGGGCGTGTGGAATCGCAGCAAGGACGAGCTGGCCCGCTACGAGAACGAAGAGGTCACGCTGCGCAACGAGTTCCGCTCGAAGCACGGCAAGGCCGTCAACCTCGACCTCTACAAGCAGCAGCTGGCCGACATCGAACGCTCGTTCGGCTCGATGCTGCGCCAGCTTCCCGGCCGCACCGAGATGGAGGCGCTTCTCACCGACATCTCCCAGTCCGGCAATGGCGTGGTGCAGCAGCAGCTGTTCCGCCCGCAGGACGAAATCCCGCGCGACTTCTACGCCGAGAAGCCCATCGCGATCCGCGTCAGCGGCAACTATCACCAGCTCGCCGAGTTCGTCAGCAACGTGGCGGCGCTGCCGCGCATCGTCACGCTGCACGACGTGAAGATCACCACGCCGCGTGGCGCGGCCAATGACCAGCTGACCATGGACGTGACCGCCCGCACCTATCGCTACCTCGACGAGGAAGAGATTGCGGCGCGTTCGGCCGAGCAGCGGCGCAACAACACCAACCGCAGGCAGCGATGATCAGAAAAGCCATTCCGTTGCTGGCACTGGTGCTGGCCGTCGGTTGCTCGTCGAAAGACGAGGACCTCAGGAACTTCATTGCGCAGACGAAGCAGGAACAGCCTGGCGGCGTCGAGCCGCTGCCCGAGATCAAGGCTTACGAGAGCTTCGCCTATGGCGCGCAACACATGCGCTCCCCGTTCATGCCCGGTGGCTCCGGTGGCGCCAGCCAGAATGTGCGTCCCAACAGCAACCGCGCCCGCGAGCACCTGGAGCAGTACTCGCTCGACACGCTGGTGATGAAGGGCACGCTGAATATCGGTGGCCGCCAGTACGCGCTGGTGCAGACCCGCGATGGCGTCGTGCACCGCGTGCTGCCCGGCAACTACATGGGCCAGAACGAAGGCCGCATCACCAGCATCGAGCCGGCGCGGATCAATCTGATCGAGATCGTGCCCGATGGGCTCGGCGGATTCATGGAGCGGCCGGCCACGCTGAACTTGGCCGAATGATGGCAGGAGACATTCGAATGAACCGTAGTATCGCCATGACCACCACGCTGCGCAGCATGCTGCTGGCGGTGCTGGCCATCATCGCCGCTCCAGGCGCCCTTGCTGCCGCAGCCAGCAACACGCTGCAGTCGGTCGAGGTGCTGCCGATGGGCACACAGGGCGTGCAGCTGGTGCTGACCACCAGCGGCGCGGCCTCCGAGCCCAACGCCTTTGCCATCGAGAACCCAGCGCGCATCTCGCTGACGCTGCAGGACACCACGCTGGGCCTGCCGCAGCGACGCATCGACGTGCGCAGCAATGGTCTCGACAGCGTGGTCGCGGCCGAAGCCGACGGTCGCACCCGCGTGGTGCTGAACCTCGACCAGATGCTGCCCTATGCCTCGCGCGTCGAAGGCAACCGCATCATCCTGACGCTGGGATCGGCGGCCGCCGGCGCCAGCGCTGCGGCACCGGTCGTGGCCGCGGCACC
>CAYQJU010000123.1:0-5898 GCA_964417875.1 uncultured Steroidobacteraceae bacterium
GGCCAGCCAGGCATTGATGCCGCGTATGGAATTCTTCATGTTCCTTGTCCTTTGCCAACGTGGCGACCGACAGTCACATCGGCGGATTTAACCACGTAGGGAGGGGTTTGACGGGCTCCGCCTTGACGACATCCTCACTCGTCGCCGCATCGGGGGACTCCTCCGACGCCGACCTGGTGCTGGAAGGCCGCTACGTCCTGATCATGGAAAGCCCACGCAAGGGACAGCATCGGAGGTTGGCTTTCGCCTACGTGATTGAGGCCCTGTGCGTACTGGCGGTGGCGATTGTGCCGGGCGAGCGCCAGCGCATCGTCAGTTTTCGACCGGCCAGGCGCAATGCGCGGAAGGCCTACCATGCGTGGCTCGAAAGTGACCGTGAGGACAAGTGGGCAGATGCGCGCCGCGCGGCGCCGCGGCGGGAGCTGCACGGACTGGGAGCGCGTGCGCCGCGAGACCAGCAGGGAACCCGGAGCCGCAAAGATGAATCACCAGATTGGCGAAACCGTCGCCCGCAAGCGCGGCCGGCCGGTTGTCGGCGAACCCAAGACTGCGATCTCGCCGCGGATAACCAACA
The DNA here is from genome assembly GCA_964417875.1 of uncultured Steroidobacteraceae bacterium. Taxonomy (GTDB): domain Bacteria; phylum Pseudomonadota; class Gammaproteobacteria; order Steroidobacterales; family Steroidobacteraceae; genus ZC4RG30. Next base: position 575 of record CAYQJU010000123.1, read on the forward strand.
GCGTCCTTGCCCGCTGGAAGGCGACCGGGACTGGCTGGCAAACGCGCATGGCGAAGGCGCTGGACAAGGAGCTGCCACGCAAAATCCCCTGGCGCGCCGTAGTCGGTCGAATGCGACGCACCAAAAGAGCCACCTGATCGCGCGCGAGCGATGCGATCAGCCGACTCGGGTCGACAGGGTCCTGATTGCCTTGATTTACGCTCACAAGACTTCGACTCCTGCGGATGTCGCAGTCCTGCGCAACGCATCGTCCAACGTCGCGAGCGGAATGCGTCGCCGCAGGGCCAACTCGAGATAGGCAGCGTCGTACACGGTCAATCCGTGCTGTTCTGCAGTCTTCAGGACTTCTTCTTCCACACGCCGACGGTCGGCGGACTCGATCTCGATCCGGACTGCGCGCAACGCGCCCGCTGCCGCTTCCCAGTCTTCGCCTTTCAAACGGCCGCGGCGACGCAGGACGGTCAGCACATTCTGTACGTCAAAAGGCCAGAGAGCCGGCGCTACACCAGTACCGGAAGCCACCGCTGCGGCCAATGCGGCCGACGGCGCCTCGTCAGGAGACGCCCAGGCGACGGCCGCACTGGCGTCCAGCACGAAAGCCATCTATCGGCGGCCTTCGCTTCGTGCTTCGAGGATTTCTCCAGCCGTCAGGGCCCTGCGCTTGCCCGGACGGTTACGGCGGCGCTCCTCCAGCCTGGCGACAGCACGTTCGAACTCATCGCTCGACGGCGCACCACCCGGAGGGCGGACTTCCGCGACCGCCTTGCCCCGCTTGGTGATGATGACGCGCTCGCCTCGCTCCACACGCTCAATGAGCTGTGCGAAATGGGTCTTGGCCTCGTAGATGCCGACTTTCACAGACACCTCAACTGGTCTGATATCAGACCAGTCTACGCCGACCTGATTTCTCGGTAAAGATGCTTCTGAGCGGTATCCGTGCCTCCTGAATGGTGTCTGTGACATGAACGACATCAGCTCAGAATGCCCCGGAGGACTAGCGCAGGAACCGCGCATATCTGGCGGAATTCCCGAGCTTCCGCTGCGGCGGCACCAAAGCGCCTAACCCGCCGCGTCCTCTTTGATCGCCAGGCTCACCATCCAGCTCCCGCCGTCATCCTTCTTCACGCGTCATCGCCGAAGTAAAAGTAGACCACCCTCCTGGCCTATTCTGCGCTGCCTTGCTGCAGAGGGCGTAGCCCGGAGCAGCCTGGCAGCGCCTGGTCTGCCTATCCCCCGGTCGGCACCTTCAGATGACCGGCCTTCTTCCGGTCTTTCAGTCGATAGCTCTCGCCGTTGATCTGCACGATGTGCGCGTGGTGCAGCAGCCGGTCGAGCAACGCGGCGGTCAGCGTCGCGTCGTCGGCCAGGGTGCTGGCCCACTGGGTGAACGGCAGGTTGCTGGTCACCACAGTGCTCGAGCGCTCATAGCGCTTGGCGATCACGTGGAAGAACAGGTTGGCCTCCTCGCGCCCGAACGGCAGGTAGCCAACTCGTCGATCACCAGCAGGCGCGGTCCGATGACCGCGCGGTTCATGTACTCGGTGATCCGCCCCTGCGCCTTGGCCAGCGACAACTGGATCATCAGGTCCGCGGCCGTGATGAAGCGCGTCTTGATACCCGCCTGCGTGGCTTTCAATGCCAGCGCGCTGGCAATGTGCGTCTTGCCGACGCCGGAGGGGCCAAGCAGCACCACGTTCTCTTGCCGCTCAAGGAACGCCAAGCCGCCCAGCTCCATGATCTGCTTGCGCGGCGCACCGCTGGAGAAGGCGAAGTCATAGCCCTCCAGCGTCTTGATCGCTGGGAGCGCCGCCAGCTTCAGCATCGCCTCGCGAGTGCGCTGCTCGCGTGCCGTGCACTCGGCGGCCAGCAGTTTGTCGAGGAATGTGAAACGCAGATGGCACAAAGAACACCGCAATCCAGGTGCAACAATCTACCAAGCTGGCGTTCGCACTGTCCGCCACGAGTCTTCGTACCGGCCGCCCCCCTTCACAGCCAAGACCTAGATGCCTCGTAGTACGCTGAACTCCCGGAATAGGCGCACTGGAAGCTTGCGCTCCAGCTTCCAGACTATGCTCATAGGCTTGCTTCCCTCACACGACTCGAGATTGACTCGGCCGCACGCTCGATAGGCAACATCCTTGCGCGCTCGCACGAAGAGCTGGAATTGCCACCCATTCGACTCGCTTTCAAGATAGCGGCGCCCTGCTGCCGTACTTGGACCTGCACTATTCTGTGATTGCCAATGAAACCTATCCACGCTGATTGCATAGTCATGGTATGCAATTCGATCATGGTAGCCCTCGCTCTTGTCAAGAGTGACGAACAACAACTCTGCCTTCCGGCCTGCCAATGGCAATGAACCCGCCTGAAACGGAACTCGTTTCTCCGCGGTCAACCATCCGACGGCAGTGAGAATCTCGCGCACGTTATAGCTTGCGTGCAGAATCAATGGCGTATCTTCCAATCCTGGCAATGGCGCCGCCGTCAACGCACGATTTGCCTCCAAGAATCGGGAAAGCTCAAGAAGTTCGCTGGCGTTCTCTGGATGCTGCGCGAGTCGATTGGAGAAACTCTCATGACTGCCAATTTGCCTTAGCTGCCCATCGACCTGATACGTCAGCATCTGGGCTACTACGACATCTCTCGCACTTAGCGGACTCCGGTCGCTGGGGTCCGCACCGATCCGCGCCATCACGTTAAGGCGCACGGGATCATCTACATGGAGCAAATCTGCGAACCGCCTACTAAAATAGGCTTCTTCTGGCCCAGGCTCGGAAACACAGAGGCCAGCATCGCGCTTGAGGGCGGCCCACCCGCTGCGAGACTGGCCTGTGCTCGATCGATAGACGTCATCCAACTCCAACGATTGGTCGCGAAGAAACTCAGCGAGTCGCACATCCCGCAGCCCGCGGACTGCCATATATGCTTGTAGTTCCGTCGTCACATGGCGCCATTTCTGCTCGGTTAATACGCGCAGGCTACGCAACACCTGCTCTCGCGTCTGCGGCTGCAGTTGAATATGGCATCCAGGCGGCAAGCCACCGAATCCATTCTCGACTCCATCCAATAACTCACGGCGTGTAAGGCCAGATACGGCAGATAGGAGTCGATCGAAGCGAAAATCAGCTCTATGCTGGCCCACAAAGTCCAACACAAGACAGCTCTCCTTGCCTGGAGCTAAGCGCAATCCTCTGCCTATCTGTTGCTGAAATAGAACCGGACTCTGAGTCGGACGCAGCAACAGCAAAGTATCCACCATGGGAATGTCTACACCTTCGTTGTAGAGATCGACGGTGACGAGTGCGCACAGCTCTCCGCTCTGTAGCCTCTGCGGTGCGCGACGTCGATCCTCAAGCGACGACGAGCCGACAACACAGGCCGCCGGGAGCCCAGCTCGATTGAACCTATCTGCCATGAATTCCGCATGCTTAACGGACACACAAAAGACGAGGGCGCGCGAAGTCACGGCGTTCGACGAAAGGCGGCGCCACTCATTGATCACAGAATTCGCGCGAACGTCATTGCCCGTAACAAGATTCGCGATGGCCTCCCGCTCACCCGGCCTGTCCCACGGCACCTCTGAGAAGTCGGTGGAGTCATCGCACGCGTAATACTCAAATGGAGCCAGCAACTGCAAATCCAATGCGTGCCATAAACGCATCTCGACAGAAGGGGATCCATCCGGTCGCTGGTCAAAGTACTTCGTGATGGGACGTCCATCGCTACGCTCTGGAGTGGCCGTCAGACCCAGGAGAATCTCTGGGCGAATTTCCGTTACGAACGAGTCGAACACTCTGGCCGCCAATCTATGGCACTCATCAACTACAACAGTGTGCCAATAATCCCCACCAGATTTCTCAACGATCTCCCGACTTGCGATGGAGTCAATAGTGGCGAAAAGGTGATTCCACTGCTCTGGTTGAGTGCCGCCGGCGAGTAGCTCCCCGAACTCGGGATCCCGCAACACCTCCCGATAAGTACGAAGTGCTTGACGTAAGATCTCTTCACGGTGCGAAACAAATAGTAGTCGAGGACGCCCGCCGATCTTCTCACACGTGGCGCGATAGTCGAAAGCCGCAACAACGGTCTTGCCCGTACCAGTGGCCGAGACCAGCAGATTGCGATTGCGACCCATCGCGCGCTCGAGGTTCAACTGCTCGAGCATGTCTTGCTGGTATGTTTTTGGCTGGAGATCAAAGAATCCGACAGTGACAGAAGAATCGCCACCGAATGCCTCACGCCCGAGGGCGGCCGCCAATGCTTGACGATGTCCGGCGTCCTCCGGGTCATATCGCTGAAACTCGTTATCGGCCCAAAGTGTCTCAAAGTGTGCTGCTGCTCGAGCAAACAGGGCCGCCTGGGCCCTCTGCGTTAGCTTTACAGTCCATTCCAGCCCACCGGTAAGCGCGGCGCCGGAGAGATTCGCACTACCGACGTATGCTGATCCGAATCCAGAGTTACGGTGAAACAGCCACGCTTTGGCATGCAGCCGCGTACGGCGACCGTCCAAAGACACGCGCACTTCGCAACCTGGCAACCTAGCAAGCTCATCCAGCGCTCTTGCCTCTGTGGCGCCAGTGTATGTGGTAGTTAGAATGCGCACTCGCCGTCGACTGCGAGATCCCGCATCGACCGGAGAGCCTTGGGCCGTAATTTGATGGAAGACGTCTCGTAGCTTGCGAACCCCAGAAACTGTGATGAAGCTGACAAGTATGTCGACGCTATCACTAGCGGCAAGCTCGCGCCGAATTTCCTGCAGGAGTGACGGCGAGCCTTTACCAGCGGTGAAGAGCCATGGAGCCGCCAATCCCAACTCTGGCGGGCTTGGAAAGGGTTGCGTGCGACTAATTGCGCGCAGCACCCGTGGCGGAGCTACGACCAAGTCAATGGTGTCAGCAACGGTCCCATCAGAATCACAACCATTGGCAGAACTGATTTGCTGCCGAAGGAAGCGAAGCACACCGTTTACTAGATCGAGCTGAACCTTTGATTTTTCATCTTTCAGTACGACTAGATCTTCGAGCAAGGCGCCCGTCTGTCGAACAAGGACATCGGTCAGATAGTCGGACAGGCCTTCGCCGATATCGGCGACATCGGTTGCACTGAGATTCAGCGTCGAGATTGAGCGAGCCAGCCCTTCTGTCACCAACAAGTCATACAAGCCATCTTTTAACGTCACATTCGCTCCCTCGCCTCTCGTACGACGCGACTAACTCCATTTCCGGAGATTGTAGTCTCCTGTTTCAGGCGATTAACCATACAGAATGGTGCTGTAACCCCCTCGTTTTTCAGGACCATTCAGAAGTAGAGGGTTAAGGGGATTG
>CAYQJU010000124.1:0-5706 GCA_964417875.1 uncultured Steroidobacteraceae bacterium
CCTGGAACAGCGCCGCATCCGGCGGCAGGTAGCCATGCAGCGGGCTCTGCCAGCCTCCGAAGAAGAACACCGCGGTCAGCGCCGCGATCAGGATCATGTTGGCGTATTCGGCGAGGAAGAACATCGCAAAGCCGGCGCCGGAATATTCGACGTGGAAACCGGCCACGATCTCCGACTCGCCTTCGGCCACGTCGAAGGGCGCGCGGTTGGTCTCGGCGACGCCGGAGATGAAATAGACGATGAACAGCGGGAACAGCCAGAACCAGTTCCACGACAGGAAGCCGCCGGACTGCGCCGCGATGATGTCGCCGAGGTTCAGGCTGCCGGCGGCCATCAGCACACCCACCAGCGCGAAGCCCATCGCGATTTCGTAGGCCACGATCTGCGCCGCCGAGCGCATGGCACCCAGGAACGCGTACTTCGAGTTCGACGCCCAGCCGGCGATGATCACGCCATAGACGCCCACCGAGGTCAGCGACAGGATGTACAGCAGCCCCGCATCGATGTCGGCGATGGCGAAGCCCGGCGCGACCGGCACCGCGGCCCACAGCGCAAACGCCGGGATCAGCGCAAGGGCGGGCGCGAGGCGGAACAGCACCCCGTTGGCCTGCGAGGGCACCACCACTTCCTTGATCAGCAGCTTGATCACGTCGGCGAACGGCTGGCCCATGCCCGGCAGGATGCCCAGCAGCCGCACGCGGTTGGGCCCGCGGCGCACCTGCATCCAGCCGATCAGCTTGCGTTCCCACAGCGTGAGATAGGCGACGCACAGGATCAGCGTGATGGTCACGGCCAGGATCCACACCGTGGAGCGCACGAAGGACGGCAGGGTTTCCCAGAGCTCGATCATGCGCCGGCCCCCGTCTCGCCATACACGCGACGGAAATTGCGCGCCTCACGCGTGCGCTGCAATGGCGGCGAGCGGCGCACGATGGCATCGCTCTGGTACATGGGCAGGTCGGTCACGGTGACCGGCCCGTCGGCCGGTGGCGTCAGGTTCGCCGGCTGGGTGGCGAGCGGCCGCGCATTGCGTTCGACCAGCGTGCGCAGCGCGTCGCGCACTTCGTCGGACGACATCGCATCGAAACCGGGCAGGTCGAGCAGGTTGCCCAGCACGCGCAGCACCTTCCAGCCCGGGCGCGCCTCGCCTACCGGCTGTGCGACGCCGGCGAAGCTCTGCCACTGCCCCTCGAGGTTCACATAGGTGCCAGAGGTCTCGGCGAAGGTGCCGATGGGCAGCAGCACATGCGCCACGGACTTGATCTCCTCGCTGGCGAAGGGCGTCGCCGCCACCACGAAGCTTGCGGCGCGCAGCGCATCTGGCGCCTTGCGATGCAACGTGTCGGCCGGCTCCATGTCCCACAGCAGGTAGGCGTCGAGTCCCTCCGACAGCATTGCGCCGGCATTGAGGCCGGCCTTCTCGCGCGGCACCCCGCCCGCGGCGCGGTGCGGCAGCACGCCGGCCAGGTGCGCGCCGGCGGCGTTGCCACCCTCGGCCAGCACGCCGACCTGCGCCCCGGTGGCCTCGGCGAGCCGCATCACGGCAGTGCGCAGTGCGGAATACTGCGGATGGCGCAGCGCCAGTGCGCCCAGCCAGATGGCCTTGCGCTGTGCGCCCCGCAGCTGCTCGATGATGGCGCGGTGCGCGTCGGTGATGCTGGCCTGCGCGCTGCCCACGGTGCCGGCACCGGCGGCGGACAGCAACGCATTCAGCTGGGCCAGCTGCGCGGCCGGCGGTTCGACCAGCTGCGCGGCCACCGGGAACAGGTATTCGAATTGCGCCGGATTCAGGAAACTGACCTGGCATCCGGCGACGGCGGCCTTGCGCACGCGATGGGCCAGCAGCGGCAGCTCGCGGCGCAGGTTCGAGCCCACCACCAGCAGCGCCTGCAGGTGATCGACCTCGGCGATGGCGCCACCCAGCGACGGCAGCGCGGGGTCGGCGGCATCGGCCGCGAAATCGAGCTGGCGCAGCCGGTGATCGATGTTGGTGGTGTCGAGCCCGCCCGCCACCTGCGCCAGCAGCGCGTATTCCTCGACGGTGCCCGAGGCGCCGGCCAGGATGCCGAGACGCTCGCCGCGCACCTGCTTCAGGCCCCTGGCCGCCGCTTCGAGCGCGGACTGCCAGTCGGTCTCGCGCCACGCGCCGGAGGCATCGCGCACCATGGGGCGCTGCAGGCGGTCGGGGCTGTAGACGCCTTCATAGGAGAAGCGGTCGCGGTCGGAGATCCAGCACTCGTTGATGGACTCGTTCTGTCGTGGCACCACGCGCATCAGGCGACCGCGCCAGATGTGGCCGTAGAGGTTGGTACCGAGGCCATCATGCGGTGACACCAGCGGCGCCTGCGTCATCTCCCAGGCGCGCGCGCGGTAGCGGAACGGCTTGCTGTTCAGCGCCCCCACCGGGCACAGGTCGATGATGTTGCCGGAGAGCTCGTGGTCGACGCTCTTCTCGACATAGGTGCCGATCTCGTTGTTCTCGCCGCGATTGCTGGTGCCCAGTTCGGGGAAGCCGGCGATCTCCTGGCCGAAGCGCACGCAGCGCGTGCAGTGGATGCAGCGCGTCATGTCAGTGGAGACCAGCGGCCCCAGGTTCTTGTCCTTGACCACGCGCTTGCGCTCGGCAAAGCGCGCCACATCGCGGCCATAGCCCAGCGCGAGATCCTGCAGCTCGCACTCGCCGCCCTGGTCGCAGATCGGGCAGTCCAGCGGATGGTTGATGAGCAGGAACTCCATCACCCCCTTCTGCGCGTCGACCGCCAGGGGCGAGTGGGTATGGACCTTCATGCCGGCGGTGACCGGCGTCGCGCAGGCCGGCAGCGGCTTGGGCGCCTTCTCGACCTCGACCAGGCACATGCGGCAGTTGGCCGCCACCGGCAGTTTGTCGTGATAGCAGAAGCGCGGCACGTAGATGCCCTGCGTGTCGGTGACGCGCATCAGCATCTCGCCCTTCTTCGCCTGGATGGCGACGCCATCGACGGTGATCGTGACGGTGTCGGATGGCACCGCGTTCATGCGGCCTCCTGCGTGCCATCGACGAGGCTGCGGCCGCCATGGTCGACCATGTATTCGAACTCGTGACGGAAATGCCTGATGAAACTCTGCACCGGCCATGCGGCGGCATCACCCAGCGCGCAGATGGTGTGACCCTCGATGCGGTTGGCCACCTGCACCAGCAGGTCGATGTCCTCGCGACGGCCCTGGCCGGCCAGGATGCGCTTCAACATGCGGTTCAGCCAGCCGGTGCCCTCGCGGCACGGCGTGCACTGGCCGCAGGACTCGGACATGTAGAAACGCGACAGGCGCTCGAGCACCCGCACCATGCAGGTGGTCTCGTCCATCACGATCACGGCGGCCGAGCCGATGGCGCTGCCGGCGGCCTTCACCGAGTCGTAGTCCATGTTGGTCTTCATCATGATCTCGCCCGGCACCACCGGCACCGAGGAGCCACCGGGAATCACGGCCTTGATCTTCCGGCCGCCCTTCATGCCGCCGGCGATCTCGAGCAGGTCGGCGAACGGGATGCCCATCGGCAGCTCGTAGTTGCCCGGCTTTGCCACATGGCCCGACACCGAGAAAATCACCGTGCCGCCGGAATTGGCGACGCCCAGCGAGGCGAACCATTCGGCGCCCTTGCGCAGGATGGTCGGCGTGGACGCATAGCTCTGCGTGTTGTTGATCGTGGTGGGCTTGCCATACAGGCCATAGTTGGCCGGGAACGGCGGCTTGAAGCGCGGCTTGCCCTGCTTGCCCTCGAGGGATTCGAGCAGCGCGGTTTCCTCGCCGCAGATGTAGGCACCGGCGCCCACGGCGCAATAGATGTCGACATCGATGCCCGAGCCGTTGATGTTGCGGCCCAACAGGCCCGCGGCATAGGCCTCCTTCAGTGCGGCCTCGAAGCGCGGCACCGGCTCGGCGAGGAACTCGCCGCGGATGTAGTTGTAGCCCACCGTGGCGCCCATGGCATAGCAGCCGATGGCCATGCCCTCGATCAGCTGGTGCGGGTTGTAGCGCAGGATGTCGCGGTCGTGGCAGGTGCCGGGTTCCGACTCATCGGAATTGCACACGGCATATTTCTGGCCCGGCGCATTGCGCGGCATGAAGCTCCACTTCACGCCGGTGGGGAAGCCCGCGCCACCGCGGCCGCGCAGGCCGGAGGCCTTCACGATGTCGATGATGGTCTCGCGCGGGGTCTTCTCGGCGAGGATCTTCTCCCACGCCTCATAGCCGCCCACCTTGCGGTAGTTCTCGAGCTTCCACGACTCGGGGTGCTTCAGGGCCTCGAAGCACACCAGGTTCATCTTGTCGTCCCACTTGCCCATGCGCTACTTCAGCTTGTCCAGCACCTCATCGACCTTCTCGGGCGTGAGGTATTCGTGATAGACGTGATCCACCATCATCATCGGCGCGCCGGTGCAGGCGGCCAGGCATTCTTCCTCGCGCTTGAGGAAGATGCGTCCGTCGGGCGTGCTCTCGCCGGTGCGGATGCCGAGCTTGTTCTCGACATGCTCGACGATGGCATCGGCACCGTTGAGCATGCACGAGATGTTCGTGCACACGCTGACATGGTGCCGGCCGCAGGGCTTCGTCTCGAACATCGAGTAGAAGGTCGCCACCTCATAGACATGGATGGGCGGCAGCTGCAGGTATTCGGCCACCGCATCCATCAGGTCGGTGGTGAGGAAGCCGTTGTTCTGCTCCTGCGCGAAACGCAGCGCAGAGATCACCGCCGAGCGCTGCCTGCCCTCGGGGAAGCGCGCCACCCAGTCGTCGATCTCGTGGCGCGTGTGCTCGTTGAGCAGCGCCGCCTTGCCGGTCACCCCTGCACTCACCGGTCCACCTCGCCGAACACGATGTCCTGGGTGCCGATCACGGCCACCACGTCGGCCAGCATGTGGCCCTCGACCATCTCCGGCAGCGCCGACAGGTGCGTGAAGCCAGGCGCCCGGCAATGCAGGCGATAGGGCTTGTTCGCGCCATCGGACACCAGATACACGCCGAACTCACCCTTGGGTGCCTCGACCGCGGCGTAGACCTCGCCCGGCGGCACGGTAAACCCCTCGGTGAAGAACTTGAAGTGGTGGATCAGTGATTCCATCCCGTCTTTCATCTCTTCGCGGCGCGGCGCGCGCACCTTGCGGTTGTCGAGCATCACCGGGCCGGGATTGGCGCGCAGCCAGGCGATGCACTGCTGGATGACGCGATTGGACTGGCGCATCTCCTCGATGCGCACCAGGTAGCGGTCGTAGCAGTCGCCGTTGACGCCCACCGGCACGTCGAAGTCCATGTCGGCATAGACCTCGTAGGGCTGCTTCTTGCGCAGGTCCCAGGCGATTCCCGAGCCGCGCAGCATCGGGCCGGTGAAGCCCAGCTGCACCGCCCGTTCGGGCGAGACCACGCCGATGTTCACCGTGCGCTGCTTCCAGATGCGGTTGTCGGTGAGCAGTGTTTCATACTCGTCGATGCACGCCGGGAAGCGACGGGTGAAGTCCTCGATGAAATCGAGCAGCGAGCCGGAGCGTGCCTCGTTGAGCTGGTCCACTTCCTTTTTCGAGCGGAAGCGCGAGGGCTGGTACTTCGGCATCGTGTCGGGCAGGTCGCGGTAGACGCCGCCGGGACGATAGTAGTTGGCGTGCATGCGCGTGCCCGACACCGCCTCATAGCAGTCCATCAGGTCTTCGCGCTCGCGGAAGCAGAACAGGAACA
>CAYQJU010000125.1:0-5569 GCA_964417875.1 uncultured Steroidobacteraceae bacterium
TGGGATCGGCGGCCGCCGGCGCCAGCGCTGCGGCACCGGTCGTGGCCGCGGCACCTGTCGCCAGCCAGCCGACGGTCACGCCGCGCATGGGCCGCGGCATCCAGACCATCGACTTCCGTCGCGCCGGCGACTCCTCGGGCGCCGGCCGCCTGATCGTGCGCCTGGGCGATCCGCGCACGCCGGTCAATGTGCGCCAGCAGGGTAGCCAGATCCTGATCGACTTCGTCGGCGCCGAACTGCCCGAGCGGCTGCGCAAGCGCTTCGATGTCAGTGACTTCGGCACGCCGGTGACCACCTTCGATGCCCAGAGCACGCCCAATGGAGCGCAGCTGGTCATCCACGCCTCGGGTGATTTCGAGCAACTCGCCTACCAGGCCGAAGACCAGTACGTGATCGAAGTGCAGGCGCGCCGCCAGCAGCGTGCGGACGTTGCCGAGCGTCCCACCTATACCGGCGAGCGCATGAGCGCCACCTTCCAGGACATCGACACCCGCACGCTGCTGCAGCTGATCGCCGAGACCAGCGGCCGCAACATCATCGTCAGCGATTCGGTGGCCGGCAGCGTGACGCTGCGGCTGAACAGCGTGCCCTGGGACCAGGTGCTCGACATCGTGCTGCGCGTGAAGGGCCTGGACAAGCGCATCCATGACAATGTGATCCTGGTCGGTCCCACCGAAGAGCTGGCCGCCCGCGAGAAGGCCGAGCTGGCCGCCCGCCAGGAAGTGCAGGAGCTCGCGCCGCTGCGCACCGAGGTGGTGCAGGTGAACTTCGCCAAGGCGCAGGACATCGCCACGCTGATCAACTCCCAGTCCGGCGGTGGCCCCGGCGGCAGTTCGCTGCTGTCCGCGCGCGGCAATGTGTCGGTGTATCCCGGCATCAACGCGCTGCTGATCCAGGACACCGCCGAGAGCATCAGCGCGATCCGCGACCTGGTCTCGCAGCTCGACATCCCCGTGCGCCAGGTGCAGATCGAGGCGCGCATCGTGGCGGTGAGCGATGACTTCCGCCGCGACCTGGGCGTGCGCTTCGGCGTCACCGGCGTCGGTACCAACGGGTCCAGCGGCCTGATCGGCACCACCGGCACGGCGGCCGGCGCCGACACCATCATCGATTCCGCGCTCGGCAACGTTGCCGGTGGCGGTGGGCCCTTCCCGGTCACCGTGCCTGGCGGTGCCGGCCGCTACAACGTGAACCTGCCGGCGGCCAACCCGGCCGGCAGCATCGCGCTGATGCTGCTGGGCAGCGACTACCTGGTCGACCTGGAGCTCTCTGCCGCGCAGTCCGAAGGGCAGGGTGAGGTGATCTCCTCGCCGCGCCTGATCGTGGCCAACCAGCAGGAGGCCACCATCGCCCAGGGCCAGGAAATTCCTTACCAGGAAGCCGCCTCCAGTGGCGCCACCTCGGTGTCGTTCAAGGACGTGAAGACCTCGCTGACCGTCACCCCGCTGATCACGCCGGACAACCGCCTGATCCTCGACATCGCGGTCGAGAAGGAAGTGGTCGGTGAACTGGTCGTCGGCATCGGCGGCGGGCAGATCCCGTCGATCAACTCCAGCCAGATCCGCACCCGCGTGGTGGTCAACGACGGCCAGACGGTGGTGCTGGGCGGCATCCTCGAGACCGAGCGCCGCGACAGCACCAAGAAGGTGCCGCTGCTGGGCGATGTGCCGGTGGTCGGCAACCTGTTCAAGTCGTCCACCCGCGTCAACAACAAGGACGAGCTGCTGATCTTCGTCACCCCGAAGATCCTGCGCGAAGGCTCCAGCATCAACTGATGACGCAACCTGTACAGAAACCACGGATCATGAACATGCGTAACAAGTTTCTCGGCACGCTGCTGCTGGCGGCCCTGGTTGCCTGCGGCAGCGAGGATGCCTTCGGCCCGCCGCCGGGCGGTGGCCCCGGCGACCCCGGCGCTCCGCCTCCGGTGGAAGCCTCGGCCATCATGCTGTCCACCGACACGCCGAGCCTGCCCTCCGCCGGCACGGCCACGGCCACCATCACCGCCTATGTCACCGACGCCAGCAACAACCTGATGGCCGACGTGCCGGTGCAGTTCTCCGCCAGCTCCGGCAGCATCATCACCACGCAGCCGGTCACGGCCGCCAATGGCGCGGCCACGGCCGTGCTGTCGACGCTGAACGATCCGTCCAACCGCGACATCACCGTCACCGCCCGCGTCGGCGCGGTGGAGCGCACGCTCACGGTGCCGGTCAGCGGCACCTCGCTCACCATCCAGGGGCCCGATGCGCTGGTGTCGGGCGTGCAGGGCAGCTACACGGTCATCCTGAACAATTCGGCCGGTGCTCCGGTGCCCGCTGCAGCGGTCACGCTGACGGCGCCCTCGGCCACGCTGAGCTCCGCGAACCTCATCACCGACAGCAACGGGCGTGCGACATTCAGCATGAGCCAGACGGCTGGCGGCACCGTGGCGCTGCAGGCCAGCGGCGCCGGCGCGGTGGCCAGCCGCTCGGTCACGGTCAGCGCCGACAACTTCACCTTCACGGCTCCCGAAGTCGATGCACAGGTGCCGATCGGTACGCCGATCGACTTCACGGTGAACTGGCAGGTGGGCGGCGCGGCGCAGGCCGACGGCACCACGGTGAACTTCGCCACCACGCGCGGCACGCTGAGCGGGTTCTCGGCGCCCATCGCGGGCGGCAGCGCGACGGTCACGCTGACCTCGACCAGCTCCGGCGAGGCGGTGGTCACGGCGTCGAACACCGCCGGCACGGTCTCGACCACCCGTCGGGTCTACTTCGTGGCCACCACGGCCAATGCGGTGTCGCTGCAGGCGAGCCCGGGCACCGTGGGCATCAACCAGTCGAGCACGCTGACCGCCACGGTGCGCGACGCCACCAACAACCTGGTGGCCGGCAAGAACGTGCGCTTCGAGATCGTCAACGATCCCACGCAGGGTTCGCTGACCGTCGGCACGGCGGTCACCGACCTGCAGGGCCGGGCCAGCACGGTCTACAACGCTACCTCGGTGCCCAGCGCGCTGAATGGCGTGACGATCTCGGCCACGGTGGTGAACCCGGCCGCGGCCGATCCGCAGCCGCCGGTGCTGCCGACGGCGCAGGTGAACCTGACGGTGGCCGGCGCGCCCTCGTCGATCGTCTTCGGCACGGGCAACACCATCGAGCAGAGCGATGACGACACGCTGTACATCCAGCACTACACCGCGCTGGTGAAGGACATCACCGGTGCCGGTGTCACCAATGTGCCGGTGACGATCACCGTGGAGCCGGTGGAATATCGCAAGGGCTTCCGCTTCTGGACCGGCAATGTCTGGGCGGTGAACATGTCGACGCCGGCGGCCTGCCGCAACGAGGACCTGGACTTCAACGGCATCCTCGATCCCGCAGTCGACAACGACGAGAACCAGAACGGCACCCTGCAGCCTGGCGGTGTCGTGACGGTGGTGCAGGATTCGGCACAGACCACCAGCGATGGCGGCGTGCGCTTCCGCATCATCTTCCCGCAGGACCATGCGGACTGGGTGCGCGTGCGGCTGCGGGCCCGCACCACGGTGCAGGGCACGGAGTTCTCGACCACGACGCAGCCGTTCTGGCTGCCGGGTGCGGCCACGGACTTCCGCAGCGAGAACGTCTCGCCGCCGGGACCGGAATCGCCGTTCGGCAGCGCCATCACCTGCTCCGATCCGGACTGACCGGCAGTCCCCTGTGGTCACAAGCGGCCGCCTTCGGGCGGCCGTTTGCTTTCAGCGCCCCGGAACCGGCGACGCCAGCCCCCGCCACCGATATCCTTGCCGGATGCTCGGCAAGCGAAACCTCTACCTGATCGGCCCGATGGGCACCGGCAAGACCGCCGTGGGCAAGCACCTGGCGCGGGTGCTGGCCATGCCCTTCGTCGACAGCGATGCCGAGATCGAGCGCGTTGCCGGCGTCGACATCCCCTACATCTTCGACGAGGAAGGCGAGGCCGGCTTCCGCCGCCGCGAGCACCAGGCGCTGGTGGAGCTGTGCGCGCGCGAGCCCATCGTGCTGGCCACCGGCGGTGGCGCCATCCTCGATCCGGCCAACCGCGCGCTGCTCAAGCAGTCCGGCGTGGTGATCTTCCTGCAGACCTCGGTGCAGCAGCAGCTGCAGCGCGTGGGCAGCGGCCGTGGCCGTCCGCTGCTGAAGGGCGGTCGCGAGGGACTGCAGGCGCGCCTCGAGCAGCTGCGCGAGGTCCGCGATCCGCTGTACCGGGAAGCCGCCGATGTGATCATCGCCACTGACGGCCGGCGGGTGCCGCGCGTGGCCGACCTGATCCTGCGCGAACTCGGCCTGCGCCGGGCGGAAGGCGCGCGGCGGCGCGTGGACGGACCACCCGGCCTATAATTCCCCGGTGCTGAGTCTCAACGTCTCCCTCGCCGAACGCTCCTATCCCATCCTGATCGGTCCGGGCCTGCTTGCCGACGGCAGGCAACTGGCAGAACTGCTGCCCGCGCGCGACCTGCTGCTGGTCAGCAACACCACCGTGGCGCCGCTGTATGCCCGCCAGGTGTGCGACGCGCTTTCAGACCGCCGCATCGTCGACGTGCGCCTTCCCGACGGCGAGCAGTACAAGACGCTCGAGTCGATGCAGCAGGTGCTCGACGTGGCCGTGGCCAACCGCTTCGGGCGCGACTGCATGGTGGTGGCGCTGGGCGGCGGCGTGGTCGGTGACCTGGCCGGCTTCGCGGCCGCCTGCTACCAGCGCGGCGTCGCCTTCGCACAGATCCCCACCACGCTGCTGGCGCAGGTGGACTCCTCCGTCGGCGGCAAGACCGGCGTGAACCATCCCGGCGGCAAGAACATGATCGGCGCCTTCCACCAGCCCAGCGCCGTGGTGGCCGACACCACCACGCTGCGCACGCTGCCACCGCGCGAGCTGCGCGCCGGCCTTGCCGAAGTGGTCAAGTACGGGCTGATCTTCGACCTGGCCTTCCTCGAATGGATCGAGGCGAACGTCGAGCCGCTGCTGCAGCTCGATGACGAGGCGCTGGCGCATGCGATCCATCGCTCCTGCGAACTGAAGGCCGAGGTGGTGCGGCGGGACGAGCGCGAGACCGGCGAGCGCGCGCTGCTGAACCTGGGGCACACCTTCGGCCACGCCATCGAGACCATCACCGGCTACACCGAGTGGCTGCATGGCGAGGCGGTCGCCGCCGGCATGGTGATCGCGGCCGACATGTCGGCGCGCCTGGGCATGATCCGCAACGAGGACGTGCGTCGCGTGCGCGCGCTGCTCGAGCGCATGGACCTGCCGGTGGATGCGCCGCGTGTCGGCGCCCAGCGTGCGCTGGACTGCATGCGCGTGGACAAGAAGGTGAAGTCCGGGCGCATCCGGCTGGTGCTGCTGGAGCAGCTGGGCGCCGCGCGTTTCACGGCCGACTACGCCGACGACGCGCTGCAGTCGACGCTGGCGGCGCATTTCGGCTGATGATGCGCATGCTGGCCCGGTACGCATCGCACGACGAGCGGTCCAGGGGTCGCAGGCATCCAGAACGGCCGCCGCAGTACCGCAGCGAGTTCCAGCGCGACCGCGATCGCATCGTGCATGCCGGCGCGTTCCGGCGCCT
>CAYQJU010000126.1:0-5568 GCA_964417875.1 uncultured Steroidobacteraceae bacterium
CTCGCGCGGCACCTGCCGGTTCGGCCAGGTGGCCGGGTCGGACCAGCGCATCGCGCTGGTGGATGCCGGCGCCTGCTGGGCCGTCGCCGTGGCGGCGAACACGCCCCATGAAACCACTGGCACCAGCAAGGACGCCATGAACCGCCGATCAAGTTTTCGCATTGAAGAAATCCCCGCATTCCTGGCAGACACCAGGATTTTTCTGGCAACAGAATATCGCGAATTCCTGCACGCCAGACCGCTATCCGCGCGCAATCCGGCCTGCCACCTGCGCGAGCGGCCTGGCATGGTTTGCTAGTATTTCCCTTGACCGGATTTCGGCTCGCGTATTGGAAGAAAGCCTTAAAACATGTCCGCACCCCAAGCCTTCCGCCTGATCACCTTCGCCGCCCTGCTGGCCACCGCCGGTTGCGCCGGCCAATCCCCAATGGACGATGTCGCCAGCAACGGCACGGCCAGCCCCGCTTCCGGGGGCAGCACCGCCGTCAGCGGCCCCACCGGTGATGCGGAGCGGGGCAGGGAGCTGTTCATGGCCAATGCCTGCGCCACCTGCCATGGCATCACCGCGGGCGACACGGCCAAGGTCGGCCCCACGCTGTTCGGCGTCATGGGTCGTCAGGCGGGCACCGCGAAGAGCCTGATGGGCCCCAGCGAGAACATGAAGAAGTACGGCGTGACCTGGACGGTCGAGACGCTCGATGAATTCCTGATGAATCCGAACGCGAAGGTGCCCGGCACCGCGATGGTGGGCATGCTCACCGATCCGCAGCAGCGTGCGGACGTGATCGCCTATCTCGCCACGCTGAAGTAACTGGCGCTGCCCGCCGGCCGCACCGGCCAGGCTGCAGGCCAAAAAAAAGCCCCCGGCCTTGCGACCGGGGGCTTTCGTTCTAGCGGCAGGTTGCTTTAGCGGCTGACCTGCAGGCTGGTTCCACCACCGGGCGCACCCGTGCCCGGGTCACCGTTGGAAACCACCTTCACCCACAGCGCGTTATTGTCCTTGAAGTACGAGGTCTCCGTGGACTTGCGCAGGGCGTCGAGGCTGTTCAGCTGAGTGCCCGAAGCGGCCGTGTTGAAGCCGGGCAGTTCGAAGATCACCCAGGATCCCTTGTCCAGCTCGTTCAGGCTCAGGTTCAGCGACTCGCGCTCGGTGGTCACCTTGATCTCGGTGCCGGACCGCACGTTGGTGCTGCTTACGGTGAACTCCTGGCCATTGCGGCTCAGCACGATGGGGGGCTGGGCCGGAGCGCCACCGGGACCACCGGCACGACCACGCGGTGCGCCAGGGCCTGCAGCACCGGGACCACCCGGACCACGACCGGCCATCGGGCCAGCGCCCATGCCAGGACCCGCGGCGCCCGGCGTCGGGGCAGCGGCACCGGCAGCAGCACCTGCCGCACCACGCGGGGCGCCGCGCGGCGGGCCGAAGCCACCGAAGCCACCACCGCCGCCACCGAAGCTCAGGCGACCGATGTCACCAGGGCACACCGCAGCGTTCCAGTCCGGCTTGATCTGGCAGGCCTCGCTGTCGACCGCGATGCTGTTGTTGCGGCCGTCATGGATCAGCACATAGGAGTTCGGACCCATGCCGAGCGAGCCGTCGCGGTCCTTGTAGGCCGCCGTGTTGAACGAGGCCTGGCTGCCATTGTCGTTGCCCCACTTGCGCTCGTAGGGCGGGAAGTACACCGGCTTCGCATTCTCGAACTTCAGCTTCTCGAAGGCGTTGTTGGTGCTGACACCGAAGCTGCTGTACAGCAGGTTCGAGATCGCACCCGTCTTGCGGGTCGCGTTGTCCTGGTAGTTGCGGAACGTGGTGTTCACGATGTCGTGGCGATAGTCGTAGTACTCATAGCCACGGATCGGGAAGTCCGGCAGCATCGGCTTCGGCAGGCTGCGGCCGTAGGCCTTTTCTTCCGGCGTGCGCGGGTTGCCGATGTTCTCGGTCTCGCCCACAAACAGCGAGTCGACCACCCGCGAGGTGAACTCGTAGCGTCCGAATGCACCCGAGGCATGCGTGAAGCCCATGGCGTTGTCGGCCAGCTTCACGTTCTTGAACAGCTTCAGCTCGCCGCGGCCCCAGATGCCGCCATTGCGGTTCTTGTACGAGGTGAGATTCTCGTAGACCGTCACCAGCGCCTTGCTGTTCGGGTCGGCGGGGTCTTCCAGCGCGGTGTGGTTGCTGCCGGTCACCGTGAAGGTGTTGTCCTGGTTGATGTTGCGGTCGAACATGAAGCCGTCATAGTTCGAGTGCGCGACATTGTCCTTGAACGTGCCCTGCGGCGTGCGACGCGGCCAGGTGTTCTTGCTGATCTCGGTGCCTTCGAACTGGCCGTTCGGATGCTCCGGCAGCGAGAACCAGAAGCCGTTGGCGTCGGAACCGGCGGCCACGTTGCCGATGTAGCTGTTGGCCGGGTTGGTGATCCAGAAGCTGGCCACGGTGTTGTCCGAAGGCAGCACCACTTCCTCGGACTGCTGGCCGCGCGGAGCGCTCGACTGACGCTCCTGGGTGGCTTCGCCCGCCGCTGCCAGGTTGGTCGGCTCGCAGGGCTTGGTGGTGTGGCACTTGGTCTGGATCGCGAGGTTGCGCACCAGCTCGTTGCTGTGCTCGATGCCGTCCTCGAGGAAGAAGCAGTGACCCACGTTGTTGTAGGTGACGTTGTTCTCGACCTTCAGGTAGTTCGTGCCGTGGATCGTCACGCAGCGGTTGTACGTGTCGTGGATGGCGGCATTCTTGATGTACTGGCCCTTTGCATCACCGACCAGGTGCCAGTGGATGGGATAGCGCGCCAGCTCCAGGTTCTGGCCCATGCGCTGCAGCTCGACCCCCGAGACAAACATCTTGCTCGACGGCATGGCCATGATGTGGCCGCCGAAGTAGCTCTGCTCCGCATCGGGCGAGGCCTGGATCTTGATGTTGCGCGTCAGCAGGGCCACTTCGCCGCGCTCGTCCACGTCGAAGGTGATCTTGCCGAAGTGCATGTACTCCAGCGGCTTGTCGAGCGTGATCGCATTGCCGCGGATCGCGGTGATGGTGCGCTTCTCGGCCTGGCGCGGATCGAAGTCCGTCGAGGCCAGCACGATCTGGTCGCCGACCTTCCAGCCGGAGGCGTCCAGCACCTCGATGGCATTGCTGCCGGCCTCGGCCGTCTTCGACAGCTTCGTCCAGGTGTGCGTGCGGTCGCCGTGCAGGTTCAGCGTGCCACCGGAGATCATGATGCCGCGGTCGCCCATGCCGGCCATCACGTCTTCACCCTTCACGTTGTCCGTGAAGGTGATGGTGGCCTTGCGGGTGTGCGGCTTCGACTCGGTGCCGATTTCCAGTTCGCCGTGCAGCATGATCCACTCGGTGGTCAGCTCCACGTCGGCGTTGTTCGCGAAGCTGAGCTTGCCGTCGATGGACAGGCCCGCCAGCGCGGGCGTGGTGACGTCGAGCACCACATGCTTGTCCTTGGCGATGCTGACCTTGTCACCTGCAGCCGGCACCTGGCGGTTTGGCCACGTGGCCGGATCGGACCAGCGCGAAGCGGATGCCTGCTGGGCCACAGCGTCGGCGAAGACACCGAGGCCGATTGCCGGCACGAGCAGTGTAAAAATGAACGGCCGATAGTGTTTTCTCATGGAATGCAGCCCCCGTAATTCCCAAGCGATAACCAGAACTTGTGAGGCAGGAGGATAGCGTGAGCATCCAGAGTCAAGCTACGACGGGCGCGGTCAGCGTCGCCGTTGACATGGCTGCTGGAGCAGGGATGTCCTCAGCCTGCAAATCTTCGACTCCCGTATACCCACGAAAGTTGCACCAATTAAGGAATGCGATGCAGGTTCGCCCTGTGGGGGGCTGCGGGGTTCGAATACCGACCTGAACTGTGTTTTCGACGATGCGCGCGGAAGGCGAGTGAGTCCGGGCGGACAAAGAAAAAGCCCCCGTCCTTTCGGGCGGGGGCCTGGTTCATCCCATCGGGTGAAGCTTAACGGCTGACCGTCATGCGATCGCCGCCGCCATGGCCGCTGCGCTCATCATCGCCCGAGGAGACGATCTTCACCCACAGCGCGTCCTTGCCCTTGAAGTAGGACGTGGCGTTCGCCTTGCGCAGCGCATCCACGCTGTTCACGGCCTTGCCGGCGTCGGCCGTGGTGAATCCCGGGATCTCCAGGATCACCCACGAACCCTTGTCCAGTTCGAGCACGTGCAGGTCCATCGAGTTGCGTTCGGTGGTGGCCTTGATCTCGGTGCCTGCCAGCACGTTGGTGCCCACGTCGATGCTGATCTCGATGCCCTTGCGGCTCAGCTTCACCGGCGGCTGGTCGCCCTCCGGTGCCATCGCGCCGCGGGTGATGCCGCCGAAGCCCAGGCCACGGCCATTGGCGACGCTCATGCGGCCGACGTCGCCCTTGCACACCGCGGCATTCCAGGAGGGCTTGATCTCGCAGGATTCCGGATCCACCGCGATGCTGTTGTTCACGCCGTCGTGGATCAGCACGTAGGAGTTCGGGGCATTGCTGATCGAGCCGTCGCGATCCTTGAACACCGCCGTCTTGTAGGCAACGCTGCCCGCGTCATTGTCATTGCCCCACTTGCGCTCCATCAGCGGGTAGTGCGCCGGCTTGGCGTTCTCGAACTTCACGTTCTTCACCGCGTTGTTCGAGCTGGCGCCGAAGCTGGTGAACAGCAGGTGCGAGATCGCGCCCGTCTCACGCGTGGCGTTGTCCTGGTAGTTGCGGAAAACGGTGTTTTCCACGTCGTGCCGGTAGTCATAGAACTCGTAGCCGCGGATCGGGAAGTCCGGCATCGTCGGCTTCGGCAGGCTGCGGCCATAGGCCTTTTCCGCCGGCGTCTGCGGATTGCCGATGTTCTCGGTTTCACCCACGAACAGCGAGTCGATCACCTTCGAGCTGTACTCGTGGCCGGCACCGCCGGCCGCATGCGTGAAGCCCATCGCGTTGTCGGCGAACTTCACGTTGCGGAACAGGTGCAGCGCGCCGCGACCCCAGATGCCGCCATTGCGGTTCTTGTAGGCGACCAGGTCCTCGAACACCGACACCTTGGCCTTGCTGTTCGGGTCGGAGGGATCTTCCAGGCCGACATGCGCGCTGCCGGTCACGCCGAAGGTGTTGTCCTGGTTGATGTTGCGGTCGAACATGAAACCGTCATAGGTCGAATGGGCCACGTTGCCCTTGAACTCGCGGAAATGCGTGCGCCGCGGCCAGGTGTTCTTGCTGATCTCGGTGCCCTCGAACTGGCCGTTCGGGTGCTCTGGCAGCGACATCCAGAAGCCATTCGCATCCGAACCTGCGGACACGTTGTCGACGAAGCTGTTGTCCGGATTGGTGATCCAGAAGCTGGCCACGGTGTTGTCCGAGGGCAGCAGCACGTCCTTCGAGCGCTGGCCATTCTGGGCGGCGCCCTGGCGCGGCTCGGTGCTCTCGCCAGCTGCCGCAAGGTTGGTGGGCACGCATTCCTTGGTCGGGTGGCACTTGGTCTGGATGGCCAGGTTGCGCACGAACTGGTTGCCGGTTTCGATGCCGTCTTCCAGGAAGAAGCAGTGGCCCACGTTGTTGTAGGTCACGTTG
>CAYQJU010000127.1:0-5474 GCA_964417875.1 uncultured Steroidobacteraceae bacterium
GTGCGTCCCCACCAGTCGGCGATGTGCGGATCCGCGCCGGCATCCAGCAGCAGGTTCGCGGTCCCGAAATGGCCATTGTCGATCGCGATCATCAGAGGCGTGACGCCCTCCGGCGTGGGCCGGTCGATGGCCGCCCCGGCCTCGAGCAGCTGCTGCACACAGCGCGTGCAGCCGGAACGCGCGGCATACAGCAGCGGCGTAAGGCCACCGGCCGGCCGGTACTGCGCGCGCGGCTCGGAGGTGATCTGGTTGCCCCAGTCATTGGCGGCGGCGCGCACATCCACCTCGGCGCCATGCGCGATGAGATATCCGGCCACCGCATCGTGCCCGCCTGCCACCGCCCACATCAGCGCGGTCTGTTCGCGGAAGCGCTCGCGCGCGTTGACCCGGGCGCCGGCCTGCACCAATGCCTCGGTGATGGGCAGCAGGCCCAGTCCCGCCGCCTGCATCAGCGGCGTCTGTGCATCGGCATTGCCCAGGTCGGGATCGGCGCCGGCATCGAGCAGCATGCGCACCAGCCGCTCATCGCCCAGCTGCACGGCCTCGGCCAGCGCGGTGGCGCCGAGCACATTGCGTACATCGGGATTCGCACCGCGTTCCAGCAGCTGCCCCACCAGCTCATGATCCACCTGATGCACGGCCCACAGCAGCGCGGTGGATCCATCCGGCGCCGGCGCATCGACCGCGGCACCGGCTTCGATCAGCTGCAGAGCGGTGCCCCGATGGCCATCGCGCACCGCCTCGGCCAGTCCGCCGGCCATCGCCGCGCCGGGCACCAGCAGCAGTGCCGCGATCAGGAGAGGGGCAAGCCTTCGGCGATCACCCGGCATACCCGACTCACACGATGGTGTGTGACAGCTTGTTGTAGTGCGCCCACATGCTCTTGTGCGCGTCGTACAGCGCCTGGTCCGGATCGGCCCAGGTGCGCGACAGTCCGTCGAGCAGCTTGCCGCGCTGCATGTCTTCGGTGGTGAAGCCCTTGCGCATCGCATCGGAGACACGATCGAACATCGCGGTCAGCGCCTCGTTCTCGGTCTTCACCTCGGCGCGCGACAGTACCCCGCCGGTGGAGGCAATGATGCGCGCCGACTCATCGCCCATGGCCAGCAGCTTCAGCTGCGAATCGACGCGGCCGCCGACCCATCCGCCCTCGAACCAGCAGATCTGCGGATCGGACACCGGCGCCACGGCATCACCGGCCAGCACCACGTTGGAATCCCGGAACCACACATACAGATCGCCGTCGGTGTGCGGCTGCTGCAGGTAGCCATATTCGATGCGCTCGCCACCGAAGCTCAGCTCGCGCTTGCCGACGTAGAACACATCGGTGGGCACGGCGGCCTCCTGGCGCGCCTCGAGATAGCGGTCTTCCCCGGGCACGAACTGCGGCACCCGCATGCGCTGTGCGGCCTTGGCATGCGCGATCAGCCTCGCACCGGCCTCGGCGAAGCCCGCATTGCCGCCGGTCTGGGGAAGGTGCCAGTGGGTGTTGATCACGGTGGTGACGCGCGCACCGGGCGCAAAGTTCTGCAGCTCGGCCTGCAGCGCGCGGCTGGTGCCGGGCGCGCCGGTATCCACCAGCAGCAGGCCCTCATCGCCGCGCAATGCGACGATGTTGCCGCCCAGTCCACTGACCAGCAGCAGGCGCTCACCCAGTGGCGTGACGCTGGCCTTCGCGTCGGCCATCGCATCGGCCATGGCCTGCGCCGCGGAAGGAGCGCCCTGCGACTGCGGCGTGCTGGCGCAGCCGAGCAGGCCGAAGCCGGCGGCCGCGCCCGCGCCGGCGCACAGCACTTCGCGCCTGGTGAAGCCCTTGCGCACGCTCACACCCCCGCGATGAAGCCGGTGGAGTCACCGAGCCTGTCGCGCTCGATGCCCAGCTTGTTCAGCACGGTCAGGTGCAGGTTGGCGATCGGCGTGCGCTCCGGCGGCACGATGTGGCGGCCGCCCTTGAGCTTGCCGTTGCCGCCGCCGACCAGGATCACCGGCAGCGGATAATTGTTGTGCCGGTCGCTGTTCGACATGTTCGAGCCATAC
The DNA here is from genome assembly GCA_964417875.1 of uncultured Steroidobacteraceae bacterium. Classification (GTDB taxonomy): domain Bacteria; phylum Pseudomonadota; class Gammaproteobacteria; order Steroidobacterales; family Steroidobacteraceae; genus ZC4RG30. Next base: position 2,038 of record CAYQJU010000127.1, read on the forward strand.
ATGAAGATCGAATGGTCGAGCAGCGAGCCGTCGCCATCGGGCGTGGCGGCCATCTTGTCGAGGAACTCCGCGAAGCGCTCCATGTGCCAGGTCTGCACCAGCGTCAGCTTGCGCAGCCGCTCGCGGTCGTTTGCATGGTGCGACAGTGGATGGAAGGAATCGGGCACATTGATGAACGGATAGGCACGGTTGGTGCCCTCGGCCACCATGATGTAGGAGGCCACGCGCGTCAGGTTCGCCTGGTAGGCCAGCGCCAGCAGGTCGAACATCAGTCGCACCTGCTCGTCGAAGGCATCCAGTTCGCCCACCGGCGCATCCGGCAGCTCGATGGCCGACAGGTCGCGCTGCATGGCCTTCTCCAGGCGACGTTCGATCTCTCGCACCGTCTCCAGATAGCTGTCCATCACGCGCTGGTCCGCCGGACCCAGCTCGCTGCGCAGCGCCCGCGTGCGATCGGCGATGAGGTCGAGGATGCTGGTGGTCTGGCGCGCGATCAGCGCGCGCTCGGCCTCGGTGTCGCCCTCGCCGAACAGCTGCAGGAACACCTTGCGCGGGTTGTATTCCATCGGCAGCGGCGTGTGTGCGTCGCGGAACGACAGTGTCGAGCTGTAGTAGCAGGCACCGGCTCCGCCACCGCAGGCCGCGCTCTGGATGGTGGTCTCGGAACACACCTCCAGTGACGGCAATGCGGTCTCCTGGCCGATCTCGCCGGCAATCACCTGGTCGAGGGTGACCGCCATGTTGGCGCCCGCGGAGCCACCGGCCGGACGCGTGGCCGACAGCCAGGTGGCCGGATTCAGCGTGTGCACCGAGCCGGCGCTGGCAGCGTTCTCCAGGTTCGCGAACGAGATCAGCTGCTGCTTGTACTTCTCGAGCGGCTGCATGATCTTGTTCAGCGTGAAGGCATCGCCCTCGCCCGAGGGCGTCCAGGCATCGACTTCCTTGCCATAGGGCGTGTTGTCCATGATGGCGCCGTGCGGAATATAAAAGAACCCCACGCGCGGCTTCGGCGTTGCCGCGGTCTGCGCCAGTGCCGTGCCGGCCGGCACCATCGCATCGAGCAATGGCAGCGCCATCGAAACCCCGAGCCCCTTCAACGTGGCGCGGCGCGAAATGTGCTTCCTGGTCAGGAACATCATGACGACTCCCCTCTTCTATTGCGCCCGGCTGGCCGTGGCCACCGTGGTCGTGTGATCGCCGCCGTGGGCGGCAGCCTGCATGCGGAACGCGTCGGATTTCACCACGCCCATCACCAGGTCGAAGAACCGGTACTGGCCGGCGGCGGCATCGCGCACGATCTGCCGCACCTGCGGCATGTCGTGTGCCTCCACCTCGCGGGCCGTGGCATACATCATGAGCTTCTGCGTCATGGCCCAGGCGAACTGGTCGGGCTTGCGCAGCAGCGCCTCGCGCAGTTCGACCACGCCGCTCACCGGCGTGCCGTCCGGCAGCACCGTGGTCGAGTCCACCGGCAGGCGCGAGTCGATCTCGCGCGTGCGCCAGGCGCCGGTGACATCGAAGTTCTCCAGTGCCAGACCCAGCGGATCGATCACACCATGGCACTGGTTGCAATTGGCGGCGGCGCGATGCGCCGCAAGGCGGTCGCGCACCGTGGTGCCCTCATCGCCTTCCTTCGCCGCCAGGTTGGTTTCCACCCCCGGTGGCGGCGGCGTCGGCGGTGTGCCGAGGATGCGCTCGAGAATCCACGCACCGCGCAGCACCGCCGAGGTGCGATCGCCATAGGAGGTGCGCAGCAGCACCGCGCCCTTGCCGAGCAATCCATGGCGCACCGGATCGTCCAGTTCCACGCGGCGGAACTGCGAACCAAGCACGCCGCGCATGCCATAGTGGCGCGCCAGCCGGTCGTTGACGAAGGTGTAATCCGCATCCAGCAGGTCGAGCACGCTGCGGTTCTGCAGCAGCACCTCGGACAGGAACAGGCGGATCTCGGCGGCGAAATCATTGCGCAGCGCCGTGCTGAAGCCGCGGTAGATATTCGGATCCGGCTCCACCGCATCCAGATCGTCCACGTTCAGCCAGCGCATGGCAAAGCCCTCCACCAGCGCCGTGGCACGGCGGTCGCGCAGCATGCGCATCACCTGCGCCTCGTAGACGGCGTCATCCTGCAGCCGCCCCTGCCCGGCCAGCTGCAGCAGCTCGTCATCGGGCAGGTCGCTCCACAGGAAGAACGCCAGGCGCGAGGCGAGCTCGAGGTCGGACAGCGGCGCCACTTCCGCGCCGCGCGGCGCGATGGTGCGATAGAGGAAGTCCGGGCTCGACAGCGTGCCCATCACGATCTCCTGCACGCCGCCGTCGAAGTGACCGATCTCCTTGCGGCCGGCGTCGAAAAAGGCCATCAGCTTGGCCACGTCGCTGTCGTCGACCGGACGGCGGTAGGCACGCGCGGCAAGGTGCCGTGCGATCTTCTCGGCGCAGGGCCGCTCTTCGGCCGCGGTGGCCGGATAGCAGATGAAGATGCGGTCACGCGTCGGCGAGCTGCCGATGCGGGTGGGCCCATGGGGACCCGTGACCTCGACGCCGGCCGAAAGCCGCAGCGCGCCACCCGCCGAGGCACCGCCACCGCCGCCGATGTTGTCGTCCGACAGCGCCCGCGAACGCTCCATCGCCGTCACCACGATCTCGTGCGTGCCGGAGGTGACATGGATGGGGATGTTCTGGAAGCGCGACAGCACCTTGTCGCGGCCCGTCTGCGCTTCCTTGTCGGCAAGGCCGAGGTCATCCTCGCCACCCACGTCGGCGCGGAACACCTCGCGGCCATCGACGAAGATCACCACCGTGCGACGGAACAGCGACTGGTGCGTGTAGAGGCCACCGGTGAGGTCATCCTGCAGGCTGAGGCGATATTCACCATCGGCCGGGAAGAAATGCTTGAAGGCCATGCCGCCGGCACTGCCCAGCGGCATCGGGATGGACGAACCGCCGCCCGGTGTGTGCACGGTCTTGCCCATCTTGGGCCGCGGATCGCCCACCGCGCGCTGCGAGACATGGCGTGCCGCGCCGATGTACTGGTCGAGGAAGGTGGGCGACACGGTCAGCACCGCGGCGATGTTGTCGAAGCCTTCCATCTCGATCTCGGGCGGCAGCAGGTCGGCCACGTTGATCTCGACGCCGAGCAGCGAGCGCACGGCATTGGCGTATTCGGTGCGGTTCAGGCGCTGCGCGGTGACATGCCCGGCGCGCGGCGTTGCATCGCGCGCATCCAGCCGCGCCTCGAGCCAGCCCACCAGCGCATCGGACTCGGCAGGCGTGGGCTGCGGGCTGCCCGGCGGCGGCATCAGATGGCCGCGCAGCTTCACCACGACTGATTCCCACACGTCGATGTCGTGCGGCACATCGGCCGGAGAGTAGGTATCGAAGGCCACGCCGCCGGCCCAGTCGGTGGAGTTGTGGCACTCGGAGCAGTAGGTGTCGACCAG
>CAYQJU010000128.1:0-5463 GCA_964417875.1 uncultured Steroidobacteraceae bacterium
GGATGTCGGCGATGAAGCCGAGGTCGAACATGCGGTCGGCCTCGTCGAGCACGCAGACCTGCACGTATTTAAGGTCGAACACCTGCTGCTTGTAGTAGTCGATGATGCGGCCGGGCGTGCCGATCAGGATGTCGGCGCCGCCGTCGAACTGGCGGCGCTGCTTCTCGTAGTCGACGCCCCCATAGACGCAGGCCAGTTTCAGCCCCGTGTGACGGCCCAGCTCCATCGCATCGGCGTGGATCTGCACGGCCAGCTCGCGCGTCGGCGCGATGACGATGCCGCGCACCGCATTGGGCGGGCGCCCTTCGGCCGGCATGCGCGTCAGCAGCGTCTGGAACATCGACACGAGGAAGGCGGCCGTCTTGCCGGTGCCGGTCTGCGCCTGGCCCGCGACGTCGCGGCCGGCCAGCGAGAACGGCAGCGTCTGCGCCTGGATCGGCGTGCAGCGCTCGAAGCCGGCATCGGCAATGCCCTGTCGCAGGCTGGGTGCCAGCTCGAAGTCGTTGAAGCTCGGGCCATCCGGCGCGACCTGGCCGCGGCGCACCGGCTTCGGTTCCGGCGGCGGTGCATCGGGCCCTGCCTCGTCATCGATGCGCGCCGCGGCGATGGGCGCGGCCCCGACGGTTTCGACGTCCGCGTTCTGCAGCTCGTCATCGGGGCGGATGTCAGCGTGCCGCGGCCCGCGTGGCGCGCGAGCGGCCGGCTGCTCGCCGGAAGGCGCCGCGCCAGGCTGCGCGCCACCCGCCGCGCCGCGACCGCGGCCACGGCCACCACGACGGCGGCGGCGACGCTGGCCATCGGGGCCGGTTTCACCCGCACTGGATGCACCGGTTGGTGGCGGTGCGGCGGCGCTTGCAGCGGGTGCATCCGCGGCGGTGGTGGAGGGCATGGAAGCGGCGGCATCTGCCGGCCGACCGAACAGTTTGTTCCAGAGTTTCTTGATCATGTGTTCCAGGTTTTACCGGTTGGCGCCACATTGGCGGCGCTTGCAAATCGCGTCAGGACCGGCTACAAAAGCGTTCAATACATGGGCGCAAATCCTGCCCCGTGGAACCAATCCTCAAACATCTAGTCTAAACTGTTTGACCACACCCGTGGCGCGGGAATTCCCATGACCCCGCACCGCTGAGCGCTCAGGCGCCATCGAAACAACACCCGCAAGCATCCGACCAGCCGGCATCAAAACCCAAGGTCCCAATCTCCACTGGAGGCTATAGCCCGTGAGCAATCCGCTGATCGTCCATACCTCGGACGCCACCTTCGACGCCGATGTGCTGCAATCCGCGGAACCCGTGCTGCTCGACTTCTGGGCCGAATGGTGCGGCCCCTGCAAGATGATCGCGCCGATCCTCGATGACGTCGCCACCGACTACCAGGGCCGCGTGAAGATCGCGAAGCTGAACATCGACGAGAATCCGCAGACTCCGCCGCGCTTCGGCATCCGTGGCATTCCCACGCTGATCCTGTTCCGCAATGGCGCCGTCGCCGCCCAGAAGGTGGGCGCGCTCTCGCGCTCGCAACTCACCGCGTTCCTCGACCAGAACCTCGCGCAGGGCTCCAACCCGTGAGGGGTTACCTGGGAGGGCCGGGCGGCAACCGGCAGCGCAACAAGCGTGGCGGTGGTGGCCGTGATGGCAACCGCGGCGGTGGCGGCGGCAACCGCGACAATGTGAACGGCAACGTCGGCCGTCACGAAGAGATCTACGACCCGGAGCCGTTCGACCCTTCAGCCGATGGCGAGATCGTCGGCAAGGCCGACCTCGAGCAGGCCCGCGCGACGATGAGCCTGAACGAGCTGAAGTCGCGGCCCATCAACCAGGTGGTGAAGGTGGCCGAGTCGATGGGGCTGGAAAGCCTCGCCCGCTCGCGCAAGCAGGACATCATCTTCTCGATCCTCAAGCACTACGCCCGCAATGGCGAGCCGATCTATGGCGAGGGCGTGATCGAGATCCTGCAGGATGGCTTCGGATTCCTGCGTTCGGCCGATTCCAGCTATCTGGCCGGTCCCGACGACATCTACATCAGCCCGCAGCAGGTGCGCCGCTTCAACCTGCGCACCGGCGATTCGATCTCCGGCCTGATCCGTCCGCCGAAGGACGGCGAGCGCTACTTCGCGCTGCTGAAGGTCGGCGAGATCAATTTCGATTCTCCCGAAAGCGCCCGCAACAAGGTGCTGTTCGAGAACCTCACGCCGCTGCATCCCACGCAGCGCCTGAAGCTGCAGCGTGGCAATGGCAGCACCGAAGACCTCACCGCGCGCACCATCGACCTGGTGGCGCCCATCGGCAAGGGCCAGCGCGGCCTGATCGTCTCGCCGCCGAAGGCCGGCAAGACCATGCTGCTGCAGAACATCGCCACCGCGATCACGGCCAACCATCCGGAGGTCTACCTGATCGTGCTGCTCATCGACGAGCGGCCCGAGGAAGTGACCGAGATGCAGCGCACCGTGAAGGGCGAGGTGGTGTCGTCCACGTTCGACGAGCCGGCCGCCCGCCACGTCCAGGTCGCCGAGATGGTGATCGAGAAGGCCAAGCGCCTGGTCGAGCACAAGAAGGACGTGGTGATCCTGCTCGACTCCATCACCCGCCTGGCGCGTGCCTACAACACCGTGGTGCCGTCGTCGGGCAAGGTGCTCACCGGCGGCGTCGATGCGAATGCATTGCAGCGCCCGAAGCGCTTCTTCGGCGCCGCGCGCAACATCGAGGAGGGCGGCTCGCTGACCATCCTCGCCACCGCGCTGATCGACACCGGCTCGAAGATGGACGATGTGATCTACGAGGAATTCAAGGGCACCGGCAACAGCGAGATCCACCTGGATCGCCGCATCGCCGAGAAGCGCGTGTTCCCGGCCGTGAACATCAACCGTTCCGGCACCCGCAAGGAAGACCTGATCACCGATCCGACCGAGCTTGCGAAGATGTGGATCCTGCGCAAGCTGCTGCATCCGATGGATGAGCTGGCGGCGATCGAGTTCCTGCTCGACAAGATGAAGGACACGAAGACCAACGGCGAGTTCTTCGAGGGAATGAAGCGCTAGGCAGGCGTCAGGGAGGGCGCACGAACCATGCTGAAGCGGAGTGGTCAGGAAGTCAGTTTTGTCATCCTGGTCGTTCTGGTCACCATTGCGTTCGTGTTCCTGCTGCTGCCGTTCTACAGCGCGGTGCTGTGGGCGGTGATCCTGGCCGTGCTGTTCAACCCGCTGCAGCGCTGGCTCACGGCCCGCTTCGGCGGAAGGCGCACGCGCGCCGCCGCGGTCAGCCTGCTGGTGTGCATCTGCCTGGTGGTGATCCCGGTGACGCTGGTGTTCGGCGCGCTGGCGCAGGAGGCCAATGCCTTCTACCAGCGCCTCAGCACCCGCGAGTTCGATGTCGCGGGACTGGTCGCGCGGGCCCACGAGCGGCTGCCTGATTTCATCGTGCAGATGCTCAACGCGGCCGACCTGGGCGACTTCGCGGCTTTGCAGGAGCGTCTGACCTCGGCGATGGCCGCGATATCAGGCTACATCGCGGCGCGCGCCGTCAGCATCGGGCAGGGCACGGCGCAGTTCCTGATCGGACTTGGCGTGATGCTCTATGTGCTGTTCTTCCTGTTCCGTGACGGACAGCAGCTCGCCGCCTCCATTGTCAAGGCCAGCCCGCTCAGCCCCCGTCATTCGCGCTATGTGATGGGCAAGTTCGGCGAGGTGGTGAAGGCGACCGTGAAGGGCAATTTCATCATCGGCCTGATCCAGGGCACGATCGGTGGCCTCACCTTCTGGGCGCTGGGCATGCAGGCGCCGCTGCTGTGGGGCGTGGTGATGACGGTACTGTCGCTGCTGCCGGCGGTGGGTGCCTTCCTCGTGTGGGCGCCGGTGGCCGCATACCTGATGATCGTCGGGGAATATGTGCGCGGCGGCATCCTGATCGCGGTTGGCGCGCTGGTGATCAGCATGGTCGACAACCTGCTGCGACCGGCGCTGGTGGGCAAGGACCTGCGCCTGCCCGACTACATGGTGCTGATCTCGACGCTGGGCGGCTTTGCGTTGTTCGGCATGAACGGCTTCGTGATCGGGCCGCTGATCGCGGCGCTGTTCGTGGCGGTGTGGTCGCTGCGCGCCGGTGAGCACGCGCGACGCCGGCCCGCCACGAACGATGAGGGCGCGACGTAAGCTCAGCGCTCCGCGGGCAGCGCGCTGCCGCGCAGATCCGAGTAGTACTCGATCAGTGCAGGCTCACCCACATCCTGAACGGCCTCGGCAACTGCCGCGCGCTCGCAGGCATGCTCTTCCCAGAGTTCATAGCCCACCTCGTTCGGCGCGATGTCGCAGACCTCGGCTGCCGCGCCGCGGATGCGGAAGAACAGCGATTCGACGCCCCGCTGGTTGCGGGTCTCCGCTTCGCTGTAGGGCACCGTCACCGACTGCACCTGCACGCTCTCGGTGGCCAGAAGGGCCGTGTCGTTTCCTTGCCGGTCCTGTGCGGCGACCATCGAGGCAGCACCCAGGAAAGCGCCGGCAAGCAGGGCGATGGGGATTTGCGGTTTCATGACTTCTCCTTTATCCATGGATCTCGACCGGTTCGACTGCAGGGGTCCCGCAGTGTTTCCCGCAAGCCATGTGTCTGCCCGCCGTCCTACAGGCCGCGGCACCGGGTTCCGACAGGATGGGCCGGGCCTTTCCTAAAGGCCTGTCTCGTACCGAAACCAGCTGGCGCCAGCCCCTGCTGGCGGCCACAACACAGGAGATCGTCATGTCCGAAGCCAATGCCTTTCCACCCGGCTACCAGCCGCCGAAGATCTGGGAATGGCAGCAGCCCAGCGGGGGCACATTCGCCAGCATCAATCGCCCGGAGGCCGGCGCCACGCATGAGAAGCCCTTGCCGGTGGGCCGGCATCCGCTGCAGCTTTATTCCATGGGCACGCCCAATGGCGTGAAGGTCACCATCCTGCTCGAGGAACTGCTGGCGCTGGGACACCAGGGCGCCGAGTACGACGCCTGGCTGATCCGCATCAACCAGGGCGACCAGTTCGGCAGCGGTTTCGTCGAGGTCGACCCGAATTCGAAGATCCCGGCGCTGGTGGATCACAGCGGCGCCGAACCACTGCCCGTGTTCGAGTCCGGCGCCATCCTGATGCATCTGGCCGAGAAGTTCGGTGCGTTTCTGCCGGTCGAGGGCCCGGCGCGCACCGAGACCTTGGCATGGCTGTTCTGGCAGGTGGGCAGCGCGCCATTCCTGGGTGGCGGTTTCGGCCACTTCTATGTGTATGCGCCGGTGAAGATCCAGTACGCCATCGACCGCTTCGCGATGGAAGCCAAACGGCAGCTGGATGTGCTGGATCGCGTGCTCGCGACGCGAACGCATGTGGCCGGCGAGGACTACACCATCGCCGACATGGCGATCTGGCCCTGGTATGGGCAGCTTGTGCTGGGTGAGGTGTATGGCGCGGCAGAGTTCCTGCAGGTTGAGCGCTACCGGCATGTGCGCC
>CAYQJU010000129.1:0-5364 GCA_964417875.1 uncultured Steroidobacteraceae bacterium
GATCTATGAGGAACTGGCCATCGAGGATGTCAGCGCCGCGGCGCAGCTGTTCGCGCCGGTGCACCGCGCCACCGGTGGCACCGATGGCTTCGTCAGCCTGGAAGTCTCGCCGCTGCTGGCCGATGACACCGAAGGCACGCTGCGCGAGGCGCGTCACCTGTGGCAGGCACTGGACCGGCCGAATGTGATGATCAAGGTGCCGGCGACGCCGGCCGGCGTACCGGCGATCCGCACGCTGGTGGCCGAGGGCATCAACGTCAATGTGACGCTGGTGTTCGACGTGCAACGCCATGCCGAGGTGCTCGAGGCATTCACCGCCGGCCTCGAGCAGCGCTCCGCGCGTCAGGAGCCGCTCGCCGGCATTGCCTCCGTGGCCAGCTTCTTCATCAGCCGCATCGACACCGCCGTGGATGCGCAGCTTGATGCGCTGGGCACGCCGGCGGCGCGCGCCTTGCGGGGCGGCACCGCGATCGCCTGCGCCCGGCAGGCCTTCGCGCAGTACCAGGCCTGGGAGGACAGCGCGCGCTGGCGCAGGCTGCGCGACCTGGGTGCAAAGCCGCAGCGCCTGCTGTGGGCGTCCACCTCCACCAAGGACCCGGCCTATGACGAGCTGCTGTATGTCGAAGCCCTGATCGGACCGGGCACGGTGAACACGCTGCCGCGGGCCACCCTGCAGACCTATCGCGAGCGCGGCCGCCCCGCGCTGCGGCTGGCCAGCGGCCCGCCTCCGGCGCAGCACCTGCAGGCCCTGCGCGAGCTGGGCATCGACCTGGCGCAGGTGGCCGTGCAGCTGGAGCGCGAGGGCATCAGCAAGTTTGTCGAACCGTTCGAGCAGCTGCTGGCGGCCATCGAAGCGACCACATAGCAACACGGGCAGGGGCGCAGCGCCGCGCCACCCGCGCATGACGTTCAGACCAGGAACAGCGTCCCCAGGCCCAGTAGCGTCGCAAAGCCGACGCAGTCGGTGATCGCGGTCAGGATCACGCCGGCCGACAGCGCCGGGTCGATCGACAGCCGCCGCAGCGTCAGCGGCACCATCACGCCCACCACGGCCGCGGTGAGCAGGTTGGTGGTCATGGCCAGCGTCACCACCGCGGCGATCTTCCAGGTGCCCAGCCACGCCACCATCAGGGCCGCCAGCACCAGCGACATGCCCAGGCCATTGATCGCGCCCACGCCCACCTCGCGCATCAGCAGCCAGCGCGCATCGCGCCATTCCACCTGACCGAGCGCCATCGAGCGGATGATCAGCGTCACCGTCTGCGAGCCGGCGATGCCGCCCATGCTCGACACCACCGGCATCAGCACCGCCAGCGCGGCCACCTTCTCGATGGTGCCGTCGAAGCGCTGCACCACCAGCCCCGCCAGCATCGCGGCGAACAGGTTGATGCCCAGCCACACGATGCGCCGGCGCGTGGTGAGCATCACCGGCGCGAACACGTCTTCTTCGTCGCGCAGGCCGGCGCCGGCCATGACCTCGTGCGCGGCTTCCTCGGTGATCACGTCGACCACGTCATCGACGGTGATGCGGCCGAGCAGCACGCCATGTTCATCCACCACCGGCGCGGACAGCAGGTCGCGGTCGCGGAACAGCTGCGACACCTCGCGCGCGGGCGTGTCCGGCGCGATGCGCGGCGCATCCTTGTCGAGGCTGGCGCCGACGAGGTTGTCCGGATCGTCGGTGAGCAGCCGCGCCAGCGTGATGGTGCCGAGGAAGCGATCGCCGCGGTCCACCACGAACAGCCGGTCGGTGTCCTCGGGCAGCTCGCCGCGCATGCGCAGGTAGCGCTGCACCACGCCGAGCGACACATCGGCGCGCACGCTGACCGTGTCGGTGCTCATCAGCCCGCCCGCGGTGTCTTCCGGCCAGGACAGCACGCGCGACAGCCGCTCGCGGTCGAGCTGGTCCATGTTGCGCATCAGCTGCTGCGTGACGGCCTCGGGCAGGTCCACCAGCAGGTCGGCGAGGTCGTCGACCTCCAGTCCCTCGGTGGCGGCGGCCAGCTCCTCCGGATCCATCTCCTGGATCAGCTGCGCGCGCACATCGTCGCTGAGCTCCACCAGCACGTCGCCGTCCAGGGTGGGATCGGTGATCTCCCACACCACCGCGCGCTTGGCCGGCGGCAGCGATTCGAGCAGCTGCGCGATCTCGGCCGGATGCAGCGTGTTGACGATGCGCTCGGCGGCGCGCACCGCACCCTCGTCGAGCGCGGCACGCAGCGCAGCCACGCGGCCGCTGCGCGCCGGCCGCGTCAGGGCGATGTCCCGCTCGTCCGGTGCCTCATCATGCATGCGTCAGAGGTTCGAGTAGTTCGGGCCGCTGCCGCCCTCGGGCGTGGTCCAGGTGATCACGCCGTAGGGATCCTTGATGTCGCAGGCCTTGCAGTGCACGCAGTTGGCGGCGTTCACCTGCAGGCGCTGGCCACCGGCGCCATCGTCCACCATCTCGTAGACCTGCGCCGGGCAGAAGCGCGTGCACGGATTGCCATATTCCTGCGTGCAGCGCGTGGCGCAGAGGCTCAGGTCGTGCACGCGCAGGTGCACCGGCTGGCTCTCGTCATGCGCGGTCTGCGCGAAGAACACGCCGGCCAGCCGGTCGCGCGGCGGCAGCGTGCGCGGCTGCCACTGCCGGTCGGGCGATTCGAATTCATCGAGGCGATGCAACGCCTCGTTGCCGGCATTGCGCAGGGTCCAGGGTGCAAGGCCGGCGGTCGCAGTCTCGAAGGCGCCATTGGCCAGGCCCCACCACAGCCCGCGCTTGAAGCCGGGCTTGATGTTGCGCACGCGGCGCAGCTCGCGGCCGCCGTCGGATGCGCGCCAGCGCGCATCGAAGCCGGTGCTGTCGCCGGTCTCGACCAGGTGTTCCGCCGCCAGCATTCCGCAGCGCAGTGCCTGGTGCACGCCCTTGAGCTTCGGGAAGTTCAGCGTGCCGGCGGCGTCGCCGATCAGCATCGCGCCGGGCATGTCGAGGCGCGGACAGGACTGCCAGCCGCCGGCGGCGATGCTGCGCGCACCGGCGGCGAGGATTTCGCCACCCTCGAGCAGCGGCTGCATCGAGGGATGGTGCTTGAACTGCTGGAAGGCCTCGAACGGCGAGAGCCTCGGGTCCATGTAATCAAGGCCCACCACGAAGCCCACGTAGAGCTGGTCGGCCTCCAGGTGGTAGGCGAAGCTGCCGCCATAGGTGGCGTTGTCCAGCGGCCAGCCCACCGAATGCTGCACCAGTCCCGGCGCCACGCGCCCGGGCGGCAGTTGCCAGAGTTCCTTGAAGCCCAGCGCGAAGGTCGGCGGCGAGCGTCCCGCATCCAGCTCGTAATGACGGATCAGGTGTTTGGCCAGGCTGCCGCGACACCCTTCCGCGATCAGCGTGGTCGCAGCGCGGATCTCGGGCCCCGGCGCGTATGCAGCGGTGGGATTGCCTTGGGCATCCAGACCCATGTCGCCGACGCGCACGCCGTTCACGCGGCCCTGCGCATCGAACAATGGCGCGGCGGCGGCAAAGCCCGGCAGCACGTCCACGCCGAGGCTCTCCGCATGCTCCGCCAGCGAGGCGAGCAGCTGTCCCAGCGACACGATCAGGTTGCCGTGGTTGCGCTGCTGTGGCGGCACCGGCAGGCGCAATGATCCGCTGTGCGTGAGCAGGCGGAATTCATCGCGCTGCACCGGCACGCAGATCGGCGGCGGCGCCTGGCGCCACTCCGGCCACAGCGTATCGAGCGGCGCGGTCTCGATGATGGCGCCCGACAGGGTGTGCCCGCCGATGCTGGCCGCCTTCTCCAGCACGCAGATGTTGCGCTCCGGATGAAGCTGCTTCAGCCGGATTGCCGCGGCGAGACCGGCAGGCCCTGCCCCGACCACCAGCACGTCATAGTCCATCTGGTCCCGTTGCGTCATGGCGCGCGAGTTTAGCCGTCCGGGGCAAGGTCCGGTTCGGGAATGCGGGCCAGGATGCTGCGCCGGGCGGCCTGCATCACCGCATCGATGCCGGTGCTGTCGCCTTCGGCCGGCGGCGCCAATGGCGGCGCCAGCTCCACCTCGATGCGGCCGGGCAGCGCCAGCAGCGAGCGTGGCGGCAGCGCATGGCGCGTGCCGCGGATCGCCACCGGCACGATGGGCAGTCCGCCGCGCGCGGCCATCACGAAGGCGCCGGGCCTGAACCGCGCCAGCCCCGGCTCATGATGGAAGGTGCCCTCCGGGAAGAACACCATGGCCCCGCCGGCGCGCGCCTCGCGCAGCAGCGCGCGGGCATCGCGCTTGCCCTGGGCCGCGCCGCCCCGGTGCACGAAATGCGAGCCGATCCGCCGCAGCAGCAGCCCGGCCAGCGGCACCTCGTTCATCTCGCGCTTGATGACGAAACCGAAGCAGGGCGGCAGCGCCGCGAACAGCGCCACCCCGTCCAGGTAGCTGCCATGGTTGGCCACCACCACGCAGGGTCCCTCGGGCAGATGCTGGCGGTTCAGCGTGCGCACGCGCCAGCCGCAGGCTGCCAGCGCCAGTCCCGCCATCCCGTGCGCCACCTTCCGGCGGCGCTGCAGCCCGGGCAGCAGCAGGATCAGGACCAGCGTCAGCGATCCCAGGATCAGGAAGCAGATGCCTGCCCAGGCAGCGTAAGGCAGGGCAAGCCAGCGGAGCAGGCGGGAATTCGGCGACACGGTGCGGGGGTTCTCTTCGGTGGGATAGTGTGACCCGCTTATCCTTTATGTTAATGCCTGCTCCGCGCTGTGATGGGCATCACTCAGGGAAACGGGGAGTTTCGTGATACTGCCGGCACGAAATCCGTCATGAGCGTCACCCGGAAAAAAGCCCCAGTGAGCAAGTCCGCCAGTTCCCTGTCCGTTCCCCGTCCCGGCGCCGATGCGGTCGATCCGGCCGTCACTCGGTTCCTCGATGGCGCGTGGATGGAAAGGGGCCTGTCGGCGAACACGCTGGCGGCCTATCGGGCAGACCTGATGGCGCTGTCGCGCTGGCTCATCGCCCGCGGCATCGAGATTTCGAAGGCTACGCGTGCAGACCTGCTCGGATTCATCGCATGGCGAGTCGAATCAGGAGCCAGGCCGCGCTCGACGGCCCGGCAGCTTTCGTCGTTCCGTCGCTTTTATCGCAACCTGGTGCGCGAGGGCGTGCTGCGCGAGGATCCCACCGCGCAGATCGCGATGCCGAAGATCGGCCGCTCGCTGCCCAAGTCACTCACTGAAGAAGAGGTGGAATCGCTGCTGAACGCGCCGGTGGTGTCCGATCCGCTGGGCAGCCGCGACCGCACCATGCTCGAGGTGCTCTATGCCACCGGGCTGCGCGTCTCCGAACTGGTCACGCTGAAGTATTCGCAGCTGAACCTGAACCAGGGCGTGCTGCGCGTGCACGGCA
>CAYQJU010000130.1:0-5105 GCA_964417875.1 uncultured Steroidobacteraceae bacterium
CGGCGGCCCCTTACGTCGATGCCGCTCAGCTTGCAGCGATGCGCAAATTACTAGAGGGACAAACGTCTGCGTACCGGAGGGCGCTCCGCCAGTACACGCAGAGCCAGCAAGCACCAACACAATAGCCGCAAATGCCAGGACTTTCAGGGTGCCACGCTTCCGAAGGCGTTGTCGCTTTCAACGTAAGCTCCGGTGGAGTCACACCATCAACACACTTGACGTGTAGTAGCACATGAACAAAGTTGTGTCGGTCTGTGCAGGAATCGCTCTGGTAGCCAGCATCATTGCAGTGCACCTGCGGGCGGAGCTGCGGAAGGAACGTGAGGTGGCCGCGGCCTCGCAAAGACAGACAACCGAAGTCCTTCCTCCCGTCAGCCACCCGGCCGCACCACCGCCAGACACCACCCTGTCACCCAATATGGCGGCTGCTACGGCCGCGGACACTCCAATCAGAGAGCAATTGAAAGACCCGGAATCCCGGAAGTTGCAGCTCGCGCGGCTGCGTACGACTATTGAGCGATCCTACCCGGGTCTGGCCCAGGAACTGCGTCTTTCAGAGGACGAGGCGGACAGACTGTTCGATCTGTTGGCCGGAAATCAGCTCGCGGGGGCGGCGGATGGCTCCTTGCTCACCGCCCTTGGTGACCTGGGCAACCAACAAGAAGCGCTTCAAAGACGAGAGGCATTTGACCGCGCACAGGAAGAATCGATCCAGGCCCTTCTAGGCGGCAATTACGCACAGTGGCAGGCCTATCAGCAGACCCTCCCGGCACGCCTCCAGGTCACCGTCATGACTACGCAACTTGCGCAGACCGGAAAGGCGTTGACTGCGGCACAAAAGAGCGCGGTTACGACCGCCTTGATTGCCGAGCGGCAACGCCAGGTAGAGGAGGAAAGATTCATTTCCCGCCCCCCTCCCGGTGACCCTGCGGCTCCTGGTTACCGCACCCTGATGATGGAGGAGTCGATGAAACGCGCAGAAGAGAACAACCGGCGAAATCTGGAAGCGGCAGCCCCTTACATCGACGCCACTCAGCTTGCAGTGCTGCGCGAAGAAATGGATCGGCTGACTTCCATGAACCGGCAACTGCTTCACACGCAGAGGGAGAGCGAGCGCCGACCAGCACAACTTCCGCAATAGCCAGATCCTCAGCGCGATACTGACCTGAATTGATCGCCTCGGTCTGCGCCGCGGAGTTCAGGAAGCCGGCGCGGTAGCCGCCGCACGCGGCATGTCCGTGTAAAGCCAGCGACGTCGCGCGAACTCGCGCAGCGCGACGATTACCACTGCCAGCACGGCCAGCCACCCGAGGGACCCCGCCGGCTCGCCGTATACGAAGGTCTGCATGTAGGTGGGTTCGAGCGTCACCGCCGCCACCACCAGCGCCGCCGCTGCGGCCACCCCGCTACGCAGCAGTGCCGCATAGACGGGTAACAGGACGGCGCCGACCACAGCACCGAGTCCCAGACAGAGCTGCGCGGCGGGCGAGACAAACACAGGAGGTGGCAGCAAAGCCCACAGCGCCCCGAAGATGGCGCTGGCGACGCAGGCCAGTCCCGCCGCCAGCTTGACGAGCGTGCGCTCGCCAAGGGCAAACAGTTCCTCCCGCGGACCCCGGCAGGTCAGCCAAAGCGTCCGCAACCGCGCTGCAGCCAGCCAGGAAATTGCCGCCATGGCCGGCAGGACCAGCGCGACGCCGAAGTACTGCAGCGGCTCGACCTGCTCAGAAGGAACGGCGGCGATCAGGCGGATGAGCATCAGGATGGCCTGCAGCAGGCCCAGCGCGAACAGGCACTGCAGGACGATGCGTCCCGTACTGCGACCGCCCAGCAGCAGCCGCTGCAGCGCTTCGGCTGGTTTGATCTGCGCGCTGATGCCGCCGGTATCCGCCTTCGTCACCATGGCCTCGTCTTCTGCGCGGCGTGACGTCCAGGCCGAAGGGGCGATGCGCCGCGCGCGCAGGTACCACGCCCCGAAGAGGATCCAGCACAGCAGCGTGAAGGACAGGCCGCCTCCCCACAGCCACTGGTCGGGCTGCGGCAGGTCCAAGCGGTCCAGAAGCAGACCGCCGCCCAGCAGCACCAGCAGCACCGTGAAGACCGCCAGCAGGGAGCGCGCGGCGAGGAAGGTGGCCAATGCCCAGATGCTGGCGAAGGCGAACCCGCTGCCCACATCGTGCAACCAGCCAGCAAAAGGCCTGCGCCATGGTTCAGGCAGCCACAGGAAAAGCGCCCAGATGTAAGTGCTCATCACCAGGCCACACATCAGGGCGATGGCGAAGGCAGCCAGCAGCAGGCGCAGGCGTCCGTGCGGAGCCAGCGCCACCGCCCGTTGCGCGGCCAGGGCCCGCCACAGCGGACCGCCCGCGACCATCGCCGGCAGGAAGACGATGGAAATGCCATTGGTTGCCCAGAGCAGAACGTTCTGTGAAGGCCCTTTCGGCGCAAGCCACAGGGCGGCCAGGGCCATCAGCGACAGGCCAGCGATGGTGCACAGGCGCTGGGCAGGCAGCGCCCAGAAGCACAACTTCAGGACCTGCAGCACCAGCCTCATGCGTGCATCGCCAGGAAGATGTCTTCCAGTCCCAGCGGCTCGATTTCCACTTCGGCCGGCACACGCTCGCGCAGCACCTGCAATGCCAGGTCGTTCCAGCCATCGACGGTGAACACCGCGGTGCGCCCGGTGACTCTGCCGGTGAACTGGCCAGGCAATGTCAGCGCCGGATCCAGGTCCCGCGTTGCGCGCAGGTGAACGCGCACCACCGATTCCTTCAGTGTGTCCACCTCGCCCTGCCACATCAGACTCCCTTCGCGCAGCAGCCACAGGTGGCTGGCGACGCGCTCCAGGTCGCCGACGATGTGTGAGGCGTAGACCAGCGTGCGCGTGCCCTCCCCGGCGATGGCCAGGATTTCCTGCATGAAGCGACGCCGCGCCACCGGATCGAGGCTGGCGGCTGGCTCGTCGAGCACGAGCAGTTCCGGCTCGTGCCCCAGCGCGCAGAGCGTCGCCAGCTTCTGTCGCTCGCCGCCGGAGAGCCGGCCGATGGGTCGCTCCAGCGGCACCTCCCATTCATGGGCCAGTCGCGCCACCATCGACGCGTTCCAGCGGGCGTGCAATGTCGCCACCAGCGTCAGCTGCTGCGCGCCGGTGAGCAGGCCCGGCAGCTCGTCCTGCTGCGGCACGAAGCCGATCCGTGCACGGGCTGCAGCCGACAGGTCGCTGCTGGATTCCCCAAACACGCTGCAGCTGCCGACGGTGGGTCGCGCGAATCCCAGCAGCAGGTCGAACAGCGTGGACTTTCCAGCGCCGTTCTTGCCCACCAGCCCCACGACGCGGCCGCGCGGCACCTCGAAGGAAACATCCTTGAGCACGGCCCGCCCGCCGATGCGCTTGCCCAAGCCTTGCGCGCCCAGGACCACTGCCTCACCCATCGCCTGACTCCAGTTGGCGCCGCACGAGCGCCATCATGTCTTTCGGGGAAACCTCCAGCTGCCGCGCGGCAGCCACCAGCGCCTGCGCCAGCGGTTGCAGTTGCTCCATGCGTTGTGCGAGCGGCGCCGCGCCCTGGCGACCGCCCGTCACCGTCATCGGCTTGCCCCGATTGCGCTCCAGCAGGCCTTCGGCTTCCAGCAATGCATATGCCTTGGAGATGGTCATCGGATTGATTGCGTGCTGGGCGGCCAGCTCGCGCACCGAGGGAAGCTCTGCCCCCGGGGGCAACTGGCCGCCGGCAATCAGCCGGCGGACCTGGTCCATCAGCTGCCGGTAGATCGGAACGCCGGATTCGGGATGCAGGGAAAACAAACCGCGACCTCGCTATGTGTATTACGACAGTAATACACGAGAGGGCGGGCGTCAACTTGCGGACAGGCGGCCCACCGTGGCTCACTTTGCCGCGTGACGGTCGGGATGGGCGCGCTCCCCATAAGTCCTGCAGCAAAAAGACCCCGGCAGTTTCCCGCCGGGGCCTTCTCATGAGTCGATGAACCGGTAAGCGTCGCCGCTTACATGCCCATATCGCCCATGCCACCCATGCCGCCACCCGGACCGTGGGCATGCTCGCCCTCGTCCTTCGGCGCATCGGCGATCATCACTTCCGTGGTCAGCAGCAGACCCGCCACCGAAGCGGCGTTCTGCAGCGCCAGGCGCGTGACCTTGGTCGGATCCAGGATGCCGGCCTCGAGCATGTCGCCATACTCGCCGTTCGCGGCGTTGTAGCCGTAGGCGCCCTTGCCCGCCTTGACGGCGTTCAGGACCACGGCGGCATCTTCGCCGGCGTTCTCGACGATCTGGCGCAGCGGCTCCTCGATGGCCCGGGCCAGCAGGCGGATGCCCACGGTCTGGTCCTCGTTGGCGCCTTCCAGATCCTTGAGCGCCTTCAGCGCGCGGATCAGGGCCGTGCCACCGCCCGGCACCACGCCTTCTTCAACGGCGGCACGCGTGGCGTGCAGCGCGTCTTCGACGCGGGCCTTCTTTTCCTTCATCTCGACTTCGGTCGCAGCGCCGACCTTGATCACGGCAACACCGCCGGAGAGCTTGGCAACGCGCTCCTGCAGCTTTTCCTTGTCGTAATCGCTGGTGGCTTCCTCGACCTGCTGGCGGATCGACTCGATGCGGCCCTTGATGTCCGAAGCCTTGCCGGCGCCGTCGATGACGGTGGTGTTTTCCTTCTCGATGATGACCTTCTTGGCCTCGCCGAGATCGTTCACCGTCGCCTTCTCCAGCGACAGGCCCACTTCCTCGGAGATCACGGTGCCACCGGTCAGCACGGCGATGTCCTGCAGCATGGCCTTGCGGCGATCGCCGAAGCCCGGGGCCTTCACGGCAGCAACCTTCAGGATGCCGCGGATGTTGTTCACGACCAGGGTCGCCAGGGCCTCGCCCTCGACATCCTCGGCCACGATCAGCAGCGGACGGCCGGCCTTCGCCACGCCCTCGAGCAGCGGCAGCATCTCGCGGATGTTCGCGATCTTCTTCTCGGTCAGCAGGATCAGCGGCTTCTCGAGCTCGGCGACCTGGGTCTGCTGGTTGTTGATGAAGTACGGCGAGAGGTAGCCGCGGTCGAACTGCATGCCCTCGACGACGTCGAGTTCGTTCTGCAGGC
>CAYQJU010000131.1:0-5095 GCA_964417875.1 uncultured Steroidobacteraceae bacterium
CGCGCAGTTCGTCCAGCGCCTTGTTGGCGGTGTCGAGCAGGAAGTCCCTGCCGCCACTGACGAACAGCGGGTCGAAGGTGTCGGGGGTGTAGGGCAGGTAGATGATGGGCTGCGCGGTTTCCGCCACGGCCCGCCAGCGCTTCTTCGAGATCAGCGCGCTGTCGAAGACCGGGAACTTGCGTCCCAGGACCTGCAGCGGCTCGCCGTCCTCGCTGGTGAAGGAGAACATCAGGCGCTCGGCGCCGGTGCCCTTGATGTGCCGGCCCTGGATGCCCGGGGTGCGCATCACGAAGTTCATCGGCTTGCCGCCGGGCCGCCAGCTGATGGGCGGGCGCGGGATCTCGATGTGCGCGATGGTCCAGTCGCTGTCGCGCTCGCTCCACAGCGCGAACAGGACCGGGCGGCCGCGCAACGTCTCGCGGCGTCCCTTGCCGGTGAAGAAGTATTCCAGCTCGGCGTCCTCGAGCAGGTCCTGCGCCTCGTCCACCAGGTCGCGGACCAGATCGTGGCGCAACGGCACGCGGCCGGCGATGACGATTTCCTCGAGGTCCCCGGCCTGCGCGGAAGTGCCGGGTCCGGATTCGGCCACAGTAATGGGTACTTCGCCTTCGACCTGCAAGGACTCGTCCTGCGGCAGCGTGGCGTCGTCGATGTCGTCGGCGGCAACGCGCAGGCTCTCGAACAGCGCCGGCTCAGGTTCGGCCTCGAGGCCGGTGCTGCCCGTGGTGCACGCTGCGCAGGCCAGCAGCGCCGCGATGGCAAGACCGGCCAGAAATCGAGGTGGCGTGTGCGTGATCATGGCAGGCCGCAGCTTAGCTGCCGCAAAGCACCGGCGCTGATATCGCGCGCACATCCCGGTCCTGCTCTGGAGCAAGCTTCGCCATGCGGTGATCGCGGATGGCTGCGACAGGCATCCATGGCCGGCAGGCAGGGAATCCCTGAATCTGCGGGCGGGCCGCGATCCGGCTGTTATGCTGCGCGGTCCATGAAGTCTTCCCCTGCCGTGCCGCCCATCGAGGCCGTGCGGTTCTCCGATCTTGGTCTCGCCGACGCCATCGTCCGCGCCGTCAAGTCCGTTGGCTACGAAGCCGCATCCCCCATCCAGGCCGCGACCATTCCCGCGCTGCTCGAAGGCGCCGACGTGCTCGGCCAGGCGCAGACCGGCACCGGCAAGACCGCGGCCTTCGCGCTGCCCATCCTGTCGCGCATCGACGTGACGCAGCGCCAGCCGCAGGCGCTGGTGCTGGTGCCCACGCGCGAGCTGGCCATCCAGGTGTCCGAGGCGTTCCAGAAGTACGCCGCCGGCCTGAAAGGCTTTCATGTGCTGCCGATCTATGGCGGGCAGAGCTATGTGCCGCAGCTCAATGCGCTCAAGCGCGGTCCGCAGGTGATCGTGGGCACTCCAGGAAGGGTCATCGACCACCTGGAACGCGGCACGCTGCGGCTGGATGCCGTGCGCTGCGTGGTGCTCGACGAGGCCGACGAGATGCTGGCGATGGGCTTTGCCGATGCGATGGAGGCCATCCTGTCGCAGACGCCGGCCGAGAAGCAGGTGGCACTGTTCTCGGCGACGATGGCGCCGAACATCCGTCGCATCGCACAGCGTCACCTGCGCCAGCCGCGCGAGATCGTGATCAAGGGCAAGAGCGGCACCGCGGCGAACATCCGCCAGAGCTACTGGCTGGTCAGCGGCATGCACAAGCTCGACGCACTGACGCGCATCGTCGAGGTCGCCAGCTTCGATGCCATGCTGGTGTTCGTGCGCACCAAGCAGGCCACGGCGGACCTGGCCGAACGCCTGCAGGCGCGCGGCTTCGCGGCGGTGGCACTGAACGGCGATGTGCCGCAGGCGCTGCGCGAGAAGACCGTGACACAGCTGAAGTCCGGCAAGATCGACATCCTGGTGGCCACCGACGTGGCTGCGCGCGGACTGGACGTGGAGCGCGTCACCCACGTGGTGAACTACGACGTGCCCTATGACACCGAATCCTATGTGCATCGCATCGGCCGCACCGGCCGTGCCGGACGCAGCGGCGAGGCGATCCTGTTCATCGCGCCGCGCGAGCGCAACCTGTTGCGGCTGATCGAGCGCGCCACGCGCCAGACCATCGAGCCGCTGTCGCTGCCCAGCGTCGAGGACGTGAACAGCCGGCGGCTGGCCAAGTTCAAGGCGCGCATCGGCGAGGCGCTGGCGGCTGCACCTGCGGACTTCTATCGCACGGCGGTGCAGGAAATTGCGCTCGAGACTGGTGCGGACCTGCTGAGCATCGCCGCCGCGGCCGCGTCGCTGGTGGAAGGCGGTGCGCCGGTGCAGTCACGCAGCCCGGACGCGCCGGCAGCTGCGCCGGGCCGTGGCGCAGACATGGAAGAGCCCCGTCCCCGGGGGAAGCGCGACGCGCGCTTCGAGGAACGCCCGCATGGCACCTCGCAGCTGCCGCCGCTGGACGCCTCGGCCTTTACGTTCGAGGACGATGGCGAGCAGAAGACCTGGCAGCTGGCGGTGGGCCGGCGTCACGGCGTGGAGCCCGGCCACATCGTCGGTGCCATCGCGAACGAGGCGCGGCTGCAGGGCCCGCAGATCAATGGCGTGGACATCCGCGCCGAATACACCACGGTGCGCCTGCCGGCGCAGCTGCCTGCGGCGGTGATCGAGCGGCTGTCGAAGGTGCGCATCCGCGGCCAGGCGCTGGAACTGCGGGAAGGATCGGGCGCGAAGCGGCCGAAGAAGATGCATCGCAAGGGCGGCATGGCGCGGCCGGGTACGCGCCACGCGGGATGAAACCCTCGCGCATGGTGGTGGTGATGGGGGTTTCCTCCAGCGGCAAATCCACCATCGGTGAGGCGTTGGCTGCGCGGCTTGGCGCACCCTTCCTCGATGCGGATGGCTGGCATCCGCAAGTCAATGTGCAGAAGATGCGCGCCGGCATCGCCCTGACCGATGCGGACCGCTGGCCGTGGCTGGCGCGCTATGGCCGCGCCCTGGCGGAAGCGGCCGGCGAGACCGGCATCGCGGTCGGCGCGTGTTCGGCGCTGCGCCGTGCCTATCGGGATTACCTCGTGGGGCAGGCCGGCGAGCCCATCCTGTTCGTGCACCTGGACGGCGACCGCGAGCTGATCGCCAGCCGCATCGCGCAACGCCAGCACCAATACATGCCTGCCAGCCTGCTCGACAGCCAGTTCGATCTGCTGGAGGTGCCGTCAGCGGACGAGAACGCGCTGGTGGTGTCGATCACGCCGCCGGTGGAACGCATCGTCGGGGAGATCCTGCGCCGCGCCGGTGGGGCACTGCCGCCGGAGGGCGCGGCGCCGGGCCATGCGCCGGGCGGCGACTGAAACGAAGCGATTCAGGCCCTGGCGGCCTCGACCTTCGTGCACTTGCCCTGGAACTTCTCGCCGGCCGTGGTCTCGCGCGTGTGGTACTCCATGGTCTCCTTGTCGACCATCACCTTGATGCCCTTCAGGTAATACGCACTGACGCCATCGCGCATCTTCACCGCGCCGTTGTCATCGACCCAGCCTTCCTTCTCGCTGAAGCTGATCGCGATGGTCTGCTCGGAGCCGCTGGGGCTCCTGCCCTTGCATTCCAGCCTGACGACATCGGCCAGCGTGAGCGTGGGCGCGGCGAGCAGCAGGGCGGCGAGGTACAGGCGGGTCATGGCGGCTCCTTCGGATGGATTCACAGGGTAAGGCGCGGCGCGGATGCGCCGTGTGAGCCCTTCCACAGATCGTCCGGCTTGCGCCGCAACACGCTCCCGGATCCCGCCCACGGCCCCCCGCCAACGAAGCCAGCCCGCGGCAGTGCGGGGCTATACTGCGCGGCCCTTCACGCGCTGCCCGACATGTTCTTCAAGAATCTCTGCCTGTTCCGCCTGCCCCCGAACTGGGATCTCTCCGCCACCGAACTGGAAAACCGCCTCGAGGGCCGGCCGCTGCCGCCCTGCGGACATTTCGACATGATGACCCGTGGTTGGCTGCCCGCCGGCCCCACCGGCCGCCTGCTGCACACGATGGAGTCCAGCCACCTGATCGCCCTCGGCGTCGAGCAGAAGCTGCTGCCGGCATCGGTGATCCGTCAGGTCGCCGCCGACCGCGCGGTCGAGGTCGCCGCCGAGCAGGGCTTTCCGGTGGGCCGCAAGCAGATGCGCGACCTGAAGCTGCAGGTCACCGAGGAACTGCGCGCCCGCGCGCTGGTGAAGCGTCGCACCACGCATGCATGGATCGATCGCGCCAATGGCTGGCTGGTGGTGGATGCGGCCGGCATGGCGCGCGCCGAAGAGGTGGTCGAGACCCTGCGCGACACGCTGGGCAGCTTTGCCGCGACGCTGGTGGATACCGCCCGTTCGCCGCGTGTCTCGATGGGCGCATGGGTCTCGGGTGGCGAGGTGGGCCACCACTTCGGCATCGATGACGAGCTGGAACTGCAGGCCGCCGATGGCTCGCGTGCAACGATCCGTCATTCGCGGCATGCCTTCGACCCGGCGCAGATCCGCCAGCACCTGTCGAAGGGCCTGACGCCGACGCGGCTGGGCCTCACGTGGAACGGCCGGGTGTCCTTTGTGCTCACCGACAAGCTGCTGGTGAAGCGCCTGGAGTTCCTCGAGATGGAGGAAGCCGACCAGACCGACCAGGACGTCGATCCCCAGGAACAGTTCGACATCGATTTCACCGTGATGACCGGCGAGCTGTCGAAACTGCTGGCCGACCTGATCGACGCGCTGGGTGGACCGGCCGCCGCCACGGCCGATGTGTCCGCGGCCGCCTGAGAAAACCGGAACGCCGATGCGCATCGTGCTCACGGAATTCGCGCGTCCGCGGCTGTTTCCGCGCGAGGCGCGACGCAACACCATCCAGGACATCACCGCGGAGCAGTTCGAGCGCCACCTGAACGAGCATGCGCCGCTGCGGGTGCTGCCCGGCTATGCGCCGTTCTGCCAGCTGCATGTGCACCGCAACTGGACCTCCACGCGGTGCCTGACCGTGCCGGTCACCGCGGAAAACCGCCACCTGCTGCGCTCGGACTATGAGGCGCGCAATCGCAACGAGCTGCCGGTGCTGGTGCGCTGGTTCGAGGGCGTGGAGCCGCCGGTGGCCGACT
>CAYQJU010000132.1:0-5022 GCA_964417875.1 uncultured Steroidobacteraceae bacterium
GCTCGACGCGCACCAGGCCGACGCGGAAGGCGTTCTCGGCCATCTCGCCCACCGAGCGCACGCGGCGGTTGCCCAGGTGGTCGATGTCATCGACGTTGCCGTTGCCGTTGCGGATGTCGATCAGCACGCGCAGCACGTCGAGGATGTCCTCCTTCGACAGCACGCCCGAGCCTTCGATTTCCTTGCGACCGACGCGACGGTTGAACTTCATGCGGCCCACGGCCGACAGGTCGTAGCGCTCGGAATTGAAGAACAGGTTCTGGAACAGGTTCTCGGCCGCATCGCGGGTCGGCGGCTCGCCGGGCCGCATCATGCGGTAGATCTCGACCAGCGCCTCCAGGCGCGTCTTGGTCGGGTCGATGCGCAGCGTGTCGGAAACGAACGCGCCGCGATCGAGGTCGTTGACGTACAGCGTCTTCACCTCGGTGACGCCGGCCTCGATGAGCTTCTCAACCGATGCGGCGGTCAGCACCTCGTTGGCCTTGACGATGATCTCGCCGGTGTCGTTCTCGACCACGTCATGCGAGATGACCTTGCCGTACACGTAGTCGCGCGGCACGGTCAGCTTCTTCACGCCGGCCTGCTCCAGCTCGCGCACATGGCGCGCGGTGATGCGGCGGCCTTCCTCGACGACCACCTTGTCGCCGACGCGGATCTCGAACGCGGCGGTCTCGCCGCGCAGGCGCTGCGGCACCAGCTCGAGCGCCGTCTCGGTCTTGCCGAGGAAGAAGGTGTTCTTCTCGAAGAACACGTCGAGGATCTCGCCCTCGTTCATGCCCAGCGCGCGCAGAATGATGGTGACCGGCAGCTTGCGGCGGCGGTCGATGCGCGCGAACACGTTGTCTTTCGGATCGAACTCGAAATCGAGCCACGAGCCGCGATAGGGAATGATGCGCGCGGAGAACAGCAGCTTGCCCGAGCTGTGGCTCTTGCCGCGGTCGTGATCGAAGAACACGCCCGGCGAGCGGTGCAGCTGCGACACGATGACACGCTCGGTGCCATTGATGACGAAGGTGCCGTTGTCGGTCATCAGCGGCAGATCGCCGAGGTAGACCTCCTGCTCACGCACGTCCTTGACCGGCTTCTTGGCGCCGGGGGCTTCCTTGTCGAGCACGATCAGGCGCACCTTCACGCGCAGCGGCGCCGCGTAGGTGAGGCCGCGCTGCTGGCACTCCTTGACGTCGAACGGCGGCTCGCCGAGGCGATAGCTGACGTATTCGAGCGTGGCATTGCCGGAGTAGCTGCTGATCGGGAACACCGTCTTGAAGGCGGCGTGCAGGCCGATGTTGGCGCGCTGCTCCTCGGCGACGTTCTCCTGCAGGAACGTGCGATAGGACTCCAGCTGGATCGCCAGCAGGTACGGCGTGTCCAGGATGCCTGGCTGCTTGCCGAAATTCTTGCGAATGCGCTTCTTTTCCGTGAAGGAATAAGCCATCGGATTCACCTTGCCTTCAAAATCTGAAAAAACGCGCGCACCGTGACCGCCACCCCGCACGGGGTGGCGGCTCGGCGCGCGTTGGGGGGCACGAAGGCCCCGGGGCGAAGCATGGTCGTCTTACTTGACGACCACCTTGGCGCCGGCGTCCTCGAGCTTCTTCTTCATCGCATCGACATCGGCCTTGGCCACGGCATCCTTGATCAGGGCGGGCACGCCCTCGACCAGGTCCTTGGCTTCCTTCAGGCCGAGACCGGTGAGCTCGCGGACCACTTTGATGACGCCGACCTTCTTGTCGGCCGGGTATTCCTGCAGCGTCACGCTGAACTCGGTCTGCTCCTCGGCGGGAGCGGCAGCGGCACCACCGGCAGCCGGCGCGGCGGCCACGGCCACCGGGGCGGCGGCGGTCACGCCGAACTTCTTCTCCAGGTCGGCGATCAGCTCGACCACTTCGAGCACGCTCAGGTTGCCAATCGCGTCGACGATCTCTTCACGGGAAACGGCCATTTTCAGTTCTCCAGATAAATCAGTTGTTCGGGAATCGGTAAAAAGTCAGCTTCAGCCCGCCGCCTGCTTCTGGTCGCGGATCGCGACCACGGTGCGCACGAGCTTGAGGGGTGCCGCCTGCAGGGTGCCGGCCAGTTTCTGCAGCGGGGCCTTCATCACGCCCAGCAGCATCGACAGCGCCTGTTCCCTCGTCGGCAAGCTTGCGACCTTGTCGAGTTCCTTCGCGGAGAGGACATCCCCTCCGATCGAAAGGCTCGTGGTCACGAGCTTGTCGTTGGTCTTCGCGAAGTCCTTGATCACGCGCGCGGCAGCGCCCGGATCGTCCTTCGAGAAGGCCAGCACCAGCGGTCCCTTCAGCGTGGTCCCCATCGATTCGAAAGCCGTGCCGGCCAGGGCGCGACGTGCCAGCGTGTTCTTGACGACACGCATGTACACGCCGGACTCCCGCGCCTTGCTGCGCAGCTCCGTCATCTGGGTGACCGTCAGGCCACGGTACTCGGCGGCCACCACGGACAGGGCATTCGCCGCGACCGCGCTGACCTCCTCGACCAGTGCCTTCTTGCCTTCCAGGTTCAGTGGCATGGATCAAACTCCAGTTGAATCACCAAAAAGGATGACGGGACTTGCGGCCCGGCCACCCCACCATCACACGACGGTGACCAACATCGATTCCCGATGTGTGCACCATCTGCGCAGGCATCCGCCATTAAGGGCTCGCACCGTTGCCGGCCTTGCCCGCCTGCGGTCTTCGACGATGACCGGTGGAAGACATCACTGCCTGCCACCGGCCCACATCAAACCTTCAAACCAAAGTCGAGTGATCGACGAGCACGCCCGGCCCCATGGTCGAGGACAGCGTGACCCGCTTCAGATAAATGCCCTTCGACGTCGACGGCTTGGCCTTCTGCAGGTCAGCCACCAGCGCCTGCAGGTTCTCGCGCAGCTGCTGCGGCTCGAAACCGGACTTGCCGATCGTGGCGTGGATGATGCCGGCCTTGTCGGCGCGATAGCGCACCTGGCCCGACTTGGCATTCTTCACCGCACCGGCCACATCCGGCGTCACGGTGCCCACCTTCGGGTTGGGCATCAGGCCGCGCGGACCCAGGATCTGGCCCAGCTGGCCCACCACGCGCATCGCATCGGGGCTCGCCACCACGACGTCGAAATTGATCTCGCCGGCCTTCACCTTCTCGGCCAGGTCTTCCATGCCGACCAGGTCGGCGCCGGCTGCCTTCGCGGCCTCCTGGTTCTTGCCGGAAGTGAACACCGCCACGCGCACCGTCTTGCCGATGCCGTTGGGCATCACGGTCGAGCCGCGCACCTGCTGGTCGGACTTGGTGGCGTCGATGCCGAGGTTCACGGCGACGTCGACGGCTTCGTCGAACTTCGCCTTCGCGAATTCCTTCACCAGGCCCAGCGCCTCTTCGATCGGATAGGCCTTGCCCGGAACGATCTTCGACTTCCAGGTCTTCATACGCTTTGCAGTTGTTGCCATGACGCGAGCTCCTTACAGGCCTTCCACATCCACGCCCATGCTGCGGGCGGAACCCGCGATGGTGCGTACCGCTGCCTCGAGGTCGGCGGCGGTGAGGTCCGGCTGCTTGGTCTTAGCGACCTCTTCCAGCTGCTGGCGCGAAATCTTGCCCACCTTGCTGGTGTTCGGCGCGCCGCTGCCCTTCTCGATGCCGATGGCCTTGCGGATCAGCACCGACGCCGGCGGCGTCTTCATGATGAAGGTGAAGCTGCGGTCCGAATACACCGTGATCACCACGGGGATCGGCAGCCCCTTCTCCAGCTTCTGGGTCTGCGCATTGAACTGCTTGCAGAACTCCATGATGTTGACGCCCTGCTGGCCGAGCGCCGGCCCGATCGGCGGCGACGGATTCGCGGCCCCCGCGGGGACCTGCAGCTTCACGTAGCCCTGTACTTTCTTCGCCATTGACTGCTCCTGGGTCCGAACGCCCCCGCCTTCGCGGGCAGCTCCCCATTGGTTACGGGCCTTCAGACCCGGGATGCACACACGGCCTTGCGGCCACCTGTTCACGGCCTTGCGGCCGGGATTCAACGCCGTCGCTTCGCGACGGCGAACTCAAAAAATCAGGCCTTTTCGACCTGGGAGAAATCGAGCTCCACCGGGGTGGAGCGTCCGAGAATCTGCACGGCCACCTGCAGCCGGTTCTTCTCGTAGTTCACCGCCTCGACCACGCCGTTGAAGTCGTTGAACGGCCCGTGCGTCACGCGCACAACCTGCCCCGGCTCGAACAGCACCTTCGGGCGCGGCTTGTCGACACCTTCCTCGACGCGGCGCAGGATCTGATTGGCCTCGCGCTCGCTGATCGGCGCCGGCTTGTCGCTGGTGCCGCCGATGAAGCCCAGCACCTTGGGCACATCGCGCACCAGATGCCAAGTGGTCTCGTCCATCTCCATCTGCACCAGCACATAGCCGGGGTAGAACTTGCGCTCGCTCTTGCGCTTCTGCCCTTCGCGCATCTCGACCACCTCTTCGGTGGGCACGAGGATTTCGCCGAACTTGTGCTCGAGGCCGTCGCGCTTGATGCGCTCCTTGAGAGACTCGGCCACGCGATGCTCGAAGTTCGAGTAGGCATGGACCACGTACCAACGCAAAGCCATCGATCAGCCTCCCTGCCCGGTCAGAAGTTTGGTCGCCCAGGCAAGAACCATGTCGAGCAACCAGAAGAACGCACCGAGCAGCACGGCAAAACCGAACACCAGCGCCGTGGTGATCCAGGTCTCCTGGCGCGAGGGCCAGAACACCTTGCGCAGCTCGCCGCGGGCATCCTGCGTGAACTGCCAGAACGCGCGACCGCCCGGCGACAGGAAGAACACCAGTCCGCCTGCCACCGCACCTGCGACCACGCACGCCCAGCGCACCCACATGGGCTGCGTGGTGAGCACGTAATAGCCGGCCACGCCCGCCGTCAGCAGGATGACCCCTATCCACAGCGACGCATTGCTGGCGCCGCCCTCTTGTTGCCGAACCGGTTCGTTCATGTGTCCTTTACGTGCTGGCAGGCCAGGAGGGAATCGAACCCCCAACCTGCGGTTTTGGAGACCGCTGC
>CAYQJU010000133.1:0-4980 GCA_964417875.1 uncultured Steroidobacteraceae bacterium
GCGGCAAGCCGACCATGCTCGGCGCGGCCTCCGGCGCGGTGGCGGGCCTGGTGGCCATCACCCCGTCCTGCGGTGTGCTCTCGCCCTCCGGCGCCATCATCCTCGGCCTCGTGGTGGGCCTGGTGTGCCTGTGGTCGGTGGCCGGCCTGAAGAAGGCCATGGGCTATGACGATTCGCTGGATGTGTTCGGCGTGCACGCCGTGGGCGGCATCGTCGGTGCGCTGGCCTGCGCCATCCTCGGCCACTCCTCGCTGGGCGGCCAGGGCTTCGACAACAGCATGGGCGCGCAGTTCTGGATCCAGCTGCAGGGCGTGCTGTTCGCGGTGGTGTGGTCCGGTGTGATCACGGCGATCATCTTCACGGTGATCAAGCACACCATCGGCCTCAGGCCGAGCGTGGAAGTCGAGCGCGAAGGCCTCGACATCGCCGAGCACGGCGAGCGGGCATACGACTGACAGACCTTGCGGGCAGCGCCCCGCCAATGCCCCGGCCGCCGCAAGGTTGCCGGGGCTTTTTCTTTGGGGGAGACTTCACCCGCAATGTGACCGGCGTCACGGGACCGGGTTGGCCGCCACGGCGATACTCGGCCAGAGAGGCACCCCATGCGCAAGATCATCACCTTCACCGTCGCCACCCTGCTGATGTCCAGCGCCTTCGCCGCCGGCGAGATCTATCGCTGGAAGGGACCGGACGGCACCTGGCACTACTCCGACCAGCCGCGCCCCGGCGCCGAGCAGGTGCGCGGCTCGCAGCTGGCGCGTCCGAATCCGCCGGCCGCCCAGCCCGGCCAGGCCACCAATGCGCAGCCGCCGGTCCAGCCGGCCGACGATGCACTGCCGGTGAGCCCGGAAGTGGCCGCCGAAGTGCGCGCCGAGGCCGCGGCCATCAAGGCCGAGCAGTGCAAGCGTGCCGAGGCGCAATACCAGGACGCCATCCAGGCGCGGCGCATCTACCGCACCGACGAGCAGGGCAACCGCATCTACATGAGCGAGGCCGAGGCCGACCAGGCCCGCATTCAGGCGCGCGCCAACCGCGACCTGGCCTGCGGCAGCTGATCCTGCCAGGCGTGCAGGCAACGGCATGAAGCCGCTGCTGCTGCCGGATTTCTGCGCGCCGCGTGCGGTGCTGATGGTGCTGGTGGTGGTCGCCGCCACCGCGTTGCTGCTCACCCTTGCCGTCCCCGGTCCCGGGCCGAGCTTCTGGGGCGATCTGGCCCGCCGCCTGCTGTTCCTGATCTGGGTGGGACTCACCGGCGCCGCGGTGCTGTGCGCGCTGCGCCATCGCATTGCCGCGCATGGCGCACTGGCTGGCGGCGTGCTGGTGCTGGGCATCGTCGCGATCGTCGTGGCCGCGGTTTCAGAAGCCGCGTGGTGGGTGCTGAACAGCACGCTGTTCAATCCCGGCGCGCTGCTGGGCACACCGCCGGCCGAGCGCGGCGTGTTCCTGGCGCGCAACCTGGCCATCGGGGTGGTGGTCGCCGCGGTGGCGTTGCGCTATGGCTATGTGGCGCAGCAGTGGCGGCTGAATGTCGAGGCACAGGCGCGCGCCCGCGCCGATGCACTGCAGGCGCGCATCCGGCCCCACTTCCTCTACAACAGCATGAACACCATCGCCTCACTGACGCGCACCGATCCGGTGCGCGCCGAGGAAGCGGTGCTCGATCTCGCCGAACTGTTCCGCGCCAATCTCGACGAGCGCCGGGCGGTGATCACGCTGGGCGAGGAACTGGAGAACGCGCGCGCCTATGTGCGCATCGAGCAGCTGCGCATGGGCGAGCGGCTGCGGGTGCACTGGCAGGTGGACGAGCTGCCGATGCAGGCGCATCTGCCGGCACTGACGCTGCAGCCGCTGCTGGAGAACGCCATCCTGCATGGCGTCTCGCAGCTGCCCGGCGGCGGCACCGTGCAGGTGGATGGCCGCGCCGCCGGCGGCATGCTGCTGCTGCGCGTGCGCAATCCGCTGCCTCTGCAACGCATGGCCGATGGCGATGCGCTGCCCGCCGGCCACGGCATCGCGCTGGACAACATCCGTGAACGCTTGCAGCTGCTGCATGGCGCGCGAGCCTCGGTGCGCGCCGGGCGCGATGGCGATGATTTCCTCGTCGAACTGCGCCTGCCCGTCGTTGAACAGCGCCCGCCGGCCGGGCGATGATGCGCGCGTGGCCCTGAAAGCATTGATCGTCGACGATGAACCGCCGGCGCGCGCCCGCCTGCATGCGCTGCTGCGCGAACTGGACCAGGTCGAGGT
Organism: uncultured Steroidobacteraceae bacterium; assembly: GCA_964417875.1. GTDB lineage: Bacteria > Pseudomonadota > Gammaproteobacteria > Steroidobacterales > Steroidobacteraceae > ZC4RG30. The sequence continues at coordinate 2,248 of CAYQJU010000133.1, forward strand.
GGTGGGTGAGGCAGGCAATGCCGGCGAGACGCTGGAGCTGCTCGAACGCCTGAATCCCGACCTGCTGTATCTCGACGTGCGCATGCCCGGCATGTCGGGGCTGGAACTGGCGCGGCACCTTGCGCGCCTGCCCGCGCCGCCGGCCATCGTGTTCATCACCGCGCATGGCGAGCATGCGATGGAGGCCTTCGAGGCCGAGGCGGTGGGCTACCTGCTGAAGCCGGTGCGGCGGGAAAAGCTCGCCGCCGCCACCGAGCGGGCCATGCGATTGTCGGCCAGCCAGCTGGCGGCAGTGGCGCGACCGGAACCACGCACGCACCTGCCGGTGCGGCATCGCGACGGCATCCGCCTGCTGCGCGTCGAGGACATCCTCTGCCTGCTGGCCGAACAGAAATACACCACTGTGCGACATGCCGGCGGCGAGGACCTGATCGAGGATTCGCTGCGGCAGCTCGAAGCAGAGTTCGGCGGACAGTTCCTGCGCCTGCATCGCGGTGCGCTGGTGAATCGCCGGCACCTGGAAGGCGTGGAAAGACTGGCCGATGGCAGTCACGTGGCGCGCGTGCGCGGCATGCAGGAGACGCTGCCGGTGAGCCGGCGCATGGCGGCAGAGCTGAAGACCCGGCTGTAGCCGGCGGTGCCGGGTCGCGCTGCGGTATCCTTGCCGCATGCAGTTCGAGTTCACAAAGATGCATGGCGCGGGCAACGACTTCATCGTGCTCGATGCGCCGGCTGAAGGTCTGCCGTTGACGGCCACGCAATGGCGGCAGCTCGCCGACCGGCGCAGCGGCATCGGCTTCGACCAGGCGCTGGTGCTTCAGCCGCCGCGCGACGCCGGCTTCGCCGCGTACTACCGCATCTTCAATGCCGACGGCAGCGAGGTGGAACAGTGCGGCAATGGCGTGCGCTGCCTGGCAGAGCTGCTGCGTCATCGGGGCGTCGCGCGCAGCGGCCGCGTGCGGCTCGACAGCCCGGCCGGCGCCATCGAGGCCCGCTTCGGCGCGCCCGGCGCAGTGGCGGTCGACATGGGCGAACCGGTGTTCACGCCGCAGGCGGTGGGCTTCGAGGCCGACGGCCAGGCCGGTGCGCGTCATTCCATCGAACTGCCCACCGGTCGCGTCGAGTTTGCCATCGCATCGATGGGCAATCCGCATGCCGTGCTCGATGTCGATGATGTGGCCAGCGCGCCGGTCGCGCAGCTGGGTCCGGCGCTCGAGCGCCATCCGCGCTTCACGCGTCGCGTGAACGTGGGATTCCGCCAGGTCATCGCGCGCGATCACATCGCGCTGCGCGTGTTCGAGCGCGGCGTGGGCGAGACGCTGGCCTGCGGCACCGGTGCCTGCGCTGCCGTGGCCACCGGCATCCTGGCCGGCAGGCTCGATGCGCAAGTCCGCGTGTCACTGCCCGGCGGCAACCTGGCCGTGCGCTGGGAAGGCCCCGGCACGCGCCTTTGGCTGGAAGGTCCGGCTGAAGTATCTTTCACCGGCCGATTCGAACTACCAGAAGCGAAAACTCCCTCATGACCACTTCCACTGCCCGCGAGGAGGCCGCGCTGTCCGACGAGGACATCGCCGGCTGGCTGCGCACGCATCCTGATTTCTTCCAGCGCAACAGCGAGCTTCTGGCCGGCCTGCGCGTGCCGCATTCGGCCGGCGGCGCGGTGTCGCTGGTCGAGCGGCAGATCGAGGTGCTGCGCGAGAAGAACCAGAGCGCCGACTCGCGCTTCACCGAGCTGGTGGCCATCGCGCGCGCCAACGAGCAGCTGGCCGAGCGCATCCACCGCTTCACGCGCCGGCTGATGCGCGCGCCCACGCGTCGCGCCATCCTCACGCAGATCGAGCAGGGCATGCGCGAGGACTTCGACGTCTCGCCCACGGTGCTGCTGCTGTTCGGCGCCGCGGCCGGCACCGGCAACATGGGCCTGCGCTTCGTGCGCCAGGTGGCTGCCGAGGAACCCAGCCTCGCCGGCTTCGATTCCCTGTTCGCCGCGGGCAAGCCGCGCTGCGGCCAGATCCGCGACTCGCTGCGCGATTTCCTGTTTGGCAGCGACGATGCAGCCAGCGTCGGCTCGGTGGCGCTGGTGCCGCTGGCCGATGAGCAGCGCCCCTTCGGCCTGCTGGCGCTGGGCAGCCTCGACAACCAGCGCTTCCACCCGGGCATGAGCACCGACTTCCTCGCGCGCCTGGGTGAACTCATCGCCGATGCGCTGGCGCGCGACTGAGCGACGCCACCCGCCGCGGGCGGCGCGCGCGTGAGCCCCGGGGCTGACGCTGCGCGCCGCGCATTCCTCACGCGCCTCACGCAGGAGCGCAACCTCTCCGCCCACACCCGCCTGGCCTATGCGCGTGACCTGACACGGCTGGCCGGCTGGTGCGATGCGCAGGGCATCAGCGACTGGGCGGCACTCGATCACGGCCATGTGCGGCTGTTCGCGGCGCAGTCCCATGCCCGCGGACTGGGACCGAAGAGCGTGCAGCGACTGCTGTCGGCGCTGCGCTCGTTCTATCGCTTCCTGCAGCGCGAGCAGCTCGCGGCCGGCAACCCGGCCGAGGATGTGCGCGCGCCGAAGGCGCCGCGGCGATTGCCGCGCACCGTCGATGCAGACCTGATGCAGCGCGTGCTCGAAGCACCCGAGGTGCACGACGCCGATCCTGCCCTGCAGCAGCGCGACCTTGCGATCATGGAGCTGCTGTATTCCTCCGGCCTGCGCCTGGCCGAGCTCGTCGGCCTCGA
>CAYQJU010000134.1:0-4927 GCA_964417875.1 uncultured Steroidobacteraceae bacterium
GGGAGCTACGCCCGTCGCAACGCCCGGTTCAGCGCCAGCGTCGCCAGCAGCAGCAGCGCCGCCCCCGCGTTGTGCGCGGTAGCCAGCCACAGCGGGAAGCCTTCGAGCACCATGAAGATGCCGAAGGCCAGCTGCAAGGCCAGCGCGCCCAGCACCAGTGCCGCAGCCACGCGGCTGTTGCCCTCGCGCCGGTGCACCAGCGTCAGCACCGAGACCAGCAACAAGGCCAGCGTCGCGACGATGGCGCCGAGCCGATGCGTGAAGTGGATGGCGACGCGCGCCGGGTGATAGAGCACGCCGCCCTCGTAGTTGATGCCGAGGCCGCGCCACAGCACGAAGGCCTCGTCGAAATCGGCCTGGGGCCACCAGGCCGCCTGGCACTTCGGGAAGTCCGGGCAGGCCACGGCTGCATAGTTGGTGCTGGTCCAGCCACCCAGCAGGATCTGGATGGCCAGCGCCACCAATGCCACCAGTGCCAGGCGCCGCAGACGCTGCGGCGCCGGCAGCAGCAGTGCCGCCGCGCTGCCCCCGTCGCGCGCCTTGAGCGTGCCGGACCAGGGATTCGAGGATCGCCGCCGCAGGGTCAGCCACAGCCACCACAGCAAGGACAGCGTCAGCAGCCCGAACGCCAGGTGCGCCGTGACGATCAGCGGCTTCAGCAGCAGCGTCACCGTCCACATGCCCAGCAATCCCTGGAAGATCACAAGGCCCACCAGCACCAGCGGCAGCACCACCGGCACATCGCCATGCCGGCGCCAGTACAGCGCGAGGCCGGCGATGACGAGGATCAGAAGACCCAGCGTCGAGGCGGCATAGCGGTGGATCATCTCGTTCCACGCCTTGCCGGTGTGCACCTCGGCATCGATGTGTCCGGCAGCGGCGGCCTGCGCGGCACCCGTCGGCGTCAGGTGTCCATAGCAACCCGGCCAGTCCGGGCACCCCAGGCCCGCGTCGGTGAGACGCACGAAGGCCCCGAACACCACCACGCAGAAGGCCAGCACGGTGGCGGCCAGGGCCAGGCGACGCAGCACAATGATTCGTCGATGCATGGGAACTCAGCCGATGTGCGAGAGTTTCAGCAGCTTCTTGATGTCCTCGAGCAGACCTTTCGGATTCTCGCGGGCATCGAAGCGCAGCACGATGTTCAGCAGGGGATCGATGACGAACAGGTCATGGGCATGGTCGCCCGGCGGCAGCATCGCCTCGAGCGCGGCGCGGCGTGCCGGGTCGCTGGCATCGATCACCAGGATGCCGGCATACCGGGATTCGAGCAGGTCGCGCTCGCAGCAGTCGCTGGTGGCCAGCAGCGCGCGATTGAGGCGATCGGCATCCTTGTTCAGCAGCACATGCGTCTGGCGCGCCACATGCAGCGCGTTGTGGCAGGCCTCGCCGCAGGCACCGCTGCCCACATAGAGCATGGCCCACTTGCCTTCCAGCTCGCCGGCCAGCTGCGCCGGCAGCTGGTGCATCGGCCTCAGCAGCTCGCCATGGTTGGTGTCGCCGGCAGGCCGCCAGCCGATGCCGTAATAGAGCACGAACGAGGCCACCAGCGGCAGGAAGAACAGCCCCAGCAGCAGGTACAGCGTGCGCCGCTGCGGCGCCGGCGAAACAGGATCAGCCATCTTTTCTCTTCAGGTTAAGTCCCACGAACAGGCCCAGCAGCAGCAGCGCGAACGCCCACCATTGGACCGCATAGCCGATGTGCCGTTCCGGTGGCAGTCCCGGCGCCTGCCACTCGCGCACATAACCCGGCCCCGAGTCGGCATCGAGCAGCAGCACCACCGGCAGCAGCGGCGCCCCGTAGACCTCGGCCAGCTGGCCGATGGACGGGAAGCTCGCCACCCGCGGCCAGCGACCCTCGGGCGCCGGCGCCATGCGGCCGGAGGCCAGGCCCGCCACCGGCAGGCCGGCAATGCGTCCGGTCAGCGAGACCGGCGTTCCGCCGGTGCCTTCGGGCAGCGCGATGTCCGGCAGCTGCTCGCGGAAGCCGCTGAACGGCACCCAGCCGCGGTTCACCAGCAGGTGGCTGCCCTCGGGCAGTTCGAGCACGGTCAGCACCTGGTAGCCCGGCGCACCGGCATGCGAGAGGTTGTCGAGCAGAAACTGCCGCCCGCCATCCAGCCGTCCTTCCACCTGCACGCGCGCGTAGCGCGGCATCTGCGCCAGCCTTCCGGCCGGCACCGGATCGGCGCTCTGGCTGGCGCGCGAGAATTCCTCCCAGGTCGCCTGCCGCTGCTGGCCCCGGTTCCATTGCCAGGTGCCCAGCGACACGAACACCGGCAGCAATGCTGCGGTCAGCAGCACCCAGTACCAGCGCGGTGCGAACCGCCAGCGCACCCTATAATCGGCCCATGGATCTGGGCCGTCTCATTGTCGTCGCCGTCCTCGTCACCATCGTGGCGTTCCTCGGTTCGGCGCTGTTCCAGCTGTCGCGGCGCCAGGGCGATTCGCAGAAGATGCTGCGGGCACTGACCTGGCGCATTGCGCTGTCGGTCGGCCTGTTCCTGGCGCTGCTGCTGCTGTGGCGCCTGGGCCTGATCCAGCCGCACGCCGGCCCGTAGGCCGGCGCACCGCCCGCGGTCAGATCCAGTAGACGAACACGAACAGGATCAGCCACACCACGTCGACGAAATGCCAGTACCACGCCACCGCCTCGAAGGCGAAGTGGCGCTCGGGCGTGAAGTGCCCGCGCATGGTCCGGCCCCAGATCACGAACAGCATGATCGCGCCCACCGTCACGTGCACGCCGTGGAAGCCCGTCAGCATGAAGAACGTCGCGCCATAGATGCCGGTGGACATCTTCAGTCCCAGGTCCTGGTAGGCGTGGACGTATTCGGTGATCTGCAGGTACACGAAGATGAAGCCCAGCAGCCATGTGGCGCCCAGGAAGATGTTCAGCATCTGCCGGTTGCCGGCGCGCAGCGCATGGTGCGCGATGGTGATGGTGACGCCGGAAGTCAGCAGGATCAGCGTGTTCCACAGCGGCAGGCCGAAGGCCGGGATGGTCTCGAAGCTGCCATCCTCGCGGCCGCCGACCGCAGCCGGGCCGTTGGTGGGCCACGCGGCGTCGAAGTCGGACCACAGCAGCAGCGGGTTGAAGATCTTCACGCCCTCGCCCGAGATCCACGGGATCGACAGCTGGCGGGCATAGAACAGCGCGCCGAAGAACACCGAGAAGAACGCGACCTCGGACATGATGAACCAGATCATTCCCATGCGGAACGAACGGTCGACGTCGAGGTTGTACATGCCCTTCTGGTTCTCGGCGATGACGGTGGAGAACCAGCCGAAGAACAGCAACGCCAGCAGCACCGCGCCGGGAATGAACGCCCAGGCACCGACCCAGTCGTTGAGGAAGCTCACCACGCCGAGCATCAGCACGAACAGCGACACCGAGCCGAAGATGGGCCACGGGCTGCTGTGGGGAACGTAGTAGCGGTCGTCGGTCGAGGCGTGTGTTGTCATGGCGGTCTTTTGTCGTGGATCGTTGTCAGGTCAGCGCGCCGACACCGGCGCCTTGGAGTCATAGAACGTGTAGGCGAGCGTGATGCGCTCGACATGCTTCGGCAGCTCAGGATCGATGAAGAAGCGCACCGGCATCTGCTTCTGTTCGTCGACGGCGAAATGCTGCGGCGTGAAGCAGAAGCATTCGGTCTTGCGGAAGAAGGCCGTGGCGCTTGCGGGCGCCACGCCGGGCACGATCTGCGCCCAGCTGTCGCGGCCGGTCTGGTTCACGGCCAGGAAGTTGGCCGCATAAAGGCGCCCGGGGTGCACCTCGATGCTGCGCACCTCGGGGCGGAACTGCCACGCGCCGACGCTGGGCACGGTGGCGACGAAGTCGACGGTCACCGTGCGCGACTCATCGATGGTGGTCGGCACCTCGGACGCGGACACCAGGTCCTTGCGGTTGCCGGCGCCGGTGATCTCGCAGAACACATCGTAGAGCGGCACCAGCGCGAAACCAAAACCGAAGGCACCCAGCGCCACCAGCGCGAGTTTCATCGCGAGGCGGTTGTGGCCGGACTTCGGGGCGGACGCTTGCATCGGCTTTGAAACCTCCGTCAGCGGTTGATGAAGGCGATGATGAATCCAATGTAGACCACCGCGGCGAACAGGGCGAGCCACACCGCGGTGATGCGCGCGCGGCGGCGCCGCGCGGCAATCTCCTCGGGGGTCATCGGCTTGTGCGCCATGGTGATTGCCACTCCCGCCATCAGTGCGCCGTGCCGGCGGTACCGCGCGCCACCATCTCGGGCGTGGGCGGCAGCTCCCAGCTGTGGTACGGCGCCGGCGAGGGCAGCTCCCACTCCAGGCCCTGCGCGCCTTCCCAGACGCGGTCGGTGGCCTTCGCGCCGCCCTTCACGCACTGCCAGATGGCGATCGGGAACAGGATCTGCGCCAGGCCGAAGCCGAAGGCGCCGATCGAGGACACCATGTTCCACTCCGAGAACTGCGTGGAGTAGTCCGGGATGCGCCTCGGCATGCCGGCGAGGCCCAGGAAGTGCTGCGGGAAGAACAGCACGTTCACGAAGATGGCCGACAGCCAGAAGTGCCACTTCGCCAGCGTCATGTTGTACATGTGGCCGGTCCACTTCGGCAGCCAGTAGTACACGCCGGCCATGATCGAGAACACCGCGCCCGGCACCAGCACGTAGTGGAAGTGCGCCACCACGAAGTAGGTGTCGTGGTACTGGAAGTCCGCCGGCACGATCGCGAGCATCAGGCCCGAGAAGCCGCCGATCGTGAACAGGAACAGGAACGAGATGGCGAACAGCATCGGCGGCTCGAAGGTCAGCGAGCCGCGCCACATCGTGGCCGACCAGTTGAACACCTTCACGCCCGTGGGCACCGCGATCAGCATCGTGGTCAGCATGAAGAACAGCTGGCCGGCCAGCGGCATGCCCACCGTGAACATGTGGTGCGCCCA
>CAYQJU010000135.1:0-4813 GCA_964417875.1 uncultured Steroidobacteraceae bacterium
CATACACGCCATCCAGAAACAGCATGTGGAAGTGCACGTTCAGGTTCAGCGCCGAGCCAAAGCGCTGCACCAGCGTCACCGCGCCGGTGGCACCACTGATGCGCGCAAGGCCAGCTCTGTGGAGCTGGTGGCGCGAGATCGTTCGATACACCACACCCAGCACCAGCGTCAGCGCCTCGAGGTCCGTGGCAAGCAGGAAGCGCAGCGCGGGCGGCAGCGACAATACCCATTGCCGCAACGGGCGTTCGGGCAGCACCTCGTCAGCCAGCAGCGCAGCTGTCTCGGCCATGCGCCGCGCCCCGCACGACGGGCAGAATCCGCGCTTCTTGCAACTGAACGCCACCAGCTTCTCGGCGTGGCAGTGCTCGCACCGCACGCGGAGGAAGCCCTCTTCAAGCCTCCCGCACTTCAGGTAGGCGTCGAACTCCTCCTGCACGTAGCCCGGCAATGGCCTGCCGGCTTCGGCCCTCAAATCACGGAAAGCTGGATAGTGCTGCTCGACGAGCTGGTACAGCAGCGTCGATTCCGGGCGGTGGCGGGCATAGCGCGGTGGGTTGATGAACGGCGGAGCGAGCGGTCGCCGCGCTCGGGCGGCGACGGACATGGCGGCTGTCCCTGCAGCGGGCGGGGACGCTCAAGGCTATGCCAGGGGTAGTGCAATCGCGCCACGCATATTGGGCTGAAGCTGTGACAAATGCCTCAGCGTGGTGTATGTGGCGCGGCCCACCGACGCCAATGCACTGGGCCACGATGACGTGGGCGCGCGCGGCCCTGGCGGTTCGGGGTTGAGGACTACCTCACGGCGGTGGGCCGCACCGCCACCGGGCAGCGCCATGCGCTTCACTCTGACATGGTGGAGGCCTGCTGGGATATCGGGCTTGGCCCGGCGATGCGCCACTCCGGGACAGCCATTGCCGAGGAGGCAGTGGTGGAGACGCTGCTGGAGGATCTGCGGAGGTAGGAGTCACCCGGTAAATGGATCCCCCTAGAGCTCGCGGGTCAGATCCGAAAGGCTCTGAGGAATGACATCAAGGCCTTCCAGTACGCGCCGCGCCTCTGCAGGGATAGCTGGCGCGATTGCAACGAAATCGATCCGCCAACCTTCGAAGCGGCGATGGGCGGTGATGAAGCGATTGGCATTCTGCTTCAGCGCGACCACGTCAGCCGCCAGCCGTTCCGCAGATCGTTTGCACGTCCCGAAACGCAGTCGGCGATGCTCTTCTCCTACCGCCACCAGGTCGATCTCCACATCGCCCCGGTCCCAATAGCCGCGTATGCGCTCCGTGAGCGCGAAGTCACCAATTCCGCGCCGGCTTCGCTCCTCATACACCTGGCCGGCCAGATCTTCCAGCGCGTGGCCCTCCACATCTGCCAGCCGCTCGTCCGCCTGAGAGATGAGCGTCTCCAGCGGCCGGAATGCAATAGCCGAGACCGGCCGTTGCAGCGCAGAGAGCCAGGCGCGCAGGAAATTGTCGCGGATGTAATACCGGCCGCTGCGCGCCTTGGGCGGAGAGAAGATGGGCAGTCGGCGCTCGATCATGCGGTAGCGCTCGGAGAGAATTTTCAGGTAGCCACCGACTTGCCGGACTTCACCGGGGTCTGACACGCTGGACATCGCCGCTTCGATGTCTGCGTTGGTGCAGCCCGGGTGGCGGGCCAGATACTGCAGGACCATGTCGTAACGACCGCGCAGCTCACGCAGGAACCAGTTATCCGCCTCGTTGCGCAACGGCGAGGAACTGGCGAAGAACAACGACTGCAGCAATTCGCGCCTTCCGCTCGCGAGCACGCCTTGTTCATAGGCATCGCGGTAGAACTTGGGAACACCTTCGAACAGGTTCCACAGGAACAGCAGGCGGAACGGGTCGTCATCGGCGTGGGTACGCACGATCTCCAGGATGGATGCAATGTCCAGGTGGCCGACTTCCAGCGAGTCAGTCGTGCGGTTGAACAGAGGCGCATCGCGATTCTCGAGCAGTGCTGTCATCTCCGCGTGCAGCGAGCCCAGCACGATCAAGCCGCCTTGCACGGCCGCGGCATCAGCCGCAAGCTGGTCCACTTCAGCCTGCAGCAGGGAGCAGAAGTCACCCAACTGCTTGCGGTGGAAGTACTGGAACTCATCGAGCGCAACGACGTAGCCTTCGCGCGCCAGCCTGCCGATCAGCCGGGCGAATTCCGCAAGGCCGGAGATGCGGGCTTCAATGCCAAAGGTCTCCAGATAGCCGTTGCAGGCTGCGACGACGCCAGCGGGGTCGGAATCCGGGATCTGGATGTAGAGAGTCCGGGCGATGCCGGCGGTGCGCAGGGCTTCCTGGATGAGGCTGGTCTTGCCTATGCGCCGTCGGCCCGAGATCTGGAGGAAGAACCAGCGGCGGCGCTCCAGGATGCGCTGGAGCTGCTGGAGCTCGGCGCGGCGACCGTAGAAAGACCATGGGGGGCGAGCACTCATGTGCCTAATATAAAAGATTTTATATTAGGTGGGAATCCATTCTAAGTGCTAGCTTTAGAAGGGATTTCACGCATTGGTCGACGCTACCCGAGACCCTGAAGCATCCTATCCTGCGCGCCAGAACGAGCCGAATACTCCTCCACCCAGCACAGCGTGTTGATCAGCCGGATCTGCTCCGCTGTACGTTCTTCCGCACGGGAGCGATGACGTCGGTCACCGTCAGCTTGCCGATGCACTCGATGTCTTCGATGAGTTCCTGGTCTGTCATGTCCTGGCAGGAGAAGATCTTCCACCAGGTCGGCTTGTCGCATCGGCGGTGGAAGTCGAGAAGCTGCAGGGTCAGCTCGCGAAGGTGGTGCTCCGCGCTCCACGAGCGCCGGTCTTCGGGAGTGTTCTTTGACAGGGCTGCGGTCAATGCCTGACGTTCCTGCAACCATTGCGCGCGTGCCGTTGCCTTCGGATCATCCGCTGCGTCAGATTCGATGGGCACGGCTTCCGGGCCGTGTCGCCATGGCATGTCGTTCGGCCGGATGCCGCGCAACCAAGCATGAAGCTGCGCCGTGGATTCGCAATCGTCCTGGTTGTAGCGCTCAATGGCCTGCAGCAGCGCGGCATCGCCGGTCTGGCGCCACTCTTCATAGGCCACGATGCTGGCACCGGCGTTCTTGACGTCCCTTCCCGGCGAGGCCGGTAGAACGCCTCGATCTCCTTGATGGAATAGCTGCAGATCAGGATGACGCGCCAGGCGCTCGGCCACGAAGTCCATGAAGGCTTCGAAGGCGGCTTCTTCTTCGGCGCGCGTGTGGCCCCAGAAGGCCTGGAAGCGCAGTTCCCCGCCCTCGCGCCAGGTCACTCCTAACAGGTATTCGAGCCCGTCTTCATGCAGCGGGTCCCCTTCCATATCGAAGTAGAGGTAGCCCTCGGAGGGTGGGGGAAGGCGGTGGAAGCCCCGGCCGGCATCGGCGGCGCGAAGTTCGTAGATCGGCGCGCCTGCGCGTACTCCTTCAAGCTGCAAGCGCGCCTGGGCACGCAACCTTGCGACGTGGCGGGCGTCATGCGCGGAACCACCTGCGGCTCCGGAAGCGTTGCCAGCGCGGTCATCGTCGGCACGTCACTGGCGGCCAGGCGCATCTGAAGCCGCGAAAATCCCGGCGACCTGCCAGAGGTGATCGTCCTGCAGGCGCCGCGCTGCGCACAGGTCAGACCAGCGACATTGGTCGCATTTCGGGCAAGGGTCGGGGTAGGAATCCGCGGGCGGACTGGCCACATGCGCGCTCAGGCGTGCGCGCAGGCGGTGGAAGTAGCGCGCATAGTCGGCATAGCGGAATGTGCGTCGCTTGACGCCTACCCTCACTTCCACCACACCCCGTCCCGTCCGCCCTCGGCGCATTATCTGACGCATGTATTTGAACGGCTCCCCTACGCCACACGATTTCCACGCGATGGTGCACGTTCAGGCCTTGCTCGCGCGCTCCCGCCGAGAAGGCCCAGGAGAACTTCACCGATCCGGACAGCCGCATCATGAAGCGCGCCGGCGGAGGCTTTGATCCTGGCTACAACGCGCAGATGGCGGTGGATGAAGAGCGGCACATCATCGTGGCGGCCGAGTTGGATAATGCTGCCCCGGATGCGAAGTGGCTGCTGCCAATGATCCAGGCGGTGCAGGACACCTTGGGGGAACTGCCCGAGCTGGCTTTGGCCGATGCCGGTTATCGCAGCGAACAGAACCTGCAGGACTCACCCATCGATCTGGTGGTGGCGCTCGGCCGGGAAGGCAGGCAGCAGGCGCAGATCGATGCGCAGCAATACCCGCACACCGCAGCGTTGGCCGCGCGGTTGCAGACCGAAGCGGGCAAGGCAGCCTATCGCAAACGCAAGTGGATTTCCGAGCCGCCCAATGGTTGGGTCAAGGGCGTGCTGGGGTTCCGCCAGTTCAGCTTGCGCGGGGTGCACACGGTGCGTGCGGAGTGGAAGCTGGTGTGTGCGGCGCTGAACCTGCGGCGCATGGCACCCATGCTGGCCTGAGGCACGCTCAGACACATCAAAGCAAGGGGAGTCAGCGCTCTTTGGGCGATTGCTGGCCGGCACCGCCGCCGACGGCGCATACCCGTCGCCGTATGACGCAAATCCCCCGCCCCGTCTCTATCGCAGAGGCTCTGTCGCCCAGACTCCTAGCTGGCGCCGGAAAAAACGCCGCGCGCTATTTGCGACGCGCGGGCGTGGTGCGCTTCTGCTTGCGGGCTCTGGAACGTGCCGGACGCCGCGCCGGCGCGCGCTTCGCGCTGGTCTTCGCCCGGCTGGCGTGTATATGGCCGCCGGCGCCGGCGCGCCGGTGTTCCGTCATGTCGCCGAACCGGGCCAGGA
>CAYQJU010000136.1:0-4791 GCA_964417875.1 uncultured Steroidobacteraceae bacterium
TCATGGAGCTGCTGTATTCCTCCGGCCTGCGCCTGGCCGAGCTCGTCGGCCTCGATGTGACCGCGCTCGATCTCAAGGACCGCCTGGTCACCGTGCGCGGCAAGGGCGACAAGGCGCGCATCGTGCCGGTGGGCAGCCGCGCCGTGGAGGCGCTGCAGCGCTGGCTGGGCCATCGCGCCAGCCTCGCCGCAGCCGGCGAACCGGCGCTGTTCGTCAGCCACAGGGGCCACCGCCTGGGCGCCCGCGCCGTGCAGCTGCGCATCGCCGCGCATGCCCGCCGCGAGGGCCTGCCGGTGCACCTGCACCCGCACCTGTTCCGCCATTCATTCGCCTCGCACCTGCTGGAATCCAGCCACGACCTGCGCGGCGTGCAGGAGCTGCTGGGCCACGCCAACCTCGCCACCACCCAGGTCTACACGCACCTTGATTTCCAGCACCTGGCCCATATCTATGACCAGGCGCATCCGCGCGCCCGCCGCGGCAGAGGCAGCGGCGACTGAACCCCTCCCTGGAGCCCCATGAGCGAACGTTTCGACCCCCACAGCACCACCATCCTCGCGGTCCGCCGCGGCGGCCGGCTCGCGCTCGGCGGCGACGGCCAGGTCACGCTGGGCAACACCGTGATGAAGGGCAATGCCCGCAAGGTGCGCAGGCTTTACGACGGCAAGGTGCTGGCGGGCTTCGCCGGCGGCACGGCCGATGCCTTCACGCTGTTCGAGCGCTTCGAGGGCAAGCTGACGAAGTTCGGCAACCTGACCCGCGCGGCCATCGAACTGGCCAAGGACTGGCGTTCCGACCGCTACCTGCGTCGCCTGGAGGCGCTGCTGCTGGTCGGCGATCCGGATCATCTGTATGTGATCTCGGGCAATGGCGACGTGATCGAGCCCGAACTGCCGCTGGCCGCGATCGGCTCGGGCGGCCCGTTCGCGCAGTCCGCCGCGCGCGCGCTGTTCGAGCACACTGAACTGCCGGCGCGCGACATTGTCGAGAAGGGTCTGGGCATCGCCGCCGATGTCTGCATCTACACCAACCGCAATCTCACGATCGAGGAGCTGCCGCAATGAGCCAGCCCGCCATCGCCCAGCAGCCTGCCACGCCGCAGGCCGCCTATTTCACGCCGCGGCAGATCGTGGCCGAACTGGACAAGCACATCGTCGGCCAGCAGGCCGCCAAGCGCGCCGTGGCCATTGCACTGCGCAACCGCTGGCGCCGCATGCAGATCGAGGAGCCCCTGCGGCACGAGATCACGCCGAAGAACATCCTGATGATCGGCCCCACCGGCTGCGGCAAGACCGAGATCGCGCGGCGCCTGGCGCGCCTCGCCAATGCGCCGTTCGTGAAGGTGGAGGCCACCAAGTTCACCGAGGTGGGCTATGTGGGCCGCGAGGTCGATTCCATCATCAAGGAGCTGGCCGATGTGGCGGTGAAGATGACCCGCGAGGAAGAGAAGGCCCGGGTGCGCGAGCGCGCCGCCGATGCCGCCGAGGAGCGCATCCTCGATGCGCTGCTGCCCAAGCCGCGCGCGGCGATGGGCTTCTCCACGGACGAGCCGGCCCCGCCGCAGGGCGCCGACACGCGCCAGCGCTTCCGCAAGATGCTGCGCGAGGGCGCGCTGGATGAGCGCGAGATCGAGGTCGAGACGGCCATGATGCCGGCCGGCGTCGAGATCATGGCGCCGCCGGGCATGGAGGAAATGCAGCAGCAGCTGTCGCAGATGTTCAGCAACCTGGGCTCCGGCCGCACCCGCTCGCGGCGCATGAAGGTGCGCGAGGCGAAGAAGGTGCTGCTCGACGAGGAGGCCGGCAAGCTGGTGAATGAGGAGGAGATCCGCGCCCGCGCGCTGGCCAATGCCGAGCAGAACGGCATCGTGTTCATCGACGAGATCGACAAGATCGCGCGTCGCCAGGACACCATGGGCGCAGACGTGTCACGCGAGGGCGTGCAGCGCGACCTCCTGCCGCTGGTGGAAGGCTGCACGGTGTCGACGCGCTATGGCTCGATCAAGACCGACCACATCCTGTTCATCGCCTCCGGCGCCTTCCACATGTCGAAGCCATCGGACCTGATCCCCGAGCTGCAGGGCCGGCTGCCGATCCGGGTGGAGCTGGAAGCGCTGACAGCCGATGACTTCGTGCGCATCCTCACCGAACCGGATGCCTCGCTGACGGCGCAGTACAAGGCGCTGCTGGGCACCGAGTCGGTGGGTCTCAGCTTCACCGAGGATGGCGTGCGGCGCATCGCCGAGGTGGCCTGGCAGGTCAACGAGCGCACCGAGAACATCGGCGCGCGGCGGCTGCATACGGTGATGGAACGGCTGCTCGACAGCGCCTCGTATGAGGCGGCTGACCGGCCGGGAGAGACCCTGAGCGTGGATGCCGGCTATGTGGATCGCCACCTGACCGAGCTGGCCCGGGACGAGGACCTCAGCCGCTACATCCTGTAGCGGCGGGTGGGGCCTGAATTGCTGCCGGAGCAGCTTCAGGCCCGGCCTTCAGGCCTTGGCCTTCTTCGCGGGACGTGCAGGCCGGGAGGCGGGACGGGCCGCGGAGCTGGCCGCAGCCGCAGTGCGGGGCGCGGTGGACTTGCCGGCCTTGGGATCCTTCGGACGCGACTTGCCGAATGACCCGGCGTAGATCTTGCCGCGGCGGGTCCTGCGATCACCTTTTCCCACGTGTTTCTCCCACAAAGCTTGAAGGGCGCGCAGTCTAGGAAACGCCGCGCGGACTGTCCACAATGGCCGCGATGCAGACAGTGGCACAAAAAAGAAAGGCCGGACTTCATGTCCGGCCGAACTTTGACAAGACCCCCAATTGGTTCGTTGCTTTACCCAAGCTTCGAACCGGGAGCCATGATGCTCCAGCTATCACCAGAAAGCTAGTCTTTTGGGCAACAGATTTGGTGGTTAAGCCACCCGCGTGCCGAAACGCTGCGTATCGTTTAGATTTCCATTGCCCGGGCAGCATTTAGCCCGGATTCAAGGCGGCCACACATGACCCAGAGCAGTCCCGACAGCACCGATTTCGGCTTCGAGAAGGTCGCATGGCAGGAGAAGGCGCGCCGCGTGCGCGGCGTGTTCGACTCGGTGGCGTCGAAGTACGACGTGATGAACGACCTGATGTCGGCCGGCACGCACCGGCTGTGGAAACGCTTCACGCTTTCATGCACGAACCTGCGCGCAGGGCAGCGTGCGCTGGATGTCGCAGGCGGCACCGGCGACCTGGCACTGGGCATGCTGCAGCAGGTCGGACCATCCGGCCTGGTGGTGCTCACCGACATCAATGCCGCGATGCTCGGGCGCGGACGTGACCGCCTCATCGATGCCGGACATGCGGCCAGTTCGCAGGTGGTGCAGGCCAATGCCGAATGCCTGCCGTTCCGTGCCGCGCAGTTCGACTGCGTGACCATCGGCTTCGGGCTGCGCAATGTCACCGACAAGGCCGCGGCGCTGCGTTCGATGCGCAGCATGCTGCGCCCGGGCGGACAGCTGATCGTGCTGGAATTCTCGCAGCTGGCGATTCCGGCGCTGCGGCCTCTCTATGATGCGTATTCGTTCCGCGTGCTGCCGTGGCTGGGCCAGGTGGTGGCCGGTGATGCGGCCAGCTATCGTTACCTTGCCGAGTCCATCCGCAAGCATCCGGACCAGGAGACGCTGCTGGCCATGATGCGCGATGCGGGGCTCGAGAACTGCAGCTACCAGAATCTTTCCGGAGGCGTGGTGGCCGTGCACCGCGGATACGTTTACTGATGTTCAGGCAGAAGCTCCAGTCCCTGCTCGATGAACGCGTCGCCGGCTCGCCGCGCGCACGCGAACTGCTGCGACAGCTCGAAGGGCGACGCCTGCGCATCATCGCGCGCTACACGCCTTGGGAGCTGACGCTGATGGCCGAGAAGGAACGGCTGCACCTGCTGCCGGGTGAACCCGGGGTGGTGCCCGGCGGTCCCTGGCCGCCGGCCGACGTGACGCTGTCCGGCACGCCGCTGGCGCTGCTGTCACTGCAGCGGGAGAACCCGGCGGATGTGATCCGCCGCGGCGATGTCACACTCAGTGGCGATGGTGAATCCGGCGCGCGCTTCCAGGAGCTGGCGCTGCTGCTGCGGCCGGACCTCGAGGAAGCATTGTCGCGACTGGTCGGCGACATCCCCGCGCATGGCGCCGGTGCGATGCTGCGCCAGGCCGTGCAATGGGGTCGCAGCGCGGCGCAGACCCAGGCAGCCAATGTCGGGGAATACCTGGCGCACGAGAGCCGCGTGCTGGTGCCGCGCGCCGAGGCGCGGCAGTTCATCGAGGAGGTGGACGCGCTGCGCGAGCAGGTGGACCGGCTGGCCGCACGCGTGGCGCTGCTCGAATCGCGCGAGCCGCGCCAGTGACCGCCGTCACTGGCCGCCCCCTCCCCGCCTGCCGCATCGATCGTTCGAGGTTGCCTTGAGACTGCGCGTCCTTGCCCGCCTGATCGCCATCCACAAGGCCATCGGCCGCTATGGCCTGTCCGAGTTCACCCGCGGCACCGGCGTGCATGGGCACCTGCGGTTCGTGGAGACCTGCTCGCCGTGGCTGTGGTTCCAGCAGCGCCACCAGGGCACGCGCGGCGCGCGCCTGCGGCTGGCGCTGCAGGAGCTGGGGCCGGTGTTCGTCAAGTTCGGCCAGGCCCTGTCGACGCGCCGCGACCTGCTGCCGCCGGACATCGCCGACGAGCTGGTGCTGCTGCAGGACCAGGTGCCGCCCTTCGACGGGCAGCTGGCGCGGCGCATCGCCGAGGAATCACTGGGCGTGCCGCTCGAATCGGTGTTCGC
>CAYQJU010000137.1:0-4641 GCA_964417875.1 uncultured Steroidobacteraceae bacterium
ATCAGAGCTCTCCTGTCGGAAAACTCTACTCCCAAGTGGTCCTGAAGATCAGGGGATTACACTGGAGCTTATGCGTGTCCAAGAATGGCTACCAAGCCACCATCGCCCATATCCGTCCTGGTGTGGACGTACCGAAGGTGGTTCTCGACAAAAGCTCAGGCCGATCGTCGACTTGCAAACTCCAGGAGTTCCGGGAAAGAAAGTACTTCGAAGTCGTGGAAGTGCTCTGATACCTGGCACTGCCTTGACGAGGCCTGACCCGACTTTTCAGCGGGCGGGGGACATCAAGTGCGGGCCGAAGGCGGGTCGGCATTCGCGCGCTCGGGTCGCACAGCGCCCGCGTGCTGGTAGGCTGGCATGCCGCCGAATGAAGCTTGGTATTCAGGCGTCGCAGTTAAGACCAGAGCTGGCGTCCCCAGAGCAGGATGCGGGGAACCGCTTTAAAACAATCACACCGGAGGAATCCGATGAGAGCACGCGTTTAGAATGGAACTCAAGGCAGTATTGGTCGGTGCAGCCGCTGCGCTGGTTTCGCCCCTGTGCGCCGGGCAGATCATGCTGGAAGCTGCGGGGGCCCGTGCCGAGGCGACCTCGGGCTGGGAGCTCGGTGCGGGATACACCATCCTCTCAGCAGGCAACCTCCGCTTCACCCCGGGCCTTGGCGCGTTCCTGTACGAAGGAGAAAACGACCGCTACTACATATCCAACAACGGCGGTAGCCCACGTTGTCGCGACGCGGAGACCGGACAGTATGCTGCTGGCGAGAAATGCGACAACACAGCGACCCGGCTCTACGTGCGAGCCGAACTCACCTACACGGCGCCGTCACTGTTGTTCGGGCTCGGTGGCAGGTACATGAGCGGCCACTTTCGACCCTACGGAACTGTCGAGTATCCCGTGTGGAAGATCATCAACTTGAAGGCAAGCGCCGGCCAAAGATATTACGCGCTAGGGGCAGCAGTGCGCTTCTGATGGATCCCGTTACACCTGCGGAAATCCAGTGCCCAAGAACTCGAGATCACTTGCACTGTCGTTGGTGGCGCATCGAAGAGACAGGTGATTCCGCGTGGCAGTTCTAACCCGGCAATGACAATCCCAGCCTGGCCACGCGCCCTGCTCACATCCACCCTCCTGGGCGCGATCATCTGGGCCCTCTCCCCGCTGATCTCAGGATCCCGCGAGCCATGGGATGCCCAGAATCACTACTACCCGGTCGCGCTGGCCATCACGGGACTCATTGCAGGCATGACCGGCCCGCGCGTCCGCTGGGCATTCTTCGCCGGCGTCCTCCTGGGTCAACTCGGTTTCATGACGCTCTTTCTCGCCACCGGCCCGCTTGCCCTGGCTGGCCTCCTCTTCCTCTGCATCTACAGCCTGATCTTCCTGGCAGCCGCAATTGCTGCAACCTACCTGAGGGATTGGCTCGTGCCCCGGAATCGCCGGTGACCACACGCTCCCTGTGAGTTCAATCCCATTTCCATAATGCGCGCGTCCGCGCGCAACCAAACTGTGAACCAGGCCCGCTGCCCGGGGCGCGCGATGGCGGATATATGGGCCGTCGAATGCCGGACTGCGCCCAGGGGGCGCCCCATGACGAACGAAGAAATTGACAAGGCCATCGGCCCCGCGCGCGGTCAACTCCTCACCTTCCGGCTGGGAGCGTCCACCTATGGGGTGGACATCCTGCGCGTGAAGGAGATCCGCGGCTGGTCGCCGGTGACCCGCATCCCGCACTCCCTGCCACATGTGCTGGGGGTGCTGAACCTGCGCGGCGCCATCGTGCCCATCATCGACCTCAGGCTGCGCTTCGCGCTGCCGGATGCCGACTTCTCAGCGATGACGGTGATCATCGTGCTGTCGGTGGTGACGCCCACCGGGCAGCGCGACTGCGGTGTGGTGGTGGACTCGGTGTCCGATGTGGTGGACGTGCTGCCCGGTGCGGTGAAACCCGCCCCGTCGCTGAAGGCTGGCCAGAGCCACGACTTCATCGGTGGCATCGTCACCATCGACGAGGAAATGCTGATCCTGCTCAATGTCGATGAGCTGGTGACGCGCGACCTGACCGCGCCGGACGCGGCGGCGGCCTGAACAAAAACAGAAACGAGCGGGGGAGTTCCGATGACCAGGGATTGTGGAGGGACTTGAGAGTGGCGCGGATTCTTGCGGTGGACGACTCGGCGTCGATGCGGCAGATGGTCGGATTGACGCTGAAGTCCGTCGGCCACGACGTGATCAGCGCCGTCGACGGCGTGGACGGGCTCGCCAAGGCGAGCATCGGCCGGCCGGTCGATCTGGTGATCACGGACGTCAACATGCCCAACATGGACGGGATGACGCTGGTGCGCGAACTGCGGCGGCTGCCGCAGTACCAGGGCGTGCCGGTGCTCGTGCTGACCACGGAGGCCAGCACCGAGCGCAAACAGGAGGGCCGGAACGCAGGGGCGACCGGCTGGATCGTCAAGCCTTTCGACCCGGACCGGTTGCTGGCGACGATCGACAAGGTGCTGGGCTGATCAATTGCAGTGTGCTGGCGGGCAGGGAGTCGCCGCGCACCAAGGGTTCGTCGCGATGCTCGATACGGCGCGCTTGCGTGAGTTCGAATTCACCGACGCGGATTTCAATTCGCTGCGCAGGCTGGTGCGTGAGATCGCGGGCATCTCGCTGGCCGACTGCAAGCGCGAACTCGTCTACAGCCGCCTGGCACGGCGGCTGCGCCACCTTGGGCTGAATTCCTTCGCCACCTATCGCGAACTGCTGGCCAGCGAGGAAGGGCATGGCGAGCTGCGCGAATTCACCAATGCGGTCACCACCAACCTGACCGCGTTCTTCCGCGAGCGCCACCACTTCGACTACCTGCGCGATGCGCTATTCCTGCCGCGCCTGGCCGATGCACGCGCCTCGCGCCGCATCCGCATCTGGTGCGCGGCGGTGTCCACCGGCGAGGAGGCGTACTCGATCGCGATGACCATCGCCGATGCGGTGCCCGACTGGCAGCGCTGGGACATCCGCATCCTCGCCACCGACCTCGACACCAATGTGCTGCGCACGGCCGAGGCCGGCGCCTATGGGCTCGACCGGGTGCGCCACCTGCCGCGCGCGATGATCGACCGCCATTTCATCCGCCAGGGGAATGGCGAGAAGCTGCGCTACCTGGTGCGGCCGGAGCTGACCCGCATGATCAGCTTCCGGCAGCTGAACCTGACGCATGCGCTGCCGATGAAGGGTCCGCTGGACGCCATCTTCTGCCGCAACGTGATCATCTATTTCGACAAGGACACGCAGCGCGACCTGTTCCAGCGCATGGCGCCGCTGCAGCGTCCCGGCGACCTGCTGTTCCTCGGCCATTCCGAAGGACTGTTCAAGGTGTCCAGCGCGTGGACGCTGATCGGCAAGACCGTGTACCGGCGGAGCGCGCCATGCTGAATGCGCGCTCGCCGGAAGCCGGGGGTTCCAGTACTGCAGCCCGCAGCTTCGACAACTCGCTGGGCTGCTGGACCACCAAGGTGCAGCCCGGCGAGTTCTACATCACCATCGCGCACGCCGAGGAAGCCATCACCACGGTGCTGGGCTCGTGCATCGCCGCCTGCATCCGCGATCCGCAGGCCGCGATCGGCGGCATGAACCATTTCATGCTGCCCGAGGAGGCGCAGCATGGCCGCGGCGACTGGCGCGAGGCGGTGGGGCTTGCCACGCGCTATGGCTCCTATGCGATGGAAAGCCTGATCAACGGCCTGCTGAAGCTCGGTGCACGCCGCGAGCGGCTGGAAGTAAAGCTCTTCGGCGGCGGCCAGGTGCTCGATGTGGACATGCCCGTTGGCCAGCGCAACATCGAGTTCGCGTATCGCTGGCTGACCACCGAAGGCCTGCCCATTGCCGCGCAGGATGTGGGCGGCAAGTCGCCACGACGCATCCTGTATTTCCCTGCCACCGGCCTTGTGAAGGTGAAGCAGCTGCGGCCGATCGAAAGCCGCGAGGTGCTCACCAGCGAGCGCCGCTACCTCGGCGACGTGGCCACGCGGCCACTGGTCGGCGAGATCGAACTGTTCCGCGACCAGGACTGACCGCATGGCCACACCCGCCCGTCCGATCCGTGTGCTCATCGTCGATGACTCGGCGCTCATCCGCCAGGTGCTGGCGGAGCTGCTGCGCACCGATCCGGGCATCGAGGTGGTGGGCACCGCCTCCGATGCCTATTTCGCGCGCAACAAGATCAAGACGCTCGATCCGGACGTGCTGACGCTGGATGTGGAGATGCCGCGCATGGATGGCGTCACCTTCCTGAAGAACCTGATGCGGCTGCACCCGATGCCGGTGGTGATGGTGTCGTCGCTGACTGATCGCGGCGCCGAGGTCACGCTCGATGCGCTGTCGCTGGGCGCGGTGGACTATCTGCCGAAGCCGAAGATCGATGTGGCCAGCCGGCTCGGCGAATATCGCGACGAGCTGATCGAGAAGATCCGCACCGCCGCGCGCGCGCGCCTGCGGCCGGCGCGGCCGGCCGGCGACACGCTGCCGCTGCGCGCGGTGCAGAGCATCAGCGCCACCGCCGTGGTGCCGCGGCTGGCGCCGCTGAGCTTCCGCAGCACCGAGCGGCTGATCGCGGTGGGCGCCTCCACCGGCGGCACCGAGGCCATCCGCGAG
>CAYQJU010000138.1:0-4623 GCA_964417875.1 uncultured Steroidobacteraceae bacterium
TGCTGCTGCTGGCGACGCTGGCGCTGAACCGGGCGTTGCGACGGGCGTAGCTCCCACATCCGCTTCACCAGCGCGCCGTACCTGAACCGCGGCAAGCTGGTGATACGCGGCATGGACGTGTCGATGAACCGGAGCGCGGCGATGGCCCACCGCGGACTTGCTGCAGCACCGGGCCGCCTGTCGATCGGCATCAACGCCAACTTCCTGCTCGACTGGACCAGGCCGTCTCCGCCGGCATCGGCGGCGCCGCCGGCACGCGCACCGGACCGGTGAATGCATCGCCAAGTGTCAGCAATCCGCTGAACAAGAAGCCGCGCGTGGCGACCTATGACTGGGACATTCCTTACCAGGGATTCGGCACGTTCAACCCGTTTGATGACCTGACGGGGCGGAGGTGGTCGATGAGTCGGCCGGTGGATTTCTGTTCGATGGATGAGGGCAACGCGCCGGCGGGGAACCGCGGGCGCATGCCGGATGAGATTCAGTCAGCCGGGACACTGCGGCCAGGACTGAGCTTGCGGCGGTGGGGACATCCGCCGCTTGTCTGTCTGCGGACCGCCTGATATCCCGCGGATCAGTATCGAGACGCGGCGTCTCTGTTAGGGCAGCGAGCGATAACTCATAGACGATCAATAATGTAGTTGCCTTAAGCCTTCCGCCCGAGAACAATTCTGCCCCAAGTCGGTTTCCGGAACACGAAACCGCAGCCGCGCCACCCGTCGCGCTGCGACTGTCAGTCTCGCTTGTCCATCTCTCGAAGGGGGAAATTAAGGTGTCAAATTCTCAGTCCGTTTACGGACCACATCTGGTGCGCGCAGCAGTAGCTGCGGCCATCGGAACCGCTTTCCTGATCGGCAGCCCGACCGTCTCTGCACAGTCGGCCGCTGACACGCTCGAACTGGAAGAAGTGCAGGTTACCGGTTCACGCATCGTGCGACGGGATCTTGTCAGCAACAGCCCCCTCGTCACAGTCGACAACACGGACCTTGAGACCCGCACCGGTCTCAATATCGAGTCGTACCTGAATCAGTTGCCGAACTTCAACCCATCTTTTTCGCCGACCACGACGCAAGGCGACGTGCAGATCACCCCGGTGAACACAGTGGGTATCGCGGCTCTCTCGCTGCGCGGCTTCGGCCCGAACCGCAGCCTGGTGCTGGTGGATGGTCGCCGGCCCACGCCAGTCAACGCCCTGATGGTTCCGGACATCAACGCGATTCCGTCGGCGCTGATCCAGCGAGTCGAGATCATCTCAGGTGGTGCATCAGCAGTGTATGGTGCAGACGCCATTGGCGGCGTCACTAACTTCATCATGCGCAAGGACTTCCAAGGCCTGGAACTCGACGCGCAGACTGGCATCACTGAAGTGGGTGACAACGAGGAGAACCGCATCTCCGCCCTCCTCGGAACGAACTTTGCCGAAGGGCGCGGCAACGTGACGATTGGCCTCGAACACTATGATCGCAAGGCCGCATACGAGCGTGACCGCAAGTTCTACACCAACGCCTGGGCTGATCCCACGGTCGCCGGCGACCTCTTCCTTTTTGGCTACAACGGTTACAACACTGGTGACGAAGAGCCGAACCCCGCCACGCTTGATGCCCTGTTTGCGGGTCGTCCTGCTGGCACCGGCTACCGCGGCCTGACGCCCACGGGCACATTCACTGGTTATCGGTTCAATGCCGACGGCTCGATTTTCACGACGGTCGGCGACAACCTCTGGAAATACCTGGAAGGCGGCGGCGTGCTGGATGGGCGCGAATTTGCCATCCAGCGGGTCTATGACGGTTCGCGCTTCGAGCCCGGTATGGAAGTCGACGCCGTCAAGTGGAACAACCTTCAGGCGCTGGCCAGCGGACCCCAGAAGCGTTATTCCATGTTTGCTTCCGGGCACTATGACGTCAGCGATTCGATGCGGTTCTTCGCGCGTGGAACCTGGGCGCAGAGCAAGACCCGCACGCTGTTGCTGCCCACCAACGCCAGCCTCGGCTGGGAAGCGTCCATTCCGTACAACCCGACGACGGACAGCCCGGTCGATCCCGGCCTCGATTACACGAATCCAGCGACCGTGACCGCGGTTCTTGCCAATCCCGGGGCGTTCGCAAATCCAGGTTTCATTCCTACCAACACCGCCGGGGCCGGTCACCCAGTGCCGGTTGAACTGGCCGTGCTGCTGAACAGCCGTGACAACCCGCTGGAGCCATGGATCGCGGAGACCTACCCGAACAACAGCTTCGATCAGCGCGCGACACTGAATACCATCGATGTCTGGAACGTCGAGGCCGGTCTGCAATTTGATCTGGGCGCCTCCGACTGGACTGGCGAGGTTTTTGTCTCGCACGGTGAGTCCAGCACGTACACCAACGCCTTTGGAAACAATTCCCTGACGCGCTGGCGTGCCCTCGTGGCAGAGCCGGATTACGGTCGTGGCGCTGAGCTGACGGGCAACACGGATGGTGCCCGCCCGACCTTCGGTGCCGCGGACGTGACCTGTACCAGCGGCTTCTACGACATGCTGTTCCACGCAGACGTGCGGCCCGCGGACGACTGCCGTTTCGCGGTTGGCGCCAATCTGCAGTCGCGCACCCAGGCGCAGCAGAACATCATGGAGCTGAACCTCCAGGGTGGATTGTTCATGCTGCCGGCTGGACAAGTCCGGTCTGCCGTGGGCTTTCAGTATCGTGAGAATGCGGCGCAGTTCTACCCGGACATCCTTCAGTCCACGGCGTCCTTCACCGATCAGGTGATCGGCGTGTACCCGACCGGCTACCTGGATGCGAAGACTTCGGTGCGGGATTACTACGGCGAGCTGCTGGTCCCGGTTCTGTCGGACCTCCCGTTTGCCGACCGGATTGAACTGGAGCTGGGTGGTCGCTATTCCGACTATTCCGACACTGACAACACTTTCACCTACAAGATTTCCGGCAACTGGCAGATCAGCGATCAGTGGCGGCTTCGCGGTGGGTTCAACCGTGCAACCCGTGCGCCGAACCTGGGTGAGCTGTTCTTGAATGAGCAGGAGATCTTCACCATCGGTGGAGCCAACTTCAGCGATCCGTGCAGCGTGCGCTCCAGCGCGCCTTATGGCGCCGGTGGTGCGGCTGACGATCCGGTACTGACCGGCAGTGAAACGAATCCGCCTCCGCTGGCAGCGGGGCAGACAGCGGCGGGCGCGCAGAGCGCTTACCTGATCTGCCAGGCGCAGATGGGGGCTGTCGCCGCGGCAGAGTTCTACGACAACAGCAACCATGCAGCAGGTGGGGGATCGCTGTTCAACTGGATCCTGCAGGAAGGCAATCCGAATCTGGATTCGGAGAAGGCAAACACCTGGACGGCTGGTCTTGTGTTCACGTCACAGGCCAACAGCCCATGGCTCGCTGGACTTTCGGCAGCTGTCGACTGGTGGAAGGTCGACATCGAGGATGCCATCCAGCAGTACTCGGTCGATTACGCCCGCTACCTCTGCTATGGCGCTGTTCAGGTGACCACGCCGGCCGAGGCGGCCGCACAGGCTAACTCGGTGGCTTGCCGCAATGCAGGCCGCGACCTGGCCAGCGGCGTGCCCACCACGGTGAAGATCGCGTACGACAACCAGGCGACGATTGCCACCTCGGGCATCGATCTTCAGCTCAACTGGCGCGCAAACCTGGCCGATATCGGGCTCGAAAGCGTTCCAGGTGGCTTCGGCGTGAACATGCAGTACTCGATCCTCGACTACTACAAGACGAAGCAGTCGCCGACGGTGTTTGACGTTGAAACGGACTGGGAAGGTACGCTGGGTCCCAACCTCACGGGCACCAACCCGGGTGCCTATTCATATCGCCTCAACACCAGCTTCGCCTACATTCTGAACGACATGAGCTTCAGCCTGCGCTGGAGGCACCTGCCGTCAGTGTGGCCGGCTGCCAAGGCCAGCGAAGAGGCGCTGATCGCGAACAACGAAGCTGTCGCGGCAGGTGGCGAAGGCATCACCCTGACCTATACGCCTGGCACCTGGATCAAGACGAAGAGCTACAACCAGATCGATCTGTCGTGGAACTGGAGCGTGAATGACACGCTTTCGGTGCGCGCCGGTATCGACAACGTGTTCGACTGGATGCCGCGTATCACTGGTGCAACGCGTGGTTATCCGGCCGGCACCGATCTGTCCGCTGTGTGCGGCGGAGCTCCCGGCTGCACAAACCCGTTCGGACCCAGCCTGGGGTCCACGGGACGCGGCACCACGAGCCCTGGCTACTACGACGTGCTTGGCCGTCGGTTCTTCCTGGGCCTCAAGGTTCAGCTCTGATCTGAAAGCGTAGGCGCAATGGAGCGGGCTCCGCGAGGGGCCCGCTTCTTTTCTGGGCCATCACAAGAGCGGAAGGGCGGTATCGGAAGCGGAGATGGCGTATTGCAAGGTCCATAGCGGCGGCGGTGCTACCGGCGGCGGATTCGCGTGGACCCACCAGGAAGGCAACCCGAACCTCGGCTCCGAGAAGGCCGACACCTGAACCGCGGGTTTCGTGTACAGCTCGCAGTCCCGATCGTCCCTGGCGGCGTGGTCTTTCCGCCGCGGTGGACTGGTGAACGTCGACATCGAGGATGCCATCCAGCAGTACTCGATCGACTACGCCCGGTTCCTCT
>CAYQJU010000139.1:0-4570 GCA_964417875.1 uncultured Steroidobacteraceae bacterium
CCGGCGCGGTGCGGCTTCAGTTCGCCGGCGCGATCGCCTGCCGCATCTGCATGTTCATGCCCAGGTTCTGCGTCTGACCTTCCGCCTGCATCGACAGCGACATGTCGAAGGTCGCATCGACACGCGCCGTCGGCACCAGGCCATCCAGCGCGATCGCGCTGCTGCCACCGCCCTCGATCTTCACCGCATCCACCTTCGCGCCGGGCGGCAGGCCGCCGAGCGCCTCGAGGCTGGCATCGGTCATCTTCACGTCCAGCTCGATGCGGTTGCCCTGCCTTGAGCGCAGTGTGTATTCGGCGGTCTGCGACATGCGCATGTCGGCGTTCTCGACGTTCTGGCTGACGCGCCAGCGTGCGCCGGGGCCCACCGGCTGCTCGGGGAACGGTGCGGCGAGCTGCTGCATCGAGCGCTCCAGATCATCGAACACCGCGGCGCCGCCCTGGGGCGCCGTGCCCTCGGCCGGTGCATCCACCTGGCTGTCGCTGACCTGGCCGCGCGGATCGACGCGATAGGATCCGGACAGTCCCTTCGTGTTCGCCAGTGCCTGGTTGATCTGCGCGGCCTGCGGATGGCCGGCCTCGGCTTCAGCCGACAGCAGCTCGAAGCGGATGCGCGCCGAACCATCGGCGGCGACTTCAGCAGTCTGCATCTGCAGTGTCATGCGGATCGGCGGCAGGTCGCCCATCGGGATCATCTGGCCGCCGAAGGACAGCGCCAGGCGCATGTTGGTGTCGAGCACGGCGCGTTCGCTGCGGCCCTGCTGGAAGCTGTAGCGCAGCGGCTGGTGGGGCGCGGTGCCCACCTCGATCAGTTCGACGCGGGTCTGGGCGGGAACGGCGGTGCTGGACAGCGCGATGATAACGGCGCCGGCGAGCAGGAGGCTGCGCGACATGGGGACTCCGGGGGCAAGGTGGCGCAGCATAGCATTCGCGCTGCGCGCGCCCTGCCCAGCCGGTCAGCGGATTCCCAGCTGCTGCTCCGCCCAGGGGATGAAGTACTTCCAGTTCGGGCCGTCGGTGTGGCCGCCGTCATGCTGCCGCCACGCCAGGCGTCCTTCCAGCAGGCCCTCGTTCACCGCCGGCATGCGCTCCTTCATGTAGTCGTCGGAGCGGCCGAGGTCCTTCACGCCCAGCAGGCGGAACACCGGCTGTGCCGCGATGGCGGCCATGAAGCTGCCCTGCTGGTCGAGCCAGTGCGCATCGCCCTGCTCGGGAATGCCATAGCTGATGAAGGTGGCGCGCGGTGCGCACAGCGCCAGCAGCTGGTGCGCATCCACCGGCAGGTCGCCGGCATCCATGCGTCCGAAGCGCGCTTCCTCGGTACCGTACTTCAGGAAGTTGCCGGCCATCCAGTGGTAGCCACCGGTGCCGGTGAGGTTTTCCACCGCCTCGCCGAAGTTGCGCCGGTGCAGCTTCGCGCCGCCCTCGCCCGAGGATCCGATCAGCACCATCGCGAAACGCTCGTCGAAGGCCATCGTGACCAGAGCCGCCTTGCCATAGCGCGATACGCCCTCGATGCCGACCCGCTTCGCATCCACCTGCGGCAGGGTCTCAAGATGGTCGAGCGCGCGGCTGGCACCCCAGCCCCAGGCACGCAGCGCGCCCCAGTCATCCGGCTTGCGCGGCTGGCCCTTGTTGGTCAGGCCGATGATGCCGCGTGTGAGGCCGGCGCCATTGTCCGGTTGCACGCTGGTGGGATTCAGGTAGGCGTAACCCCAGCCGGCGGCAATCAGCTGCTCGGTGGCTGGCGGATCGGCACCGGGACGCGGCGGCGGCGGCTGGCGTGCACCGGCAGGCGCTGCCTCACCCGGCAGTCGTCCACGGCCGAACATGATCATCACCGGCACCGGGCCCTTCGCATCGGCGGGGGTCACCAGCATCAGCTCGATGTTCACCTCGATGGCCGCATGCGCGGTGTTGTCCACCTTGCCCACCAGCCGCTGCGCGCGGATGGCGTGGCCGGCCATCTCGCCGGTGGCCGTGTCACTCACCTGCCAGCTCACCTGCGGCACATTCTTCGGCACCCGGCCGACCACTTCGCGCTCGAACAGCTCGATGATCTCCGGCCGCCGCTGCTCTCGCCACTGGCGCGCGGTGGTGACCTTGGTGCCGTTTTCCATGCGCAGCACATCGGGCAGTTCGGGGAAGGGATTGGCCAGCGCCTCGTCGTAGTTCGCGGCATTGGGCGCATTGCTGTCGGCATTGCGTCCCGGACGCAGCATCGTGATGCCGAGCTGGTCCTGCATGTTGCGATGGTCCTGTTCGGTGGTCCATCCGCTGGACGCACCGGCGGCCTGCGGCGGCTGTGCGGCAATGGCAAGCATGCCGGCGGCAAGCAGCAGCGCAAGGCCCGCTGTGCCCCGGATCAACGAGCGATGCGTCATGTGTTCCCCCTTGTTGTTGTCCCGCGCGGCGCGAGACCGGCCGGTCAGCCGCGCGCGCGTTGCAGCGCTGCAGCCAGGTCCCGGCGCAGATCTTCCATCGCTTCGATGCCGATGGACAAGCGCAGCAACCCGTCGACCAGTCCGGCCGCGGCGCGTGCCTCCGGCGCCATCGCGGCATGGGTCATCGATGCCGGATGGGCGATCAGGCTTTCCACGCCGCCGAGCGATTCGGCCAACGAAAAGAATTCCAGCCCGTCGACCATGCGGCGCACGGCCGCTTCTCCGCCCTCGATCTCCATGGTGATGATGGCGCCGAAGCCTGACTGCTGCCGCTTCGCGATGTCGTGGCCGGGATGATCCGGCAGGCCGGGGTAATACACCTTGCGGATGCCCGGCTGCTGCGACAGCCACGTCGCCAGTTCGCCGGCATTGCGACCATGCACCGCCAGGCGTGCCTCGAGCGTGCGCAGGCCGCGCAGCGTCAGGAAGCTGTCGAAGGCACCGGCCGTCAACCCCAGCGCATTGGCCCACCAGGCGAGCTGTTCGTGCAGTTCGGGCGTCTTCGCCACCACCGCGCCACCGACGATGTCGCTGTGGCCGTTGATGTACTTGGTCGTGGAATGCACCACGATGTCGGCACCCAGTTCCAGCGGCCGCTGCCAGGCGGGTGACAGGAAGGTGTTGTCCACGGCGACCAGCGCGCCCTTTGCCTGCGCGCGCCGCGAGACATCGGCCACGTCGGTGATACGCAGCAGCGGATTGCTCGGGGTCTCGATCCACACCAGGTCGGTCTTCTTCGCCAGCGCCGCATCCAGCGCCGCGGCATCGCCGAAGCGCACGAAGTCCACTTCCAGCTCGCCGCGCTTGTGCCAGGCAGTGAACAGGCGGAACGTGCCGCCGTAGCAGTCATGTGGCGCGACGATTCGTGCGCCCTGCGGCAGCACATGTCCCACCAGCGTGATGGCGCTCATGCCGGTGCCGGTGATGACGCCGCCTGCGCCGCCTTCCAGGTCTGCCAGCGCGGCGCCCAGGATGTCGCGCGTCGGATTGCCCGAACGCGAGTAGTCATACTTGCGCTTCTCGCCATAGCCACGGAAGGCATAGGTGCTCGACAGGTGCAGCGGTGGCACCACGGCGCCGGTCACATCATCGGTCTCGAGGCCGGCGCGCACCGAGCGCGTGGTGAAAGTCGGACGGTCGGTCACGGTCAGTCTCCGGATTGGATCAGCGACAGGACGGCACGAAGCTGTTCGGCCTCCTTCAGGAAGGCATCATGGCCCAGCAGCGAGGAAATCTCATGCAGCGTGGCATTGGGCAGCCGTGCGGTCAGCGCGCGCATGTCTGCGATGGGCACCAGCTGGTCCTCGCGCACGGCAACCACCTCGGTGCGCACGCGCACGCGCGTGGCATCCACCTGGTGCAGGTCGATGGACTCGGACAGGCAGATGAAGGATTCGGGGCGATAGCGCGCGGCATAGTCCCTGCCGCGGGCAACCAGGTATTCCTCCACCGGGAACACCGGCCGTCCGCCTTCCATGCGCGGCGGCTTGCGGAAGCGCGCATCGAATTCCTCGGGACTGCGGTAGGTGGACATCGCCAGCGCGCGCGACAGTTCCAGCGCCTGCGTGGGGCAGCCGCAGTCCAGGCCAAGGCGCGCGATCTGGCGCTGCACGCTGCGCCAGGCAGTGGCCATCGGATGCGCGCTGTCCCCGGCGCTGATGACGATCAGCCGCTCGACCCGCGCGGCATGGCGTTCGCCGAAGGCCAGCGCCACCATGCCGCCGTAGGAGGCCCCGACAATCGCGGCAAGCTTTCCGATGCCCAGGTGATCGAGCAGCCGCACGATGGCCTCGGCCTGGTCGTAGCTGGAGAGGCTGGGGAAATCCTCGCCGGCCGCAGGGCCGGTGCTGGCGCCGCTGCTGCCGATATAGTCCATGCCCAGCAGCGCCACGCGGTTGGTGTCGAGCACCTTGCCCGGTCCCACCACATGGTGCCACCAGCCGGCGCGCGACCCATCGGGCACGAACACGGTGCGGCTTGCCGAGATGCCACCCAGCGCCAGCACCACGGGCTGGCCCGGCTCCCCGCTCAGCGAGTAGCCGATCTGCAGTCGATCCAGTGTGCCGCCATGGTGCAGCGTGGTCGGGCCATCGACCTGGAGGACGCCTTCGCGGGGCGTCGCGGATT
>CAYQJU010000140.1:0-4552 GCA_964417875.1 uncultured Steroidobacteraceae bacterium
ACTGCACGCAGTGCCGCTGGATGCTGCGCGCGGCGTGGATGGCGCAGGAGCTGCTTTCCACCTTCGACGGTGACATCGATGCGCTGACGCTGCGGCCGGGAACGGGCGGCGTGTTCGAAGTCCGCGTCGATGGCGCGCTGCTGTGGTCACGCAAGGAGCAGGGACGGTTTCCGGAGATCACGGAACTGAAGCAGCGCGTGCGCGATGCCATCGACCCGGCGCGTGACCTGGGGCATGTGGATCGTTCGGGATCACGGCCGACGCCCCGGCAGGGGTGAGCGGTGGCGTCAGTGACGTGATCAGGCGTCATCCGGGGACCTGCGGGCGTCCCCGGTCCGGGGCAGCTCGCCTGCCTCAGACCCCGGCCCGCTTCGCCGCGCCGATGCCCGCCTGCGCGGCAGCCAGCGCCGTCATGTTCAGCACGCGGCGGAACGTGGACGAGGGCGTCAGCACATGCGCCGGCCGCGCCACGCCCATCAGCATCGGGCCCACCGTGGTGCCCTCGCCGCCGACGGCCTTCAGCACATTGAACAGGATGTTGGCCGCATCCAGGTTCGGGCAGATCAGGATGTTGGCCTCGCCGCCCAGGCGGCCGTCCATCAGCATGCGGCGGCGCATGGTCTCGGACAGCGCGGCATCGCCGTGCATCTCGCCATCGGCCTCGATCTCCGGGTTCTGCTGCGCGAACAGCTCATAGGCCTCGCGCACGCGCTTGGCCGACTCGCGACGCGAGGAGCCGTAGTTCGAATGCGACACGAAGGCCACCTTCGGGGTGATGCCGAAGTGGCGCACCTCGCCCGCGGCCATGCGGGCGATGCGCGCCAGCAGTTCTGCCGATGGCGTCTCGTTCACATAGGTGTCGGCCAGGAACAGCGTGCGCTTGTCGACGGTGAGGCCGGAGAGCGCAGCCAGCGCCGTCTCGCCCTCGCGCACGCCGATCACGTCGCGGATGTTCTCCAGGTGCGCATCGTAACGGCCGTGCAGGCCGCAGAGCATGCCGTCCGCATCGCCCAGGTGCACCATCAGCGAGGCGATCGTGGTGGTGGAACGGTGCACCGCTGACTTGGCCGCATCGGGGCTCACGCCGCGGCGGCCCATGATGCGGTGATACGTCTGCCAGTAATGCCAGAAGCGCGGATCATCATCCGGGTTCACCACGGTGACGTCCTGGCCGAGCTTCATGCGCAGGCCGGCCTTGCGGATGCGCGTCTCGATCACCGCCGGGCGACCGACGAGGATGGGCTGCGCGATCTGCTCGTCGAGCGCGATCTGCGCCGCGCGCAGCACGCGCTCGTCCTCGCCTTCTGCATAGGCGATGCGCTTGCGCGTCGAGGCGCGCGCCGCGCCGAACACCGGGCGCGTCAGCATGCCGGCGGAGGAGAAGCGGCGCTGCAGGTCGGTGCGATAGGCCTCGAGGTCTTCCACCGGTCGCGTCGCCACGCCCGACTCGGCCGCCGCGGCCGCCACCGCCGGCGCGATGCGCAGGATCAGCCGCGAATCAAATGGCTTGGGAATGATGTAGTCGGTGCCGAAGGTGAGTTCCTGTCCCGCATAGGCACTGGCCACTTCCTCGCTGATCTGCGCCTTGGCGAGATCCGCGATCTCCTTCACGCAGGCCAGCTTCATCGCATCGGTGATCTTCGCCGCGCCGGAGTCGAGCGCGCCACGGAAGATGTACGGGAAGCACAGCACGTTGTTGACCTGGTTCGGATAGTCCGACCGGCCGGTGGCGATGATGCAGTCCGGGCGCACTTCCTTCGCGAGCTCCGGGCGGATCTCCGGCTCCGGATTGGCGAGCGCCAGGATGATGGGCTGCGATGCCATCTGCCTGACCATGGCCTGCGTCAGCACGCCGCCGGTGGAGCAGCCGAGGAACACATCCGTGCCTGGCATCACATCCGCCAGCGTGCGCAGCGAGGTGGCCTGCGCATAGCGCGCCTTTTCCGGGTTGTAGGAGTCGCCGCGTCCCTCGTAGATGAGACCCTTGGAGTCGCAGGCCCAGACATTGCGGCGGTCGAGGCCAAGGCCCACCAGAAGGTCGAGGATGGCAATGGCTGCGGCGCCCGCGCCCGACATCACCAGCTTCACCTGGCTGATGTCCTTGCCCACCAGCTCCAGGCCGTTGCGGATCGCGGCCGCCGCGATGATCGCGGTGCCGTGCTGGTCGTCGTGGAAGACCGGGATGTTGAGGCGCTCTGTGAGCTGGCGCTCGATGTAGAAACACTCCGGCGCCTTGATGTCCTCGAGGTTGATGCCGCCGAGGGTGGGCTCGAGCGCGGCGATCATGTCGATCAGGCGGTCCGGGTCGCGCTCGGCCAGTTCGATGTCGAATACATCGATGCCCGCGAATTTCTTGAACAGGCAGCCCTTGCCTTCCATCACCGGCTTCGCCGCCAGCGGGCCGATATCGCCCAGGCCCAGCACCGCCGTGCCATTGGTGATCACGCCCACCAGGTTGCCGCGCGAGGTGTAGTCCGCCGCGGCGTTTGGATCGGCCGCGATGTCGAGGCAGGGATAGGCCACGCCCGGCGAATAGGCCAGCGACAGGTCGCGCTGGTTGATCAGCGGCTTGGTCGGGGAGACCGAAACCTTGCCGGCCACCGGCAGGCGGTGGTAGTCGCGGGCGGCATCGCGGAGGGCGGCTTCCGCCGGTGTCATGAACTCGGATTCGGAGGACATCAATGAGTCGGCTATTAGTGGGTAAGCAGAAGATTATCGGCGCTGGGGGCAGTGCGGCGCCAGCGGCGGAAGGCGCGAAATGCGGCCGGGAGGCGGCGCGAAGCGCGGGGCGAGCCAGATGATCACCAGCGGTGATACCCGGCCCGGCGCCGGGACGTGAGACCATCGACGCGGATTCTCCGATTCGGCATGTGCGAATGAAAAGAAGCTCCCTGCAGCCCCCGGGCGCCGCGAGGGCGGGACTTGTGGCGCTGGCGCTGTGGATCGCGCTGGTGTGGCTGGGCGGCTGCTCCGGCGGCGCGGACGGTCCGAGGGAGAACCCCGCGCCGGCACGCGTGGTGCGCGTGCATGGCGTGGCCGACGCGACGCTGCGCATCGCCGTGCAGGTCGAATATTTCACCGCCGCGGCAGGCTGCCGGCGCGCCCCCGGCCTGCTGCGCCGGCTCGACGGGGCGTCCACGCCGCAGCGGCGGACCGTGAACGTGCCGGTGGCCCGTGCCCGCGGCGGGCGCTACGAGGCCGGCGTGCCGCTGGACCAGTTCGAACCGGGCGAGTGCCGGTGGCATCCATTTGTCATTGCGTTCCAGATCGAGAACCAGGCCGGCACCAGCACCGGGCAGGTGGTGGTGGACAGTGCAGGACGCAGCACACTGCAGCCCGGCGCGCAGGGTGCGGTGTGGATCGACAGCCGCGTGCGGCGCGAGGCGATGGCCGGTCAGCCGCTGCCGGCGGGACGCCTCGAGGTGCCGGCCGTGGAGATGCAGTGCAAGGAGAACACGGTGCGCGGCACCGCGGTGCTCAATTGCGTCACGGCGCGGCCGGGAATGCTGACCGTGATCCTGGAGCAGGCCGGGGCGGTGGAAGTGAATTTCCGGGATGCCCGCGTGTCACGCGAGGCGCTGCCGGAGAGTGTGCAGCCGTAGAAACTGCAGTCTCAGAGCAAGGCATCGAGCGGGCTGCGGACGGCGTTCGCGCCGCGGTTGAGCACGTGGGTGTAGATCATCGTCGTCTGCACGCTGGCGTGGCCGAGCAGTTCCTGCACGGTGCGGATGTCGGCCCCGGATTCGAGCAGATGCGTGGCGAAGCAGTGACGGAAGGTGTGGCAGCCGACCGGCTTGGTGATCTGCGCGCCGGTCACCGCGACGCGCACCAGCCGTTGCACGGTGCGCGGGTGGACGTGGTGGCGGACGATGGTGCCGTCGTACGGATCGCGGCAGAAGGTTCGCGCCGGAAACAGCCATTGCCAGCCGAGCGAAAGCGGTGCGTCCGGATACTTGCCACGCAAAGCAGTGGGCAGCGAGACCCCGGGCGCGTTCACCTGCCGTTCGCGTTCGAACCAGGCCGTGAGTGCGGCAAGGTGATTGCGCAGCGCCGGCACCAGCTGCGCCGGGATCACCGAGCGGCGGTCCTTGCCGCCCTTGCCGTGACGGACGGTCAGTTCCATGCGCTCCAGGTCGACATCCTTCACGCGCAGTTCGAGGGACTCGGTGAGCCGCAGGCCGCTGCCATAGAGCAGGCCGACGATCAGTCGCGCGCTGCCGTTCAGGTGGAGGAAGATGCGTCGCACCTCGTCGCGGGAGAGGATCACCGGAAGGCGCTGCGGGCGGTTGGCGCGGATCACTTCGGAGAGGTGGGGCAGTTCGAGCTGCAAAACGTCCCGGTAGAGGAAGAGCAGGGCCTGCAGGGCCTGGTTCTGCGTTGACGCGGCAACCTTGAGGTCGACAGCGAGATGGGTGAGGAAGGTGGTGATCTCCGCGGCGCCGAGCTGGCGAGGATGGCGACCGCCGCAGAACTGGATGAAACGGCGGGTCCAGTCGATGTAGGCTTTCTCGGTCCGGAGGCTATAGTGGCGCAGACGGATCTGTTCGCGGAT
>CAYQJU010000141.1:0-4408 GCA_964417875.1 uncultured Steroidobacteraceae bacterium
GATGTTGCGCGTCAGCAGGCCCACCTCGCCGCGCTGGTCCACATCGAAGGTGATCCTGCCGAAGTGCATGTACTCCAGCGGCCGGTCGAGCGTGATGGTGTTGCCGCGCACGGCGGTGATGGTGCGCCGCTCGGCCTGTCGCGGGTCATAGTCGGTGGAGGCGAGCACGATTTCGTCTCCGGCCCGCCAGCCGCTGGCATCCAGCACTTCGATCGCGGTGCTGCCCGCCTCGGCGGTCTTCGCGAGCTTCGTCCAGGTGTGCGTGCGGTCGCCATGCAGGTTCAGCGTGCCGCCGGAGATCATGATGCCGCGGTCGCCCATGCCGGCCATGATGTCTTCGCCCTTCACGTTGTCGGTGAAGGTGATGGTCGCCTTGCGGGTGTGCGGGCGCGACTCGGTGCCGATCTGCAGCTCGCCGTGCAGCATGATCCACTCGGTGGTGAGCTCAACGTCCGCATCGTTCGAGAACACCAGCCTGCCGTCGATCGACAGGCCGTTCAGCGCCGGCGGGCTCACATCGAGCAGCACCTGCTGGTCCTTCGCGATGGTGACCTTGTCGCCTGCCGCTGGCACCTTGCCGTCGGGCCAGGTGGCGGGATCAGACCAGTTGGACGGCGTGGCCGCCTGCGCATCGGCTTGCCGGGACGGGACGACCGCAAGCACGCTGATGACCAGGGATGCCGGGATGATCGACGCAAGAAGCAATGAACGATTTTTTCTGCTCATGGATTCGACCCCGATGGAAAACCGCGGAAAAACCCGAAGAAAAAACGCCCCCGACACCTGTGCCGGGGGCGTGCGGCCGGCGCTGCGTGGCGCCTAGCGGCTGACCTGCAGCGTATCGCCCGGCCCTTTGCCCTGTGTCGGCCCGGTGGCCATGATGTCACCGGAGGACACCAGCTTGACCCACAGCGCGTCATCGCCCTTGTAATACGAGGTGCCGCTGGCCTTGCGCAGGGCATCCAGGCTGTCCACGGCCGTACCCGCATTCGCCGTGCTGAAGCCCGGCAGCTCGAACATCACCCACGAACCGGCATCCAGTTCCTTCAGCGTGATGTTCACGGATGGCCTCTCGGTGGTCACCTTGTACGTGGTGCCGGCGCGGACATTGGTTTCCACTTCGAACGTGAACTGCTTGCCATTGCGACTGAGGATGACCGGCGGGCCGGAGGGCGCAGGCGTCCCCCGGATGCGGCCACCGCCCGGGGCGATCTGGAAGACCGCCGGCTGGGCGACCGCTCCGCCCGGTCCACCAGCGCGCCCACCGGGGCCCGCCGCCCTGGGCGCCCCTGCACCGGGACCTGCCGCGCCACGGCCGGGCGCTCCACCGCGCGCGGCACCGGCGCCGGGCCCACCGGCACGCGGACCGCCGCCGCCACCTAAACTGAAGCCGACCGGCCCGCCGCCGCCCAGATCCATGCGCCCGATGTCGCCGGTGCACACCGCGGCGTTCCACGTGGGCTTGACCTCGCAGGCTTCGTCGACGTCGATGCCGGTGATGTTGACGATGTAGGAATTGCGCTTGCCGGTGATGGTGCCGTCCTTGTCGTTGAACACCGAGGTCTTGTAGATCGTGTTGCCGTAGTCATCGTTGCTCCACCGGTTGTCGATGGGCGGGAAATACACCGGCTTGGCGTTGATGAACTTCGAGCGCGAGACGGTGTTGTTGGTGCTCATGCCGAAGCTGGTGAACAGCAGGTAGGAAAGCGCCCCGGTCTTGCGGGTGGCGTTGTCCTGGTAGTTCACGAAGGTGTTGTTGTCGAGTTCATGATGGAAGTCATAGAACTCGTAGCCGCGGACGGGGAAATCCGGCAGCTCCGGGAACGGCAGGCTGCGGCCCGCCTTCTTCTCGGCATCCGTCATCGGGTTGCCGACGTTCTCGCTTTCACCGACGAACAGCGAGTCGACCACCCGCGATGTGTACAGCGAACGACCGAAGTTGCCCGACGCCTGCGTGAACCCGATGCCGTTGTCGGCCATCCTCAGGTTCCTGTAGAGGCGGAGCTCACCGCGGGCCCAGATGCCGCTGTTGCGGTTCTTGTAGACGGTGAAGTCCTCGATCACCGACTCCACCTGGGCGCTGTTCGGGTCGGAAGGATCAGCCAGCGAGATGTATCCGCCGACCGCGAACTTGCCATCCGGCCGCGGGGCGCGATCGCCCATGTAACCGTCGAAGTTCGAGTGGGCGACATTGCCCTTGAACTCACGCAACTTCATGCGACGCGGCCAGGTGTTCCTGCTGATCTCGGTGCCTTCGAACTGGCCCATCGGGTGCTCCGGGATGGCCAGCCAGAAACCCGTCGAGTCGGAGCCGGCCGCCACGTTGTCGCGGTAGACGTTGTCCGGATTGGTGATCCAGAACGACGACACGGTGTTGTCTGACGGAATCAGGATCTCACTGGAGTCCTGGCCGGTGGTCTTGAAATTCAGGCCGTCAGAGGTCGTGCCGAAAGGAGCCAGATTCGTCGGGTCGCAGGGCTTGGACGTATGGCACTTGGTCTGGATCGCAAGATTGCGGACGAACTGGTTGCCGGTCTCGATGCCGTCCTCGAGGAAGAAGCAGTGACCCACGTTGTTGTAGGTCACGTTGTTCTCGATCTGCAGGTTGTCGGTGCCGTGCACGGTCACGCAGCGGCTGTACGTGTCGTGGATCGCCGCGTTCCTGATGTA
Source organism: uncultured Steroidobacteraceae bacterium (assembly GCA_964417875.1). GTDB lineage: Bacteria > Pseudomonadota > Gammaproteobacteria > Steroidobacterales > Steroidobacteraceae > ZC4RG30. Next base: position 2,671 of record CAYQJU010000141.1, read on the forward strand.
CTGGCCCTTCGCGTCGCCCACCAGATGCCAGTGGATGGGATAGCGGGCGAGCGTCAGGTTCTGGCCCATGCGAGTGAGTTCGACGCCCGAGACATACATCCGGCTCGATGGCATCGCCATGATGTGGCCGCCGAAGAACGACTGTTCCGCATCCTCGGAAGCCTGGATCTTGATGTTGCGCGTCAGCAGGCCCACTTCGCCGCGCTGGTCGATGTCGAAGGTGATCTTGCCGAAGTGCATGTACTGCAGCGGCCTGTCGAGCGTCAGGGCGTTGCCGCGGATCGCCGTGATCGTGCGCTTCTCGGCCTGGCGCGGATCGTAATCGGTGGAGGCCAGCACGATCTGGTCACCGACGCGCCAGCCTGTGGCGTCGAGCACCTGGATCGAGTTGCTGCCGGCATTGGCCGTGGCCGAAAGCTTCGTCCACGCATTGGTGCGGTCGCCATGCAGGTTCAGCGTGCCACCGGAGATCATGATGCCGCGGTCGCCCATGCCGGCCATGATGTCCTCGCCTTTCACGTTGTCGGTGAAGGTGATGGTGGCTTTGCGCGTGTGGGGTTTTGCCTCGGTGCCAATCTGCAGTTCACCGTGCAGCATGATCCACTCGGTGGTCAGCTCGAGGTCCGCATCATTCGAGAACACCAGCCTGCCGTCGATCGACAGGCCGTTCAGTGCCGGCGGACTGACGTCGAGGATCACCTGCTGATCCTTGGCGATGGTGACCTTGTCACCCGCGGCAGGGACTTGGCGGTTCGGCCAAGTGGCCGGATCAGACCAGCGGCTTGCGGTTGATGCTGCATCCTGGGCCTGCGCGGCGGCGGACAGGCCGCTGAGCAGCAATGCCGGGACCAGCGATGCAAGCAGGATTGAACGATGGCGCTTGCTCATGGAAATCGACCCCCGAACTTGAAAGTTGTGCCCTTATCTGATCGCAGAGGATAGCGCGATCGGCAAGCGCAGGGCTCGTCCGCCGGAGCGCAAGCTTCGGCGGAAGGCGAAAACGTCATAACCAGAAAAAAAGCCCCGACCTTGCGGCCGGGGCTTGTTCAACAGCCGGAGGGCTGAAGGTCAGCGGCTGACTTCGATCCTGCCCGCAGGGCCGCCGAAGCCGCCGCCGCGCGGGCCACCACCGCCGGCGCCTGCGGCTGGAGCGGCGGAGACCACCTTCACCCACAGGGCATCCTTCGCCTTGTAGTAAGAGGTGGTGTCGGCCTTGCGCAAGGCGTCGAGGCTGTTCACTTCGGTGCCCGAGGCGGCCTTGGTGAAGCCAGGCAGCTCGAAAATCACCCATGAACCAGGGTCCAGCTGGCTGATGCTGATGGGCAGCGTCGCCCGCTCGGTCGTGACCTTGATCTCGGTGCCAGCCACCACCGTGGCTTCGCCGGCCGCGGTGAAGTCCTTGCCGTTGCGGCTGAGGACCACCGGCGGCTGGGGTGCCGCACCGGCGCCACCGCGTCCACCACCAAAGCCACCGAAACCGCCGGCGCCGGGAGGCGGACCGCCAGGTCCGGCCGCCGCGCCAGCCGCCGCACCGGCGGCCGCACCGGCCGCGCCGGGGCCACCACTGCGAGGCACGGCGCCCGGGCCACCGCTACGGGGCGCGCCACCAGGGCCTGCACCGGGACCTGCGCCGCGGCCACCGCCGCCGCCAAAGCCGCCGAATCCACCACCGCCGCCGCCGACATTCATGCGCCCGATGTCGCCCTTGCACACCGCAGCGCCCCAGGTGGGCTTCACC
>CAYQJU010000142.1:0-4382 GCA_964417875.1 uncultured Steroidobacteraceae bacterium
CTCGAACAAGGAGATCGCTAACTCGCTGGGCGTGGCCGAGGGCACGAGCAAGAACCACGTCTCGAACAGTCTCTCCAAGCTCGGCGTGCGCGACCGCACCCGGGCGGTGCTCAAGGCCTTCGAACTGCAGCTGGTCTGAGCGGCGCTCCTGCACCGGCCACCCGCGGCATCCGGCCGGTCCCGCACGGGCCGGGCCGGCGCGGCATGGCGCGCCGGACGCGCCGGTTTTCCCGGTCCGCCCGGCCCGGGCGGTTGCGCCGGCAACCTTGCCGCCGCCCGCCCGATACGAATTCAGCGCTCGCACGGCTCGCCGCGCGTGGGGGGTTCTTGATAGGATTGGCGACTTGCGCCCGCGAAGGCGGGAAATGGTCCCGGAGAACCCTGAATGACCCGTTTGCTCGAGATCCTGATTTCAATGGCGATCGTCGCCGTGCTGTTCGTGCTCGTGGGCGTGTTCCTGCCGTCGAGCCGCACGATCACCGAGAAGGTCGAGACCAACCGGCGCCAGTCGATCGTCTTCGACACGCTCAACAGCGTGCACAGGTTCGACGAATGGAACCCGGTCGCCCTGCGCGACCCGGCCATCCGCCTCACCCATTCCGGGCCCGAATCCGGCGTCGGCGCGCGCCTGGAGTACGAGTCCGACGAGCGCTCGCTGGGCGAGGGCAGCTGGGAGATCGTCGAGAGCGAGCCCGACGCGCGCGTGGTCTACAGCCTGGATACCCCCGACCGCGGTGACAACAAGCGCATGAGCTTCACGCTCCGGCCGACCGGCCGCGGCGGGCGCAACATCGAGATCACCCAGACCTACAACGTCGACTACGGCTGGAACCTGCTGGGGCGCTACGCCGGCATGTACGTGCGCGGCCACGTGGGCGAGGACATGAAGCTGGGCCTGGCCAAGCTCACCAGCATCCTGGCCGCCGTGCCCAACGTCGACTACCGCGCCGATGGCGTCAGCCTGACCAACCTCGGCGTGGTCGAGCTGCCGGCCGAGAACCTGCTGTCGGTCTTCGCCGGCGCGGTGGAGCGCAACAACGAGGCCATCCAGCGCTCGATGAAGGCCAACAGCGAGTGGATCAAGCGCACCATGGAGGCCAACGACCTGGTGCCGGCCGGCCCGCTGCGCATCGTCTCGACCGAGCTCGGGCGCGAGAACTACACCTTCGACGTGGTCCTGCCGGTCCGCCGCAAGGGCGAGGGCGACGCTGCCTCCGGCGGCGATGCCGCCGAGGAGAACGGCGACGACGACGCCCCCGCAGTGGCCCGGGCACCGGCGGTGGACGAGGGCGAGCTGAAGGTCGAGATTCCCGACGGCGCGCCGGTCGAGTACATCCGGGTCGAGGCCAGCAAGGCCGCGCGCGGCGAGTACACGGGCTTCATGGCCGAGTTGGAGAACGTGCGCAACGCGGTCCGCGCCTGGGCGATGACCCACGGCCACGAAGTCACCGGCCGCCCGTTCGAGTACTACGTGAACGGCATCGACGAGGCCTTTACCGCGAACGGCAAGTTCGAGGTGTTCTGGGAACTGAAGGAATAGGCCTGGCCGCGCCGACGTCGTGGTCTTCCGCGCGCCGCATCCCCCGGATGCGGCGCGCTGCGTTCCGCTCCCTGCAGCCGTGAGCGGTACCGCCGGCGGTTCGGATGGCTGGCTGCGCGCAAGCGGCGCGCTGCTGGCAGCTGCGGGCGTGGCGCTGGGGGCCTGGGCCGCGCATGGCGCGGCGGAGCCTGTGCGGGTGATGGCGCAGACGGCGGCCGTGCATGCCTTCGGCCACGGGGTCGCGCTGGCGGCGCTGGCACGCGCCCCGCTGTCGCGGCTGGCGCTCGCGGCGCTGGTGCTGCTGCTGGCCGGCAGCGTGCTGTTCGCCGGCACGCTGGCGTGGAAGGCGATGGCCGGCGGGTCCTCGGCTGCGGCGCCGTTCGGCGGCGCGCTGGTACTGCTGGGCTGGCTGCTGTACGCGGCCTCGGCGCTGCGGGACTGAAGTCCGCGTCCAGCAGCGCGCGCCGCGGGAGCCGTTCGGCCGCGATCGGGAGTCAGGTTCCGCGCACCTCGCCCGGCCGCACGAACCGCCAATGCCAGGGCTCGTACACGATTCCGTGCGCATTGCCGCGTGGGTAGCTCAGCGCGAAGCCGTGATCCCCCGCACGCCGCGCCAGCCAGTCGAAGGCAGCGGTCGCTTCGAACGATTCCTCCGCCGGCAGTTCGCCAGGCGTTCCGATGTCCAGCGCGTCGCCCGAATGGTGCTCGCTGAAGCCCGGCGCGGCGTTGACGGTGAGGATGTCGGCGACCGCCAGCCCGCGCGCCAGCTTGCGCTCGAAAATGCCGAGCTGGTAGTCGTGGCTGCGGTAGCCGGAGATCGCCTCCAGCACCGCGCCGTCGCGCGCCGCGGCTGCGCGCATGCGCTGCCATGCGCGCGCCGCGTCGGCCTGCAGCCACAGCGGGCGGCGGTAGCGGTCGAAGCCGGCCAGCGCCAGCACCAGCGGTTCGGCCATCAGGTCCAGGCCGGTGCGCGCCGCGTACGCGTCCGCTTCCAGGCCCAGCGCATCGAGCCGCTCGACCAGTCCGTGCAGCGGCAGCGTCGCCGGATCGACTGCGCCGCGCTGGCCCGGCTCGCTGTCGAGCAGGTCCAGCGCCTCGTCGATCCCCGGCTCGCGCCCAAGCCGCGGCAGCAGCGGCATCAGGCCTTCATCCAGCACGGCCGCCAGGTAGCGGCCATCGCGCTTGCGCCGCAGCACGCGCCGGGCGCGGGACAGGATCCGGGCATCGCCGCTGGCGCGCGCGCGCAACAGCGACGCCGGCCACAGTTCGATGCGGCTGGTGTTGAGCAGGAAGCGGGAATGGACGCGCATGCGCGCAGCTTAGCCGCGCATGGGTGCGCTGGCGATGCGCTCCAGCCGCGCCAGCAGATCGCGCGGCTGGAGCGGACTGACCATCAGCAGCCTGCCGTCGCGCAGCGGCAGCACCAGGACCCGCTCGCGCGCGGTGATCATGCAGCACGCGCGCTGGCGGTTGCGCATCAGGTAGTAGCCGGCCTGGAAGCCGGGCAGGTCGAAGCGGTTGGCGCCGAGCCAGGGCTTGAGTCCGGTGTGCTCGGCCAGATCGACGACACGGGCGTGCTCCAGGTCGAGCGTGCGCACCGGCACCCGCCGGGTATAGAAGGTCGCCGCCACCACCAGCTCGTCGCCCTCGATCGCGAGCCGTCGCCGGCGCAGCGCCAGCGCAGGCGCCACCAGCAGCAGCGCAAGGCCGAACGCGATCGTGGGCCATGCCGGCGCCGGCACCAGACGTCCGGCCGGCAGCAGCACCCCGGCCAGCACAAGTGCCGCGGCGAGTGCGACCAGGAATACCCAGGCCTGCTGCGGCAGCGGCGCCAGGGGGATGTCATGGGCGTCGTGGCTCATGTCCGGTGTCCGTATCGGGTTCGCGAACGTGTCGTCGCCGCGGTGTCGCGATGGCGCGGCGTCGCGCCGGCTACTGCGGCCCGCCCGCCGCAGGCACGAAGTGCAGGCCACCGACCATTCCATCGCCGTCGACCGCGACCGTCGCATCGAGCGTTGCCTGCTCGCGCCGGATCCGGAACACGACCACGGGGTAGCCGTCGTGGTGCAGCACGCGCGGCTCGGCGCGCTCGACCACCGCACCGGCCCCCTCGATCTGGCGCTGCACGGCGGCCAGCCGGGCCGGATCGAGTCCGGCGCGCATCTGCGCGTTGAAATCCGCGCTGACACCCTCGAAATCGCCGGCTTCCATGCGGTCGAGCACCGCGGTGGCCAGGGCGATGGCGGCGGAGTCCGCGTCTGCGGCGGTCTCCTGGGCCTGGGCCGGCACGGCGGCGGCCAGCGCCAGGCACGCGAACAATGCGATGCGATGCTGCAGCGTCATTTCAGTACTCCTTCTTCAGGTAGAGATGCACATGCGTTCCATAGGGCATTGCCGTGACCAGCTCCCAGCCCTGCAGGCCGAGCTGGGCCAGCCTTCCTCGATCGCAGCCGGCTTCAGACCCATGAAGCTGTGCTTCAACGCGACGACCTTGTACTGCCAACGTCTGCTCATTGAACGTTTTCCTTGATGCCTGGATGACACGGAGGCCGTTCGTCCCGGAACACATGCGGCCGCAGTGCAGGGTGGGTCTTGTCAGGGACGCTGGTGAAGGACTGGTGTGACAGGTCTGCGGGCGCCGGATCACGGATCCGGCGCGGTCCAGCGGTGCACTGCCCGGCCGCGGCGCGCGTCGATGGCAGCGGCCGGACGCTCATCCGGGCTCCTGATCGTCGTGCGAAGGCGAGGGTGGCGCACCGGGCAGGCGCCCGGCCTTGCGCAGCGCGTCGCGCAGCACGTACTCGATCTGGGCATTGACGCTGCGCAGCTCGTCGTCCGCCCA
>CAYQJU010000143.1:0-4374 GCA_964417875.1 uncultured Steroidobacteraceae bacterium
GCCGCCGGCCATGGCCTGGGCTTCGGCGTTGCTGAAGAACTCCATGCCCTGCTGGCTATGGAAGTGATACTTGACGAAGAACTTCTCGCCGGCCTTGTTGATCCACATGTAGGTGTGGGATCCATAGCCGTTCATGTGACGCCAGGTGCGCGGCAGGCCGCGCTCGCCCATCAGGTAGGTGACCTGGTGGGCGGACTCCGGATTGCTCGACCAGAAGTCCCATTGCATGTGGTTGTCGCGCAGGCCCGAGTCCGGCAGGCGCTTCTGGCTGCGGATGAAATGCGGGAACTTCATCGGGTCGCGCACGAAGAAGATCGGCGTGTTGTTGCCCACCAGGTCGTAATTGCCTTCGCTGGTGTAGAACTTCAGGCTGAATCCGCGCACGTCGCGCCAGGTGTCGGGGCTGCCCTGCTCACCGGCCACCGTCGAGAAGCGGGCCAGCATGTCGGTCTTCGTTCCTTTCTGGAACAGCGCGGCGCGGGTGTAGCGCGAGAGATCCTCGGTGGTCTCGAACACGCCGAAAGCACCGGAACCCTTGGCATGCGGCTGCCGCTCGATGACCTTTTCACGGTTGAAATGCGCCATCTGCTCCAGGAAATGCACATCGTGCAGCAGGAGGGGACCGTCCGGCCCGATGGTCAGCGAGTTGCGGTCGCTGGGCGCCGGTGCGCCGGTGGACATCGTCGAACCAGTTTCCATCTTGCTCATGGCGAATCTCCTTGCTGATCGATGCGCTTTGAAGGCGACCTTCCAGGCGGGCGATGAATGCGCGGCCCATCAGGCTAGCACGGACACTGGGGACTTCCGGCTTTCATGGGTTGGTCCGAAGCCGTCGCGACGCTTGAACGGCCGGGTGATCCGTAGGACATTGGCCGTCCTGCCACGGACCGGAGAGTCGCATGATCGAATTGGTGATTTCCCAGCGCCGCAAGGATCTTGGCGGCTTCGAAGTCGGCAGGGTACTGCCCTTCCACAAGCGGCGCATGGTGGGTCCCTTCGTCTTCTTCGATCACATGGGACCGGTCGACATGCCGGCCGGCATCCCGCGCAATGTCGACGTGCGCCCGCATCCGCACATCGGGCTTGCGACAATCACCTATCTGTTCGACGGCGAGATCATGCATCGCGACAGCGTCGCCTCCGAGCAGCCCATCGTGCCCGGCGAGGTGAACTGGATGACCGCCGGGCGCGGCATCACGCACAGCGAGCGCTTCGAGAAGGCGCGGCGCGAGGGCGGTCCGCTGCACGGCATCCAGGCCTGGGTGGCATTGCCGCAGGAGGACGAGGAATGCGATCCCTCGTTCACGCACCACGGCTGGGATGACCTGCCCGTGTTCGATGCGGAAGGTGTGAAGGGCCGACTGATCGCGGGCGATGCCCTGGGGTTGCGCGCCGCCGTGCACACCCACTCGCCGCTGTTCTACATGCATGTGCAGCTTTCCGCCGGCGCGCGCCTCGAGGTACCCGCGCACATGTCCGAGCGCGCCATCTATGTGGTGCTTGGCCGCATCGAGGCGCAGGGCAGCCAGTTCGACTCCGGGCAGATGCTGGTGCTCACCCCGGGCGCGCCGGGCGTGATCCGCGGCATCGCCGACGCCGTGGTGATGGTGCTGGGTGGCGAGCCGGTCGGGCCGCGTTTCATCGAATGGAATTTCGTGTCCTCATCGAAGGAACGCATCGAGCAGGCCAAGGCCGACTGGCGCGCCGGCCGCATGAAGCTGCCGGACCTGGATGACCAGGAATTCATTCCGCTGCCGCCGGAGCCGGGGACGCCGGCGAATCCGATGTCGTGAAGTTCAAGTTGAAATCCAGCCGCATGGGCAGACCCACCGACATCGACCAACTCTATGGCCTCGAGCCGGTCCTCGAGCCCGGCGAAGAAACTGGCAGTGATGCGCTGGAATCCTTCACGGACATTGGCTGTCCGTACTGCGGCGAGGTGATCCTGATCCGCCTCGATCTTTCGGCTGGCGCGCAGACCTACGTGGAGGACTGCCAGGTGTGCTGCCAGCCCATCCAGGTCGGCGTGCGGGTGGATGCGGGCGGTGCCCTCGAGGCGGTCGCCGCTGATCGCGTTGATCGATGAGACACCCATCCGACGAGCCGAGCCCTTGAGGCTCTGATTGAGAGCCGACGCGAACGATGGAAATCTGCCGAGCGAGGATCGCGAGTTTCGACCAGGCCCGGCAGTTGCGCGCAGATCTTTCGCAGTGCGATGGAAAATCTGCCCTGTAGCCACCGCTCCCGACCATGACTGTGTATCCTCGGCGGCCACGTCGCGGGGGAGAGAATGAATGAGCCAGAGTCGGGAATGGCTGAAGAAGATCATCGACAACCAGGTCCCGCATGGCCAGGGGCCGCGTGGCGTGCCACCGGGCGGCGGCAGATCTTCGGACGATTTCTTCTCTGACGGCCCTTCCCGCCGCGGCATCCTCACTGTGCTGGCGGTGCTGCTGGCCGTGTGGGGTGCGTGGAGCTCGTTCTATACCGTGCAGCCGGAACAGCGTGCGGTGATCAAGCGACTGGGCAAGGTGATCGGCATTGCCGACCCTGGTCTGCATTTTCGCCTGCCCTTCGGCATCGACCGCGCGCAGTTCGTCGCCACCGAGCGCGTGCTGAAGGAGGAATTCGGGTTTCGCACCGAGGGCCGCACCCGGGACGGCATGAGCACCTTCTCCGAAACCGATTTCACCCATGAGTCCCTGATGCTCACCGGTGACCTGAATGTCATCGACCTGGAATGGGTGGTGCAGTACCGCATCGCCGATCCCATCAAATATCTCTATGCGATGCGCGAGCCCGGTCGCACGCTTCGCGACCTCTCTGAATCGGTCATGCGCCGCATTGTCGGCAACCGCATCGGCAGCGATGTGCTGACGGTCGGCCGCGTGGATATCTCCAACACTGCGCGGGATGAGATCCAGGCTGCGATGAGCCGGTATGACAATGGCATCCAGATCATCACCGTCGAGCTGCAGAACGTGGTGCCGCCGCCGCGGGTGCAACCGGCCTTCAATGAAGTGAACGAAGCCCGCCAGGAACGCGAGCGCATGATCAACGAGGCCACCAAGCAGGCCAACCAGGCGATTCCCCGCGCACAGGGCGAGGCCAACCGTGTCGTTTCGGAAGCGGAGGGCTATGCCACCGAGCGCGTCAATCTCGCGCTGGGCGAGTCCGCCCGCTTCGAATCGGTGCTGGCCGAGTATCGCGGCGCGCCGGATGTGACCCGCTCGCGCCTGTATCTTGAAACGCTCAGGCAGGTGTTCCCCCGGGTGGGGAGCGTGCTGATGGTGCAGGACGGACAGGTGCCGCCGCTGCCGCTGCTGAGCCTGCGCGATGCGCAGCCGCAGCGCGCGTCGCCACCACAAGCGGCGGCACAGGCCGCCACCCCGCGCCGGGAGGGCAACTGATGAAAGACCGCAGCATCCTGATCGGCATCGCCGCTGCCGCCATCGCCTTCGTTGCCTGGAGCGCCGCGTTCATCATCGACGAGGCCGAGCAGGGCATCATCGTGCAGTTCGGCGAGCCCATCGGCGACCTGATCGACGAGCCGGGGCTGCACTGGCGCGTGCCCTTCATCCAGGAAGTGCGTCGCTTCGACAAGCGCCTGCTGGCATGGGATGGCGACGTGAGCCAGATCCCGACGCTGGGCCGGGAGTTCATCGTCGTGGACACCACCGCACGCTGGCGCATCGCCGACCCGCTGCAGTTCCTGCGTTCGGTGCGCGACGAGGCCGGTGCCCGCACGCGCCTGGACGACATCATCGATTCGGTGGCGCGCGACATCGTCTCCGGCACCGAGCTGGAAGAGATCGTGCGTTCGGCCGACTGGGAAGTGGACGCTGCCGCCGTGATTGCCGCCGAAGAAGGCCTGGCCATCACCGAGGAGGCGCTGGTCCGACCCGAGAAGGGCCGTGCGGTGCTCGAGCGCGAGATGCTGCAGGCCGCGGCCCGCATGATGCCTGGCCTCGGCATCGAACTGATCGACGTGCGCATCCGGCGGCTCAACTACATCGAGTCGGTGCAGCGTCAGGTCGAAAGCCGCATGGTTTCAGAGCGGCAGAGCATCGCCGAGCGCTTCCGTTCCGAGGGCCAGGGTCGCAGCCAGGAGATCCTGGGTGACATGGAACGCGAGCTGCGCAGCATCAGCTCCGAAGCGGAGCGCAGGGCGGCAGAGATCCGCGGCCGGGCCGACGGCGAAGCCACGCGCATCTACGGCCGCGCGTATGGCAAGGATCCGGAGTTCTACTCCTTCTTCAAGACGCTCGAGAGCTATGAAGCACTGGGCGACAACGCGACGTTGATGATCGACGCCAATTCGGATTTCTTCCGCTACCTGGAATCCATCCGCAGGCGCTAGGTCCGTTTCCGCCG
>CAYQJU010000144.1:0-4369 GCA_964417875.1 uncultured Steroidobacteraceae bacterium
AAGAAGATCATGATGGTGCCGTGGGCACTGAAGATCTGGTCGAAGTGGTGGGCGTCGAGATAGCCCTCGCTGGCGCCGAAGGCCCAGGCCTGCTGCAGGCGCATCATCACTGCGTCGGCAATGCCACGCAGCAGCATGACGATGCCGAGGATGATGTACATGATGCCGATCTTCTTGTGGTCGACCGAAGTCAGCCACTCGCGCCACAGCCATCCCCACAGCCGGTATCTGGTCACCACGGCCACAAGGCCGGCACCCAGCAGCAGCACGACGATGAACGTCCACAGCAGGATGGGTTCGTGGATCGGGAAGGAATGCCAGTCCAGGCGGCCGAAGATCAGCTGGGTGAGGGAGGTCTCGGTCACAACGCGGGTGCTCCCTGGTTGCCGTCCGGCATCACATCGGCGGTGCCGTGGCCATGGTCCATCCACTCGCTCATGCACTGGGTGCCCGGTTCGATGCAGCGTTCCACCGTGCGGCGGAAGAGGTCGGGGTCGACCTGCGAGAAGCGCATCACCGGCACGCGCTCGGACGGCGCCAGCAGTTCGCGATAGGCCGGCAGACCGAGCACCTCGCTGCTGGCGCGGGCCTGGTTGATCCAGCCTTCAAATGCGGCGTCTTCCATGCCCAGGAAGCGGAAGCGCATGTAGGAGAAACCCGACCCGCTGTAGTTGGCTGAATAGCCCTCGGATTCCACCGGCCGGTTCACGATGGCATGCAGCTGGCTGCGCATGCCGGGCATCGCATAGATCATGCCGGCCATCGTCGGCGCGTAGAACGTGTTCATCATGTTCGACGAGGTGATGTCGAAGCGCACCGGGCGGTCCACCGGCACGGCCAGCTCGTTGACGGTGGCGATGCCCTGCTCCGGATAGATGAACAGCCACTTCCAGTCGAGCGAAACCACCTGCACCACCAGCGGCCCTTCGCCCTCTTCGCTGGCCGGCAGCGGCCGGAAGGGATCGAGCAGGTGCGTGCTGGACCAGGTGAGCGCGCCCAGCGCGATGATGATCAGCAGTGGCGCGGACCAGATGGCGAGCTCCAGGCCCGTGGAATGGTCGAATTCCGGGTCGTAGGTGCCCTGCCCGCCCTTGCGGTAGCGCCAGGCGAACACCACGATCAGCACCATCACCGGGATGATGATCAGCAGCATCAGGCCGGTGGAGATGTAGATCAGGTCGCGCTGCTGCCGGGCAATGTCGCCGGCGGGATCGAGTACCGGACCGCAGGCCGCGAGCGGCCCCAGCAGCGCCAACAATACGATTGCGTTCCGGCACTTCATGAGGAATGGGTTGCAGCGATGGCCTTTGGCAAGCTGTCGCGGACCTGATGCACAATGCCTCCAACACCCCCGCTTGCGCAAGGGGGATCACCTCTTGCACGATGCGCCAGGTGCCATGCGTGCAAGGATGGCAAGAGGGCCTGATGAACATCCCAGCATCCTCTGCGAACTCGGCAGACCTCGAGCGCGACGCGCGGCTGGTGAATGCGCGGCACGAAGGCATCTCGCCCGGCGACATCGCCATCGGCGTGATCATCGGCCGCACCAGCGAATTCTTCGACTTCTTCGTCTATGCCATCGCCTCGGTGCTGGTCTTCCCCGCGCTGGTGTTTCCATTCGTCGATCCGCTGACCGGCACGCTGTACTCCTTCGCGCTGTTCTCGCTGGCCTTCGTCGGCCGGCCCATCGGCACGCTGCTGTTCACCGCCATCGACCGCCGCCACGGCCGCGGTGTGAAGCTGACCATCGCGCTGTTCCTGCTGGGCGGATCGACCATGGCGATCTCGCTGCTGCCGGCCTACGAGCGCGTCGGCTTGGTCGCCGTGTGGCTGCTGGCGTTCTTCCGCCTTTCCCAGGGCATCGCGCTGGGCGGCGCATGGGACGGGCTGCCGTCGCTGCTGGCGCTGAATGCGCCGCGCGGCCGCCGTGGCTGGTACGCGATGGTGCCGCAGCTCGGCGCGCCGCTCGGCCTTGCGCTGGCCAGCGCACTGTTCGCCTATTTCCTGTCGCTGCTGAGCACCGAAGACTTCCTGCAATGGGGCTGGCGCTATCCCTTCTTCGTGGTGCTGGCGATCAACACCGTGGCGCTGTTCGCGCGACTGCGCCTGGTTGCCACACCCGAGTTCCAGCGGGCCTTCGCATCGCGCGAACTGCAACCCTCGCCGCCGTTCCGCACGCTGCGCAGCGAGTGGCGCACCATCGCGCTGGGCGCCTTTGCACCGCTGGCGAGCTTCGCGCTGTTTCACCTGGTCACGGTGTTCCCGCTGTCGTGGGTGCAGCTGAACAATCTCGACCAGCCAGTGCGCTTCCTGATCCTGCAGGCCAGCGGCGCACTGGTCTGCGTCGGCGCCATCATGGGCTCCGGTTTTCTTGCCGACCGTGTCGGCCGGCGTGCCGTGCTCGGTGTCTCGGCTGCCTTGATTGGCGCCTACAGCGGCTTTGCGCCGCAGCTTCTGGGAGCCGGGCAACTCGGCGAGGCGGTTTACATGCTCGGCGGCTTCGTGCTGCTGGGCCTGGCATTCGGGCAGTCCTCCGGCGTGGTCAACAGCAAGCTGCCGCCGCTGCATCGTTATACCGGCGCGGCCATCGTCGCCAATTCAGCCTGGTTCATCGGCGCAGGCTTTGCGCCGCTGGTGGCATTGTTCCTGGCCAGCCGCTTCGGCGTCTGGTCGGTGGGGCTTTACCTGCTGTCCGGCGTGATCTGCACGCTGGTGGCGCTGGCGATCAACCGCGAGTGGGCGGCGAGCGAGAACGCCTGAGCGGCACGGCCTGGGCCGAGGCGCTGTCCGGCATCCCGCAGGGCTCTTCGCTCCTTCAGGGGTGCGAGGTGCCCGAATCATGTCGCCGAACATACCGACCGGCACCGCCATGCGCGCTCGACCGGGAATGCAAGTCTTGTTGCCGCGTGGAGCATTCTGCATAGTTCGCGTCCCTTCCCGCCGCCACGGTCCGTCGTGCTGCCGCCGATCGAAATCCGCCTCGCCAGCGAACTGGCCATCAAGCCTGCGCAGGTTGCCGCCACCATCTCGCTGATCGACGATGGCGCCACGGTGCCGTTCATCGCGCGCTACCGCAAGGAAGCCACCGGCGGACTGGATGATGCGCAGCTGCGCATGCTGTCCGAGCGCCTGGTGTACCTGCGATCGCTGGAGGAACGCCGCGAGGCGGTGCTGAAGAGCATCGGCGAGCAGGACAAGCTCACGCCGGAACTGCGCGCCGCGATCGAAGCTGCCGACAGCAAGCAGCGCCTGGAAGACCTGTACCTGCCGTACAAGCCGAAGCGCCGCACGCGTGCACAGATCGCGCGCCAGGCCGGGCTCGCGCCGCTGGCCGCCAGCCTGCTGGCCGATCCCACGCTCGACCCGGCCACCGAGGCGGCCGGCTACCTGAAGCAACCCTTCTCCAGCGAAGACGGCGACAACCCCGGCGTGGCGGACGTGAAGGCGGCGCTCGAGGGCGCGCGCCAGATCCTGATGGAGCAGTTCGCCGAGGATGCCGAGCTGCTGGGCCAGCTGCGCGCGCATGTGCAGGAACAGGGCGTGGTGGTGTCGAAGGTGGCCGAGGGCAAGGAAGAGACCGGCGCGAAGTTCCGCGACTACTTCGACTATTCCGAGCCGCTCGCCAGCGTGCCCTCGCATCGTGCGCTGGCGCTGTTTCGCGGCCGCAGCGAGGACGTGCTGCGCGTATCGCTGAAGCTGCCGGAGGAGCTGGCCGCGCAGGATGCCGGCACAGGCCCGGTGCAGACCAGCTGCGAGATCAAGATCGCCGCGCGGCATGGCATCGCCGACCGTGGCCGCCCGGCCGATGCCTGGTTGCGCGACACGGTGCGCTGGGCGTGGCAGCTGAAGCTGGCCTTCCAGCTCGAGGCCGAGATGTTCATCGCGCTGCGCGAGCGCGCCGAACAAGAGGCCATCCGCGTGTTCGGACGCAACCTGCACGACCTGCTGCTGGCCGCCCCGGCCGGCGCGCGCGTCACGATGGGCCTGGATCCCGGCATCCGCACCGGCGTGAAGGTGGCCATTGTCGATGGCACCGGCAAGGTGGTCGAGACCGCCACGGTCTATCCCTTCCCGCCGCGCAATGACCTGGAGGGCACGCTGCACGCGCTGGCCGCGCTGGCGCGCAAGCACCAGGTGCAGCTGATCGGCATCGGCAATGGCACCGCATCGCGGGAGACCGACCGGCTCGCGGCCGAACTGGTCAGGCGCTGCCCGGAGCTGCACCTGACAAAGGTGGTGGTGTCCGAGGCCGGCGCGTCGGTGTATTCCGCATCGGAACTGGCGTCGAAGGAACTGCCATCACTGGATGTGAGCCTGCGCGGCGCGGTGTCGATCGCGCGGCGGCTGCAGGATCCGCTGGCCGAGCTGG
>CAYQJU010000145.1:0-4341 GCA_964417875.1 uncultured Steroidobacteraceae bacterium
AACCGGCCAGCAGACTGAAGAAATACAGAAAAGACCAAAGCACTGCCTTGATCTCCCCCGACTTTGCATTTGCGAGCTTCTTGATGAGCGTTCCCATCTCTGGAGCATATCCGCCCATAGTTGCGCAGCGCCACTTTTTGGTCCGCTGCAAAGCTCCTGCAGGTTTCGTCTGGTGAATCCTGCCTCCCCGCTTGATGCCCGCCGCTGGCTGGTGCTCGCCATCACCACCAGCGGCCTGTTCCTGATCTGCGTCGATCTCACCGTCCTCTACGTGGCGTTGCCGGCGCTGACGCGTGACCTCGACGCCAGCAATGCCGAACGCCTGTGGATCCTCAACGCCTACCCCATCGTCGTGGCCGGACTGCTGCCCGGCCTTGGCACGCTGGGCGACCGCCTCGGCCACAGGCGCATGTTCATCGCCGGCCTGGTCGTGTTCGGCGTGGCGTCGCTGGCCTCGGCCTATGCGCCCGATCCGGCGCTGCTGATCACCGGGCGTGCCGGGCTCGGCATCGGCGCCGCGATGATGATGCCGGCGACGCTGGCCATCATCCGCAGCACATTCACCGTGCCGCGCGAGCGCACCTTCGCGCTGGGCCTGTGGGCGGGCTGCGCATCCGGCGGCATGGCGCTGGGACCACTGGTGGCCGGCCTGCTGCTGGAGCATTACTGGTGGGGATCGGTGTTCCTGATCAATGTGCCGGTGGTGATGGTCGCGCTGCTGCTGACGCTGTGGCTGGTGCCACGGCGGGCGGCGCCTGGCGGACCGCCCTGGGACCTGCGCGGCTCGCTGCTGCTGCTGGGCGCGCTGACCAGCGTGGTCTTTGCCATCAAGGAATCCGCGCGCCAGGACTTCTCGCTGCTGCGCCTGCTCCTCGCTCTGGGCATCGCCGCGAGCAGCATCTTCTTTTATCTGCGCTCGCAGCGCGGCCGGTCGCAGCCGCTGATCGACTTCAGCCTGTTCCGCCTGCCGCAGTTCGGCGCCGCGTTTGCCGCCGCATGCCTCGGCACCACTGGCGCGGTGGGCATGGAGCTGGTGCTGAGCCAGCACCTGCAGCTGGTGGAACTGCGCACGCCGCTGGCCGCTGCACTGGTGCTGACGCCGGCGGCCATCGGCGGCTTCATCGGCGGTCCGCTGGCGGGCAGGCTGATGCATCGGCTGTGGCCGCCGAAGCTGGCCTTCTGCGCGCTGACGCTGGCCGCCTGCTGCGCCTGGCTGATCGCGCTGCTGCCACCGGTGCAGCATGGCCTGGCACCGCTGCGCCTGGCGCTGCTCGCCGGCATCGGTCTTGGCATCGGCGCCAGTGTCACCTTTGCTTCCACCACCATCATGAATGCCGCGCCGCCGGAGCGCGGCGGAATGGCCGCATCCATCGAGGAGGTGGGATTCGAACTGGGCGGCTCCCTCGGTGTCGCGCTGTTCGGCAGCGTGATGACCATCGCCTATGCGGCCGCCTTGCTGCTCCCGGCTGCTGCCGCCCCGCTGCCAGCGCAGGTGCGCGACTCGCTGGATGAGGCGATGCGCATTGCCGACGCACTGCCCGCCCCGCTGGCCACCCCGCTGCGCGAGGCCGCGCGCGCGGCTCTCGCCCAGGCCATGCAGGTGGTCATGGCAGGCGTCGGCCTGCTGTGGTTCGCCACCGGCCTGCTGGTGCTGCGCGCCCGCGGCGGCAACGCGGCGGGCGGACGTGCCGGTCCGTCCACGCCGTGACTGCGGTAGGCTTGGCGCATGAACCGGGGAACCGGCCACACAGCCCGGCAATGGAGTGCGCATGCCACAGACTGAATCCGCGGCCGCAGCCGCAGTGGTGGAATTCTGGAAGCAGGCCGGCCGGGAGCGCTGGTTCGGCAAGGACGAGGACTTCGACCTGCGCTTCCGCGAGCGCTTCCTCGACCTGCACATGCAGGCGGCCGCCCGCCAGCACGATGCCTGGCTCGCCACGCCGCAGGGCGCGCTGGCGCTGCTGATCCTCACCGACCAGTTCCCGCGCAATGCCTTTCGCGGCACGGCGCACATGTATGCCACCGATCCACTGGCGCGGCACTTCGCGCGGCGCGCGCATGCACAGGGCCACCTGCAGCACATCGAACCGGACCTGCGCGTGTTCCTGTGCCTGCCGTTCACGCATTCAGAGGACCTCGCGGACCAGGACCGCGGCGTGGAACTGAACCAGCCGACCGGAGGCATCTCGCTGGAGTTCGCGATCCATCACCGCGAGATCATCCGCCGCTTCGGGCGCTTCCCGCATCGCAATCCACTGCTCGGCCGTGACACCACGCCCGAGGAGCAGCAGTTCCTGTCCGGTGGCGGCTTCCAGGGCTGAGATCGGAGGCGCGCTTGCAGGCAGAAGCGATGAGCCTCGTCGTCGGGCTCGATGTGGGCACCCAGGGCGTGAAACTGCTGGCCTATGACCCTGCAGCGCGCCGTGTCGTGTCGCTGCAGTCACGGGAACTGCAGCTGGTTGCGCGCGCGGACGGCAGCCGCGAGCAGGAGGCCGGCTGGTGGATCGACGCCATCCGCGGCTGTCTGGCGGATCTGGGCGCCGCGCATCGTGCGCGGGTCACGGCCATCGGGGTCTCCGGCCAGCAGCATGGTTTCGTGCCGCTGGATGCCGCAGGCCAGGTGCTGGCACCGGTGAAGCTGTGGTGCGACACCAGCACGCAGCGCGAATGCGACGAGATCATGGCGCGCGCGGGCGGTGCCGCACGCTGCATCGAGCTGGCCGGCAATCCCGTGCTCGCCGGCTATACGGCCTCGAAGCTGCCCTGGACGCGGCGGCATCGTCCCGAAGCCTATGCAAGGCTGGCGCGCATCCTGCTGCCGCATGACTACGTGAACTTCTGGCTCACCGGCGAACAGTGGATGGAGCATGGCGATGCCTCAGGCACTGGCTGGCTGGATGTGCGCCGGCGCGAATGGTCCGCGCCGATGCTGGCGGCCACCGATCCGGACCGGGATCTGGCGCAATGCCTGCCGCCGCTGGTGGCGGCGCATGCGAGCTTCCCCATTGCCGCGCACATTGCTGCGGAGCTTGGCCTGCCGAAAAGCGTGCGCGTGTCGGCCGGCGGTGGCGACAACATGATGGCCGCCATCGGCACCGGCAATGTGAAGCCCGGCATGCTGAGCATGAGCCTTGGCACCTCTGGCACGCTGTTCACCTGTGCGCCGCGCCCCGTCATCGATGCTGGGGGCGCCTGGGCGGCGTTCTGTTCTTCCACCGGTGCCTGGCTGCCGCTGGTGTGCACGATGAACTGCACCGTGGCCACCGGCCAGGTGGCGCAGGCATTCGGATTCAGCGCCCGCGATGGCGATGCGCTGCTGGCTGAAACACGTCCCGGTGCAGACGGACTCGGCATGCTGCCGTTCTTCAATGGCGAACGCACTCCGGACCTGCCGCAGGCGCGCGCCAGCTTTTTCGGCATGGACCTGGCCAACTTCACGCGCGCCAATGCATACCGCGCGGCGATGGAAGGGGCGACCTATGCGCTGCGCAACGGACATGACGCGCTGTGCGCGGCGGGCCTTGCGTTCGGCGCCATCCGTCTCACCGGCGGCGGCAGCCAGAGTGCGGCCTGGCGGCAGATGATCGCGGATGTGTTCGGACTGCCGGTTGAAGTGCCGCAGCAGAACGAAGGCGCCGCATTCGGCGCGGCGTTGCAGGCGCTGTGGGCCAGTGAAACCGCAGGCTCCGCGCATGACCTTTACGACATCGCCGCCGCACATGTGGCCCTGGATGCAGGTCGCAGCGCCCTGCCCGATGCCGGCCGGCACGCTGCCTATGCCAGCGCCTATGAGCGCTTCCGCCACGAACTGGCGGCTGCCATTTCCATCCATCGGACCCGCGGCCCGACGGCCGCACCAGCCACCGCATTACAGGACCAGGACTGAAGCATGGACACTCCCTTCATCGGCCAGCGTGAATTCTTCCCCGGCATCGGGCGCATTCCCTTCGAGGGAAGGGATTCGGACAATCCGCTGGCCTTCAAGGTTTACGACGCGGGCAGGCGCATCGGCGGGAAGACCATGGCCGAGCACCTGCGCTTTGCCGTGTGCTACTGGCACACCTTCACCAATGCCGGCCACGACCCCTTCGGGCCGGGCACGCGTCGCTTCCCGTGGGAGGCCGCATCGCCGATGGCCACCGCCGAGGCGCGCCTGGACGCCGCGTTCGAGTTCTTCACCAAGCTCGGCGTGCCCTATTACTGCTTCCACGACGTGGACCTTGCGCCTGACGCCGGGGACATCGGCCAGTACGAGAAGAACCTGCGCCACATGGTCGCGCTGGCAAGGCAGCGCCAGCAGGCCACCGGCGTGAAGCTGCTGTGGGGCACGGCCAACCTGTT
>CAYQJU010000146.1:0-3947 GCA_964417875.1 uncultured Steroidobacteraceae bacterium
ACCTTGGGATTTCGTGATGAGCAGTTCGAGGCTTACAGGCAGATGATTCGGTTCACCTGAGCCTGGCTGCGATCTTCTTGTAGGCCTCTCTAAAGGGGATTCCTTCTCTTAAAGAGAGTCCGTATGCTTCATCGGCCGCATTGATCGCAGAATTAATCTTGGCCTTGATGGTTGACTCATCAAACGCTACTTCGTTAATCGCGGCGGCCATGATGTCTAAAGACTGCCCGCAAGTGTCGGTGCCTCGGAAAAGCGGAAACTTCAACAGCTGCAGGTCCCGCTGATAGCCGGACGGCAGCTTGGCGAAAATGCCTAGCGCCTCGACAAGGCATCCGTGGGCCGTCGCCGTCCGACCGCGGATCAGCTCAAAAACATCCGGATTACGCTTCTGGGGCATGATAGAAGACCCCGTCGTGAACGCATCCGGCAGCTTCACGAACGCAAACTCCTGCGTGTAGAACAGCAGCAGGTCGCTCGCGAGGCGTCCCAGGTCCTGCATTGCCAGCGTAATCTCGAACAGGACATGGCTCTCTGCCTTGCCCCGTGACAGCTGCACAGACGTAACTGGCGCCTGGACGCTGGAATATCCCAGCTCCTTCGCGGTCGCTTCGCGATCCAGCTTCAGCGCCGGCGCGCCGTATCCCGCCGCTGAACCCAGCGGGCTCTTGTCGATCCGCCGCAGGGTGGAGCGCAGTCCCAGTGCATCATCGCGGAGTTCATTTGCGAACCCGCCCGCCCATAGCTTCACCGAGCTCGGCATAGCCTGCTGCATGTGCGTATAGCCGGGCAGCGCTACATGTCCTTGCCGGTCCACCAGCCCGTCCAGCGCCTCGACAACCTTGTCGACTCCCTGTGCCAAGTCTTCTACCGCATCCTTCAGATACAGCCGCAGCGCCGTGAGGACTTGGTCGTTGCGTGAACGCCCGAGGTGCACGCGTCCACCCGCTGGCCCAATCTTGGCCGTCAGGTGCTTCTCCAGGGCCGTCTGCCCATCCTCATCCTCAAGGGTGATCTTCCACTCCCCCCGGGCATGGGCCTCACCCACCTCCCTCAGCCCTTTCTCGATGAGCTGAAAGTCCTCCTGCGTAATCAGCTCCCGCCCCGCCAGCATCCGCGCATGCGCAATCGACGCCTTCACGTCGTACTGCACCAGCCTCTCATCCAGCGCATGGTCCTCTCCCGCCGTAAACGCGAGAACCCGTGCATCCAGCGGCGTGCCCTTGTCCCAGAGGCGGCTCATGATCTCAACCCTTCCCGCCCTGTTGTTCGGCGGCAGTCAATGCATTGATGTCGCTGACGATCAGCGTCCCCATGCCTTCGTTGGTGAACACCTCGGTGAGGATGCTGTCCTGCGCGTCATACGAGATGACATGCACCCGCCGCACGCCGCCGCGGATAGCCTCTTCGATGGCCTTGGCCTTGGGCAGCATGCCGTCCTTGATGGCGCCGGACTTGCGCATCGCATCCAGGCCCTTGATGTCGGTGTACGAGACCACCGAGCCGGGATCCGCCACGTTCTCGAGGATGCCGGGCGCGCCGGTGCACAGGATCAGCTTCTCGGCGCCCAGCGCCGCGCCGATGGCGGCGGCGACGGTGTCCGCATTGATGTTCAGCAGCTGTCCCTTGTCATCGGCCGACAGCGGGCTGACTACCGGCATCAGGCCGGTATCCAGCAACTTCTTCAGCACCGACTCATCGACCAGATCGATATCCCCGACGAAGCCATAGTCAATCACTTCGCCTTCGACGGTCACCGGGCCGCGCTTGTGCGCCTTGATCAGGCCGGCGTCCACGCCCGACACGCCCACGGCCTCGATCTCCAGCTCGCGGCAGATGGCCAGGAGCTTGGTATTGATCAGCCCGTTCAGCACCATCGCGGTGGCATCCAGCGACTGCTCATCGGTGACGCGCCGGCCCTGGATCATCTTTGTCGGCACGCCCATGGCCTCGGTGACCTGCGTGAGCTGCGGGCCGCCACCATGCACCATCACGACCTTGATGCCGAAGTAATGCAGGATGGCGATCTGCTCGATCAGCGCGCGCGTCGCGGCGGCATCGCCGAACACGGCGCCGCCGGCCTTCACGACGAAGGTCTTGCCCTTGTAGAGGCGGATGTAGGGGGCGGCATTGCGCAGTGCGCGAACGCCCAGGGACTTGTCGGAGGAGCTTGAGATCATCGGTTAATCCCTCGAAGAGAGCAGGCGGTGCAGCACGGCCATCTGGGCCGGCATGCGGTTGTAGGCTTCGCGCAGCACGGCGCTGCGGGGTCCATCGAGCAGGGCATCGCTGACGGCGACATTGCGGCGCACGGGCAGGCAGTGCATGAACTTCGCATCGGCACGCGCCTCGGCGAACCAGCTTTCATCCACCTTCCAGTCCGACAGGCGGCGGCGCAGGTCGAGATCGGCCTTGGTGTCGCCATAGTGGCGCGTGGAGCCCCACTCCTTGGCATAGAGCACATGCGCGCCCTTCATCGCGGCGGCGCGGTCGGTGGTCTCGGTGAACGAGCCGCCGGAGGCCTCGGCCAGCTTGCGGGCCTTGTCGGCCAGCGCAGAAGGGATCTCGAAGCCTTCGGGGCGCGCGACCACCACTTCCATGCCGCGCTGCGCGGCCATGGTCATCGCGGCGGCGGGCACGGCCAGCGGCAGCGCGCGCGGATGGTTAACCCATGACAGCACGAACTTGCCCTGGGCGGGCACGTTCAGCTCGTCCATGGTCTTCCAGTCCGCCAGCGCCTGGCAGGGATGGTTCATCGCCGATTCCATGTTGATCAGCGGCTTGTCCACCAGCGCTGCGATCTGGCTGAACACCTTCTCGCGCAGGTCATCTTCGAGGTTGATGCCTTCGGCAAACGCGCGGATGCCGATGGCATCGGCATAGGAGGCGAGCACCGGGATGCCTTCGCGGATGTGCTCGGCGCGATCGCCATCCATCACCACGCCGTCGCGGGTCTCCAGCTGCCAGGTGCCGGCGCCGGGCGTGATCACGAACGAGCTGCCGCCGAGGCGCGCCATGCCGGCCTGGAACGAGGCGAGCGTGCGCAGGCTGGGGTTCATGAACAACAGGCCCAGCACCTTGCCGGCCAGGGCCTGGGGCCGCGGCGAGCGTTCCAGCCGGCTGGCGAGCGCGACGAGGTCGCGCACCTGCACGGGCTCGAAGTCCGCAAGATCGATGAAACGTTTCATTGTTGTGCGTACGGGTGGACTTATCCGAGCCGCTTCAGCGCGGCGGCGAGCAGGTCGACCTCGGCCTCCTTGAGGGTGAATGGCGGCAACAGGCGCAGCACGTTCGGATCGCCGCTGGTGCCGGTGAGGATGTTCTGTTCCATCAGCGCCTTCTGCAGCTGGCCGGCCGGCACGCCCGAGATGAGGCCGGTGAGGAAGCCCGCGCCCTGGTGGCCGGTGATGGGGCCGACGATGCAGGAGTCGCGGATGTACTTCGATACGCGCCGCACGTTGGCCAGCAGGTCTTCCTGCTCGATGGCATCGATGCAGGCCTCGATGGCGGCGGCGGCGACGGGGCCTCCGCCGAAGGTGGTGCCCAGCGCATCCATCTTCACGGCCGCGGCGGCCTTTTCCATCATCAGCAGCGCGCCACAGGGGTAACCATTGCCCAGCGCCTTGGCGACGGTGATCAGGTCCGGCAGCACGCCATAGAGGTTGGCGGCAAACGGCTCGCCGCAGCGGCCGAAACCACACTGCACCTCATCAAAGATCAGCACGGTGCCGGTTTCATTGCAGCGCTTGCGCAGCGCGGTGAGGTACTCCTTGCCCAGGTCGAAGGCACCGCCCACGCCCTGGACGGGCTCGACGATCACGGCGGCCGTCTTCTCGCTGATGCGCGACAGCGCGTCCACATCCTTGCGCGGCAGGAAGGTGACATCGAACGGCGCGCGCGGAAAGCCATACCACTTCTTCGCCGCGCCCCAGGTCAGCGCGCCGGCGCCG
>CAYQJU010000147.1:0-3794 GCA_964417875.1 uncultured Steroidobacteraceae bacterium
CGCCCGAGCGCAGCTGGCGCTTGGTCTTGCGAGGCTTGTGGCCGAGGTTGTGGCGGCGACCGGCGGAATACGACTTGTATCCGTTGGCCGTCTTGCGCAGCCGCTTGGCTGCCGCCCGGTTGGTCTTCAGTTTAGGCATGACATCACTCCAGTTTTGTAGCGACCTGTCGCAAGGCGCGTGGATCCCGGAGGGGATTCACGTGCCCGCTAGGGGCGGATCACATCGCGCCTCAGCGGCGCTCTGCGATCACTTCTTTTTTGGCGAAAACACCATGACCATCTGCCGGCCTTCCATCAGCGGGTTCTGCTCGACCACGGCAATTTCTGCCAGGTCGCCAGACACGCGCTGCAGGAGCTTGCGGCCGATATCCTGGTGCGCCATTTCACGGCCCCGGAAACGCAGCGTTACCTTGGCCTTGTCACCCTCGGTCAGGAAGCGGGTGAGATTACGCAGCTTGACCTGGTAATCGCCCTCATCCGTACCGGGACGAAACTTCACTTCCTTCACCTGTATCTGCTTCTGCTTGCGCTTGGCAGAATGGGCTTTCTTGTTCTGCTCGAACAGGTACTTGCCGAAATCCATCACCCGCACGACCGGTGGGTCTGCCGTGGGGGATACTTCCACCAGGTCGAGCGCCGCATCCGAAGCCAGCTGCAGTGCCTGGGCACGCGGCATGACTCCCGCCTGCTCTCCGTCCGCGCCGATCACCCGCAGTTGCGGTGCCATGATCTCGTCGTTGCGCCGGACGCGCTTGCCTGATGTAGCTATAAATCAATCCTCCATACAGGTGCGTCCGCGGCTGGTGACCTCGATGCCCAGACGTTCAGCGAACGTCGGGACGGACATCGTTCCCAGGTCTTTGCCGCTGCGGGTGCGCACGGAAACCAGGTTGGCTGCAATTTCCTTGTCCCCTGCGACCAGGAGGTACGGGACGCGTTGCAGCGTGTGCTCGCGGATCTTAAAGCCCACTTTTTCGTTCCGCAAGTCGGCCGAGACCCGAAATCCCTGATTTGAAAGGGTTTCCACGACGGTCTCGACATACGCGTCCTGCTTTTCGGTGATCGGCATCACCACCGCCTGCACCGGCGTGAGCCAGGCCGGCAGGCGGCCGGCATGGTGTTCGAGCAGGATGGCGAAAAAGCGCTCCAGCGAACCGAAGATGGCGCGGTGCAGCATGACCGGCGTCTGCTTCTGGCCGTGTTCGTCGACATATTGCGCGCCCAGCCGGCCGGGCATGTTCAGGTCCACCTGCAGCGTGCCGCACTGCCAGTCGCGGCCGATGGCATCGCGCAGCACGAATTCGAGCTTGGGGCCATAGAAGGCGCCCTCACCCGGGTTGTATTCGTACTGGATGCCGGCCGCGGCGGAGGCGGCCTTCAGCGCCGCCTCGGCGCGATCCCAGCTGGCGTCATCGCCGACGCGCTGCGGCGGCCGGTCGGCGAACTTCACCTTCACATCGTCGAAGCCGAAGTCCCGGTACACCGACAGCAGCAGGCTGATGATGCGCACCGATTCATCGCTGATCTGGTCCGGCGTGATGAAGCTGTGCGCATCGTCCTGCGTGAAGCCGCGCACGCGCATCAGGCCGTGCAGTGCGCCGGAGGGTTCATAGCGATGCACCTTGCCGAACTCGGCCAGGCGTAGCGGCAGATCGCGATAGCTGCGGATGCCCTGCTTGAAGATCTGCACATGGCCCGGGCAGTTCATCGGCTTGATCGCATACAGCCGTTCATCCGGCGTGCGCGTCAGGAACATGTTCTCGCCGAACTTTTCCAGGTGCCCGGACTGCTGCCACAGCGTGGAGTCCATGATCTCCGGCGCGTTGACCTCCTGGAAGCCGGCCTTTTCCTGCGCCTGGCGCATGTAGGCGATCAGCCGCTGGAAGATGCCCCAGCCCTTCGGGTGCCAGAACACCGCGCCGGGCGCCTCTTCCTGCATGTGGAACAGGTCGAGCTCGCGGCCGATGCGGCGGTGGTCGCGCTTTTCAGCCTCTTCGAGGCGGGTCAGGTAGTCCTTGAGGTCCTTCTCGTTCGCCCAGGCGGTGCCGTAGATGCGCTGGAGCATCTCGTTGCGATGGTCGCCGCGCCAGTAGGCACCGGCCACTTTCATCAGCTTGAATGCCTTCACTTTGCCGGTGGATGGGACATGCGGACCGCGGCACAGGTCTTCCCACTGGCCCTGGCCATACAGGCCGATGGGCTCGCCTTCGGGAATGCCGGCGATGATCTCGGCCTTGTAGTGCTCGCCCAGCGACTTGAAATGCGCCACGGCCGCATCGCGCGGCAACTCGCGCCGGTGCACGGGCAGGTCGGCCTTCGACAGCTCGCGCATGCGCTGCTCGATGGCGGCCACATCCTCGGGCGTGAAGGGGCGCGAATAGGCGAAGTCGTAATAGAAACCGTCGTCGATCACCGGGCCGATGGTCACCTGCGCCTCGGGGAAGAGCTCCTTCACCGCATTGCCGAGCAGATGCGCTGCGGAGTGGCGGATCAGGTCGAGGGCTTCCGGATCCTTGTCGGTGACGATGGCCAGCTGCGCATCGTCTTCGATGCGGAATGAGGTGTCGACCAGCTTGCCGTTGACGCGGCCGGCCAGTGCCGCCTTGCGCAGGCCGGCGCCAATGCTGGCGGCGACTTCATCGACGGTGACCGGGTGATCGAACTGTTTCTGGCTGCCATCGGGCAACGTGATGACGGGCATGGCTCGGGCGGATCGCGAAGTGGACCGCGATTGTACCCGAGCGCCCGCGACGCGGTGGATGCGTCGCGGGCGAGTCTTCAGGTGGCGCCGGCGGGCGGCGCCTTGCGATCCTGCGGCAGCGACGGATCGTCGTCGCGCAGCGTGTCCAGGTGCATCAGCCGGCGGATCGGCCGCGCCACCAGCAGCATCACCACGCCGATGCCCATCGCCAGCCAGCCCACGTTGGTGTAGACCTCGAGCACCCGCTCCGGACCCGCGCCGTCGCCTCCGGTGGAGGCCGAGATCAGGCCTGCGGCGAAGTTGCCGGTGGCCGAGGCGAAGAACCACGCGCCCATGATCAGGCTGGCCATGTGTGCCGGGGCCAGCCGGTTCATCGCCGACAGTCCCACCGGCGACAGGCACAGCTCGCCGGTGGTGTGGATCAGGTAGATCAGGAAGATGAAGATCATCGGCGTCAGGTTGCCCGCGCCCACGGCCTTCGCGCCGGCCACCAGCACCAGGAAGCCCAGGCCAACCTGCACCACGCCGAGCGCGAACTTGGTCGGCGCCGAAGGCTCCATGCCCCGCCGGCCCAGCGCCACCCACAGCCAGGCAAACAGCGGCGCCAGTGTCACGATGTAGATGGCGTTGAGCGACTGGTACATCGATGCGGGCACTGTCCAGCCGAACAGCGTGCGGTCTACCGAACGGTCGGTGAACAGGTTCAGCGAGGCACCGGCCTGCTCGAACAGCGCCCAGAACGGGATCTGCGCGATGATCAGGTACAGCGCGGCGATGATGCGGTCGCGGTCTTCCTTTGGCAGCCTGAACACCGCCGTGTAGAGCACATAGCCCACCAGGATCGCACCGAAGACCCCCAAGAGCGTGCCGACCAGCTTCTGGTACTGGATCAGGAACCACACCACGCCCACGGCCAGCAGGCTGCCGATGTACACCCACCATTCCCGCGGCAGGCCGGCCACACGCGCGGCCAGGTGCTGCGGATTGTGTGGTTCGCCGCGTCCCATCAGCAATGGCTTGCCCAGCACGAACACGATGAGGCCCAGGATCATGCCGATGCCCGCGGCGCCGAAGCCGTATTTCCAGCCATAGG
>CAYQJU010000148.1:0-3779 GCA_964417875.1 uncultured Steroidobacteraceae bacterium
CGCCCGAGCGCAGCTGGCGCTTGGTCTTGCGAGGCTTGTGGCCGAGGTTGTGGCGACGGCCGGCGGAATACGACTTGTATCCGTTGGCCGTCTTGCGCAGGCGCTTTGCAGCCGCCCGGTTGGTCTTCAGTTTAGGCATGACTTCAACTCCAGTTTTATAGCTACCGGTCGCAAGGCGCGCGGTTTGCACCGCGTGCCCGCTAGGGGCGGACCACATCGCGCCTCAATGGCGCTTTGCGATCACTTCTTTTTTGGCGAAAACACCATGACCATCTGCCGCCCTTCCATCAGCGGGTTCTGCTCGACCACGGCAATCTCTGCCAGGTCGCCAGACACCCGCTGCAGAAGCTTGCGGCCGATATCCTGGTGCGCCATCTCGCGGCCTCGGAAACGCAGCGTCACCTTGGCCTTGTCACCCTCGGTAATGAAGCGGATCAGATTACGCAGCTTGACCTGGTAATCGCCCTCTTCCGTACCGGGACGAAACTTCACTTCCTTCACCTGGATCTGCTTCTGCTTGCGCTTGGCAGAGTGGGCCTTCTTGTTCTGTTCGAACAGGAATTTGCCGAAATCCATCACTCGCACCACCGGCGGTTCTGCCGTCGGTGAGACTTCCACCAGGTCGAGCGCAGCATCTGCGGCGAGCTGCAGTGCCTCGGCACGTGACATCACTCCCGCCTGCTCTCCGTCCGCGCCGATCACCCGCAACTGCGGTGCCATGATCTCTTCGTTGCGCCGGACGCGCTTGCCTGATGTAGCGATAAATCAATCCTCCATACAAGTGCGCCCGCGGCTGGCGACCTCGATGCCCAGACGTTCGGCGAACGTCGCGACGGACATCGTTCCCAGGTCTTTGCCGCTGCGGGTGCGCACGGAAACCAGGTTGGCTGCAATTTCCTTGTCCCCTGCAACCAGCAGGTACGGGACGCGCTGCAGCGTGTGCTCGCGAATCTTAAAGCCCACTTTTTCGTTCCGCAAGTCGGCATTGATCCGAAATCCCTGATTTGCAAGGGATTCCACGACGCCCTGCACATAGGCGTCCTGCTTTTCGGTAATGGGCATCACTACCGCCTGCACCGGCGTGAGCCAGGCGGGCATTCGGCCGGCATGATGCTCGAGCAGGATGGCGAAAAAACGCTCCAGCGAGCCGAAGATGGCGCGGTGCAGCATGACTGGGGTCTGCTTGAGGCCCTGCTCGTCCACGTAATGGGCGCCGAGGCGCCCCGGCAGGTTCAGGTCGACCTGCAGCGTGCCGCACTGCCAGTCGCGGCCGATGGCATCGCGCAGCACGAACTCCAGCTTCGGGCCGTAGAACGCGCCCTCGCCCGGGTTGTACTGGTACTGGATGCCGGCCGCTTCGGCAGCGGCCTTCAGCGCCGCCTCGGCCTTGTCCCAGATGGCATCCTCGCCGACGCGCTGCGGCGGCCGGTCGGCGAACTTGACCTTCACGTCATCGAAGCCGAAGTCGCGGTACACCGACAGCAGCAGCTCGATGATGCGCACCGACTCGTCGGTGATCTGCTCGGGCGTGATGAAGCAGTGGGCATCGTCCTGCGTGAAGCCGCGCACGCGCATCAGGCCATGCAGCGCACCGGAAGGTTCATAGCGATGCACCTTGCCGAACTCGGCGAAACGCAGCGGCAGCTCGCGATAGCTGCGGATGCCCTGCTTGAAGATCTGGACGTGCCCGGGGCAATTCATCGGCTTGATCGCGTACAGCCGCTCGTCCGGCGTGCGCGTCAGGAACATGTTCTCGCCGAATTTTTCCAGGTGCCCGGACTGCTGCCACAGGACCGAGTCCATGATCTCCGGCGCGTTGACCTCCTGGAAGCCGGCCTTGTCCTGCGCCTGGCGCATGTAGGCGATCAGGCGCTGGAAAATGCCCCAGCCCTTCGGATGCCAGAACACCGCGCCCGGGGCTTCCTCCTGCATGTGGAAGAGATCCAGCTCGCGGCCGATGCGGCGATGGTCGCGCTTCTCGGCCTCCTCCAGGCGCGTGAGGTGATCCTTGAGGTCCTTCTCGTTCGTCCACGCAGTGCCGTAGATGCGCTGGAGCATCTCGTTGCGATGGTCGCCGCGCCAGTAAGCGCCGGCGAGCTTCATCAGCTTGAATGCCTTGAGCTTGCCGGTGGACGGCACGTGCGGGCCGCGGCACAGGTCTTCCCACTGTCCCTGGCCGTAGAGGCCGATCGGCTCATCGGAAGGGATGGACGCGATGATCTCTGCCTTGTAGTGCTCGCCCAGCGACTTGAAATGAGCTACGGCCTCGTCGCGCGGCAGCTCGCGACGATGCACCGGCAGGTCGGCCTTCGCCAGCTCGCGCATGCGCTGCTCGATCGCAGCCAAGTCTTCGGGCGTGAACGGGCGGGAATACGAGAAGTCGTAGTAGAAGCCGTCCTCGATCACCGGACCGATGGTCACCTGCGCCTCGGGGAACAGCTCCTTCACCGCATTGCCGAGCAGGTGCGCGGCGGAATGGCGGATCAGGTCGAGGGCTTCCGGGTCCTTGTCGGTGACGATGGCGAGCTGTGCGTCGCGCTCGATGCGGAAGGAGGTGTCCACCAGCTTGCCGTTGACGCGCCCGGCCAGCGCGGCCTTGCGCAGGCCGGCGCCGATGCTGGCGGCCACTTCATCGACGGTGACGGGCTGGTCGAAGTGCTTCTGGCTGCCGTCGGGCAGCGTGATGACGGGCATGACGTTGGCGGACCACAAAAAAACGGACCGCGATTGTACCCGAGGCGCCGCCGCTCCGACGCGAACCTGCCGCGGGCAGCGAGCATTCAGCGCGGCAGACGCGCCTCAGGCCGCCGGCGTGTCGTCGCGCAGCGTCTCCAGGTGCATCAGCCGCCGTACCGGCCGCGCCAGCAGCAGCATGAACACGCCGAGGCCGATCGCGAGCCAGCCGACGTTCGTGTAGACATCGAGCACCCGCTCGGGCCCTGCGCCCTCGCCGCCCGTGGCTGCCGAGATCAGCCCCGCGGCGAAGTTGCCGGTGGCCGAGGCGAAGAACCACGCGCCCATGATCAGGCTCGCCATGTGTGCCGGGCTCAGCCGGTTCATCGCCGACAGCCCCACCGGCGACAGGCACAGCTCGCCGGTGGTGTGGATCAGGTAGATCAGGAAGATGAAGATCACCGGCGTCAGGCTGCCCGCGCCCACCGCCTTCGCGCCGGCCACCAGCACCAGGAAGCCCAGGCCCACCTGCACCACGCCGAGCGCGAACTTGGTCGGCGCCGAAGGCTCCATGCCGCGCCGGCCGAGCGTCACCCACAGCCAGGCGAACAGCGGCGCCAGCGTCACGATGTAGATGGCGTTCAGTGACTGGAACATCGATGCGGGCACCGTCCAGCCGAACAGCGTGCGGTCCACCGAGCGGTCGGTGAACAGGTTCAGCGAGGCACCGGCCTGCTCGAACAGCGCCCAGAACGGGATCTGCGCGACGATCAGGTAAAGCGCGGCAATGATGCGGTCGCGGTCTTCCTTCGGCAGCCTGAATACCGCCGTGTAGAGCACATAGCCCACCAGGATCGCACCGGAGACCCCCAGCAGCGTGCCGACCAGCTTCTGGTACTGGATCAGGAACCACACCACGCCGACGGCCAGCAGGCTGCCGATGTACACCCACCACTCCCGCGGCAGGCCGGCCACGCGCGCGGCCAGGTGCTGCGGATTGTGTGGTTCGCCCCGTCCCATCAGCAGCGGCTTGCCCAGCACGAACACGATCAGGCCCAGGATCATGCCGATGCCCGCGGCGCCGAAGCCGTATTTCCAGCCATAGG
>CAYQJU010000149.1:0-3767 GCA_964417875.1 uncultured Steroidobacteraceae bacterium
ATTCCACGCAGACGCCGCAGATGCTCGCGGCCCTGATCAAAGAGCGCTTTCCGCATGTAGTGAACAACCACATGCTGCGCAATCATCTCGCCGCTTCCTTCCGCCCTCTGGCGCGCAACCGCCTGCAAGCAGCGTTGGTGCCCGTGGCGGTCGTTCGTACTCATGCATTGCGGGCGGCACGAACCAGGCCGCTCACGGCCCTGGGCCCTGAATGGCCGACAGGAATTTCACGTGCTGCGTAACTACATCGCCGTCACATTGCGCAGTCTGATGAGCAACCGACTCTGCTCGGTCATCAGTGTGGCCGGCCTTGCAATCGGACTGTGTGGGGCGCTGCTGGCGTTGCTCGTGGTTCGCAACCAGATGACCCAGGATCGGTTTATAGATGGTTATCAGCATATTTATATGGCCGCGACGGTTAGCGGCATAGCCAGCCGTGATGTGGACTACTCCAGACCCACTGACGGCCGAGTTGCTGGGCTGTTGAAGGAGCGTTTCCCTGCGGTTCGAGAGGCCGTCCGTCTCGTCCTGGAGAATGGTGGACTGCGGAATGGTGACAATGCCGGCTCCGAGCTCATCAGCTGGGCGGATCCGGAATTTTTCGATGTAGTGCGTTTGCCAGTCATCGCCGGCGACATCGATACGGCGCTGCGACGACCGGATGGACTGGTACTGGATCGACGCACTGCGCGCCGATATTTCGGGCGCTCGGATGTCGTGGGTGAATCCTTGCAACTGCGGAGCGCCGCGAATTCGCAGTGGCACGTCATGACGGTGACCGCCGTGATCGAGGACCTTCCGGCCGGGGGCACGAGCTTTCGGACCGGCATCTTCGCCTCGGGGGTCGCCGCTCATTCTGCGCTCGCACAGATGGACCGCGGCCTTCCAGGTGAGCTTGGCATCGATACTCCGGGCGTACTCACCTATATACAGATCGCCTCCAGCGACACCATTCCTGAAATCGAGGCAGGTTCAGAGCCGCTCATGACGGAACTGGTCGAGCCTGCGGATGGATCCAGCAGAGCTCTGGAACTGGTTCGCATCGACCGACTCAATCTCCATGATGAGCTGTCCCCTGGTGTCGCATCGAAACTGTTGCTGACTGTCCTGCTTGGCTGGTCCATCCTGCTCGTGGCCAGCGTGAACTACATCAACCTCTACTCCGCACGAATGGGACGACGCGCGCTAGAAGTCGGAATCCGCAAGGTTTTCGGCGCGACCAATGCTGTTCTGGTGTGGCAGTTCCTGTTCGAATCCTGTGTCTACGCCTTGCTGGGAATGCTTCTGGCTGTGGCCATGCTTGAATGGTCATTGCCCTATGTGAATGCTTTTCTAGGTACGGGAGCGACGTTCGACTACTGGCGCGAGCCGTTGCTGCTTGCGGTGTTGGTGGTGGTGCCGCTCGTGGTGGGGCTCCTGGCTGGTGTCCTGCCGGCGGCGGCGTTCGGCACCGTCCGGCCGGCAGTGGCGCTCAGTTCAGCGCGGCTGCATACGCGAGGTAGCGGCCGGTCTCGGCAGCTGCTTGTCATGCTCCAGTTCGCGGTGCTGATCAGTCTGGTGATTTCCGCGAGCATCGTGTTCCTGCAGAGGAATTTTGCGCTACATCAGGCGCTGCGGCCGAACATCGACCAGATCCTCATGGTCTGGGCGCCTTGCCGCGAATCATTCCTGGACGACCTCGGCCGGATTCCAGGTGTGCGCGGATTCGCCTGCGGGGGGTGGCAGTGGCTCAACGAAGAACCCAACCGTTTCACGACCCGCGCCCGGGACGGCAACCCGGTCAATCTGTGGCGGGTGCCCGTGGATCTCGCAGTCTTTGACCTGTATGAGTTGCAGCCCGTCGCCGGCCGTCTGACGCTGGACGAGGAGGGTCGGCGATATCCGCGGGACGCCAGGCATTACGTGATCAACGAATCCGCAGTGCGCCGACTGGGATTTCGTACGGCCCAGGAGGCGGTGGGTCAGCAGGTCGCCATCCCTCCGGTGGTTTCCGGCGCGGCGGGCGGTGAGGAGATCATTGCAGTCGTCCCGGATTTCTCGCTTGTGTCCGTGGAAACGGCTATCAAGCCGATGGCCTATTTCTTCGAACCTGCCCAGCAGCACCTCATCAGCGTGAAAATCGCAGCCGATGAGATTCCGGCGACGCTTGCGGCCATTGACCGTGCCTGGGAGGGGACAGGGTCTCCAGAACCGATCAACCGCTTCTTCCTGGACGAGCGCCTGGAGCAGATGCACCTGTCGATGTTGCGCCAGGCCCAGGCGTTCGGTGTCTTCGCTGCGGTCACCGTGCTGCTTGCAGCCTTTGGCT
The DNA here is from genome assembly GCA_964417875.1 of uncultured Steroidobacteraceae bacterium. Taxonomy (GTDB): domain Bacteria; phylum Pseudomonadota; class Gammaproteobacteria; order Steroidobacterales; family Steroidobacteraceae; genus ZC4RG30. The sequence continues at coordinate 2,309 of CAYQJU010000149.1, forward strand.
TGTTCGCACTTGCGGCAGCCTCGGTGGCACGGCGCACGCGGGAGATTGGAATCCGCAAGGCGCTGGGCGCGAGTACCGGCAAGGTACTTGGTCTATTGCTGTGGAACTTCACCCAACCGGTCGTCTGCGCCAACTTGATCGCATGGCCTGTGGCCGGCTGGGCGATGCAACGCTGGCTCGACGGGTTCGCGTACAGCATCGACCTGCCGCTCTGGTTGTTTCCCGCGGCAGCGGCTGTCGCGCTGGTGATCGCACTGGCCACGGTCAGTGCGCACTCCATCATGATCGCGCGTGCGAAGCCGGTGGCGGCGCTGCGGTACGAGTAAGCCTGCCCTGGAGTGCTTCGTCACTGGCTGCACGATCTCTTGCGTCAAAGAACCTCCGTGCGCGTGCTCGCCAGAAGAAGCCTGGGTCGGGCTATGTCTGTCGCGCCGCCTGTGCGTCAGCTACCCGTTGCATCAATGCGGAATTGCGCTGATACACTGAGAGGGCATCTGCGGCCAGCTCGGCATCTTGCGGCCTTCCGGTCTCGATCAGACTGACCAGCCAGTCGAAAGCCGCCTCTGAACGATGCAGCGCCGCTGCCCGGACCAGTACTCCCCGCAACGCGGAGGACACAGGTTCCCGCTTCCAGGCCCCTTTCAGCTCATCCAGCGCAAGCGGATGACGGGATTCGCCCAGGGCCAGCGCCGCGTAATCACGCACAGCCTCGTCTGCCGCCGACAGCTGTGAACCCACAATCTGCATCGACTCGGCCGGAGCCATCGCCAGCAAGGCGGTGAAGCATTCGCCGAGTACCTCGGCGTTGATGTCGCCAATGGCGATCTTGAAGCGGAGCAGGGGTTCCGCCTGCACCGGATCGCCACAGGAGATTGCGCGGGCGGCACCGGCCCGCACGCGTGGCTCCGGATCGACGAGCAGCTTGGTCAGTTCGACCATTGCCCGGTGGTGCCGGCTGTTTACCAGGCCAAGCGCGCTGTTGCAGCGTACGTCTACCGCGGTATCGATGGACTTTCCCCATGTGGGCTCGAGCTGCACCACGTGGATCCCGGCCAGCCAGAAATCCACCTTCTGGTACTCCAGCGCGAGCAGCGCGGCCGTGATCGCAGCCTTTGCCTGGCAGAGAGGGTCCTGTTTCACCCCATCCTGCAGGAAGCGTGGATATGCCGCCAGCAGGTCAGGGACGCGTTCATGCAGGCCGCGCTCGCCCGCCAGCGAGGCGGCCTTGGCGACGACACGAAAGGAAGGGTGGGCGAGCCCCTGGGCGATCGCAGCGTTCAGCGCCGAGCGGTCGCAATCCGGCGGCAGGACATTGAGCGCCTGCAATGCGCCTTCGGTCGGGTCTATCCGCTTACTTTTCTGACTCATCGGGGCGACGTGCAGGCGTGGCGAGTGAGCAATTCACCTAGTGCTGGTGTCCGTCATCCGGCTTCGGCGGCGCTCCAAACTCCCCACTCCA
>CAYQJU010000150.1:0-3601 GCA_964417875.1 uncultured Steroidobacteraceae bacterium
TGATGGTCGAGGCATCGCCACGGATCTGCAGCTTCTGGAAGATGAACGGCTTGAAGAGCTCCAGCGCCATCTTCTTCGGCAGGCCGCACTGGTGCAGGCGCAGCGTCGGACCCACCACGATCACAGAGCGACCGGAGTAGTCCACGCGCTTGCCCAGCAGGTTCTGGCGGAAGCGGCCCTGCTTGCCCTTGATCATGTCGGCCAGCGACTTCAGCGGGCGCTTGTTGCTGCCCGTGATGGCGCGGCCGCGGCGGCCGTTGTCCAGCAGTGCGTCGACCGACTCCTGCAGCATGCGCTTCTCGTTGCGCACGATGATGTCGGGCGCGTTGAGCTCGAGCAGGCGACGCAGGCGGTTGTTGCGGTTGATGACGCGGCGGTACAGGTCGTTCAGGTCCGACGTCGCGAAGCGGCCGCCATCCAGCGGCACCAGCGGGCGCAGGTCCGGCGGCAGCACCGGCAGCACGGTCAGCACCATCCACTCGGGCTTGTTGCCCGACTCGATGAACGACTCGAGCAGCTTCAGGCGCTTGGACAGGCGCTTAAGCTTGGTCTCGGACGAGGTGGCGCCCATGTCCTCGCGCACCTTGGCCACTTCGGCCGCCAGGTCGAGGCTGGAGAGCAACTCGTGCACGGCCTCGGCGCCCATGCGGGCGTCGAACTCATCGCCATGCGCCTCGATGGCCTCCAGGTACATCTCGTCGGTCAGCAGCTGGCCGCGCTGCATCTCGGTCATGCCCGGATCGATGACCACGAAGGCCTCGAAATAGAGCACGCGCTCGATCTCGCGCAGCGTCATGTCGAGCATCAGGCCGATGCGCGAGGGCAGCGACTTCAGGAACCAGATGTGCGCGACCGGGCTCGCCAGATCAATGTGCCCCATGCGCTCGCGGCGCACCTTGGCCTGCGTGACCTCGACGCCGCACTTCTCGCACACCACGCCGCGGTGCTTGAGGCGCTTGTACTTGCCGCACAGGCACTCGTAGTCCTTGTTCGGGCCGAAGATCTTGGCGCAGAACAGGCCATCGCGCTCCGGCTTGAAGGTGCGGTAGTTGATGGTCTCCGGCTTCTTCACCTCGCCGTAGGACCACGACTTCACAAGATCGGGCGAGGCCAGCCCGATCTTGATGGCGTCGAAGTTCTCGACCGGAGCCTGCTGCTTGAAAAGCTTGAGTAGGTCTTTCATGTATTAACTCCTCGTGGCTCCGCCCTTAGTCCTGCTCGAGCTCGACATTGATGCCAAGCGAGCGGATTTCCTTGACGAGCACGTTGAAGGATTCGGGCATGCCCGCCTTCATCTCGTGATTGCCATCGACGATCGCCTTGTACATCAGCGTGCGGCCCTGCGTGTCGTCCGACTTGACGGTCAGCATTTCCTGCAGGGTGTACGCCGCGCCATAGGCCTCCAGTGCCCACACTTCCATTTCGCCGAAGCGCTGGCCGCCGAACTGCGCCTTGCCGCCCAGCGGCTGCTGCGTGACCAGCGAGTAGGGACCGGTGGAACGCGCATGCATCTTGTCGTCGACCAGGTGGTTCAGCTTCAGCATGTACATGTAGCCGACCGTGGTCTGGCGGTCGAAGCGCTCGCCGGTGCGGCCGTCATACAGCCAGGTCTGCCCGGACACCGGCAGGTCGGCCAGCGACAGCATCTTCTTGATCTCGCTTTCGGCGGCACCGTCGAACACCGGCGTTGCGATCGGCACGCCCTTCGACAGGTTGGTCGCCAGCGTCACCACCTCGGCATCATTAAAGGACTTGATGTCCTCGCTCTGGCCACCGGTGGTGTTGTAGATCTCCTCGATGAAGCCGCGCAGCTCGGCCGCCCTGGCCTGCGCCTCGAGCATGCGACCGATCTTCAGGCCCAGGCCCTTGGCTGCCCAGCCCAGGTGCGTCTCGAGCACCTGCCCGACGTTCATGCGCGAAGGCACGCCCAGCGGATTCAGCACGATGTCGACCGGCGTGCCGTCCTCCAGATAGGGCATGTCCTCGATCGGGGTGATGTGCGAGACCACGCCCTTGTTGCCGTGGCGGCCGGCCATCTTGTCGCCCGGCTGCACGCGGCGCTTCACCGCGAGGTACACCTTCACCATCTTCAGCACGCCCGGGGCGAGGTCGTCGCCGGCGGTGATCTTGCCGCGCTTCTCTTCCAGGCGCTTCTCGAAGCGCTTCTTCTGCGCCTTCAGGCGCTCGGAGGCCGCTTCGAGCTGGGCGGTGGCGTTCTCGTCGTCGAGGCGGATCTCGAACCACTCCTCGCGCGACAGGTCGTCGAGGTAGGCGGCATCGATCTTCGTGCCGGACTTGAGCTTCTTCGGGCCGCCGGCGGCGACCTTGCCCAGCAGCTGCTCGCGCACGCGCGCGAACAGGTCGTCCTCGAGGATGCGCTGCTGGTCCTGCAGGTCCTTCTTGACCCGCTCGATCTCGGCGCGCTCGATGGAAAGGGCGCGGCTGTCCTTCTCGACGCCGTCGCGCGTGAACACGCGCACGTCGATCACGGTGCCATCCATGCCCGGCGGCACGCGCAGCGACGTGTCCTTCACGTCGCTGGCCTTCTCGCCGAAGATGGCGCGCAGCAGCTTCTCTTCCGGCGTGAGCTGCGTCTCGCCCTTCGGCGTGACCTTGCCCACCAGGATGTCGCCAGCGCGCACTTCGGCGCCGATGTAGGCGATGCCCGCCTCATCCAGCTTGGTCAGCGCCGCATCGCCCACGTTCGGGATGTCGGCGGTGATCTCCTCCGGGCCCAGCTTGGTGTCGCGGGCCACGCAGGTGAGCTCCTCGATGTGGATCGTCGTGAAGCGATCCTCCTGCACCACGCGCTCGGAGATGAGGATGGAGTCCTCGAAGTTGTAGCCATTCCACGGCATGAACGCGACCAGCAGGTTCTGGCCCAGCGCCAGCTCGCCAAGGTCGGTCGAAGGACCGTCGGCCAGCACGTCGCCACGCGCGATCACGTCACCGGTATTCACCAGCGGACGCTGGTTGATGCAGGTGTTCTGGTTCGAGCGGGTGTACTTGGTCAGCGAGTAGATGTCGACGCCCGGCTCGGCTGCGGTGGTTTCTGCATCGTTGACGCGCACCACGATACGCGAGGCGTCGACCGAGTCGACCACGCCGCCGCGGCGCGCGACCACGGTCACGCCGGAGTCGATCGCCACCGGACGCTCCATGCCGGTACCCACCAGCGGCACCTCGGCGCGCAGCGTCGGCACGGCCTGGCGCTGCATGTTCGAGCCCATCAGCGCGCGGTTGGCATCGTCGTGCTCGAGGAACGGGATCAGCGAGGCGGCCACCGATACGATCTGCTTCGGCGACACGTCCATGTAGTTGATGCGCTCGCGCGGCATCAGCGTGAACTCGTTCTGGAAGCGGCAGGACACCAGCTCGTCGGTCAGGTTGCCCTTGGCATCCTTCGCGGAATTGGCCTGCGCGATCGCGAACTCGCCTTCCTCGATGGCCGACAGGAAGTCGATCTGCTCGGTGACACGGCCGTTTTCCACGCGCCGGTACGGCGTCTCGAGGAAACCGTACTGGTTGGTGCGCGCATACACCGAAAGCGAGTTGATCAGGCCGATGTTCGGGCCTTCCGGCGTCTCGATCGGGCACACGC
>CAYQJU010000151.1:0-3558 GCA_964417875.1 uncultured Steroidobacteraceae bacterium
AACTCGCAGGCCTGCCCGATGACGATGGGGCCGGCTCCGATGATCAGGATGCTCTTGATGTCTGTACGGCGTGGCATGGTTCTTTTCAGTCGGCCCCGCCGCCCACCGCACGCGCGCGTTCGCGCAGCTGCGATTGCAGGCGACGGATCATGGCCTGGGTGAAGCGCTCGAAGAGCGGCAGCAGGTCGTGGGGACCGGGGCTGGCCTCGGGATGGCCCTGGAAGCTGAAGGCCGGCCGGTCGGTGAGCTCGATGCCCTGCAGCGAGCCATCGAACAGCGACACATGCGTGACGCGCACGTTCGATGGCAGCGTCGATGCATCGACCGCGAAGCCGTGGTTCTGGCTGGTGATCATCACGCGCTTCGTGGCCAGCTCCTGCACCGGATGGTTCGCGCCGTGGTGGCCGAACTTCATCTTCATCGTCCTTGCGCCGGCCGCAAGGCCCAGCAGCTGGTGCCCCAGGCAGATGCCGAACAGCGGGACGTCGGTTTCCAGGAAGGTGCGCGTGGCCTCGATCGCATAGGTGCAGGCCTGCGGATCGCCCGGGCCATTGGACAGGAAGATGCCGTCCGGCTGCAGCGCCAGCGCATCGGCGGCGGGCGTCTCGGCCGGCACCACGGTGACGCGGCAGCCGGCGTCGGCCAGCAGGCGCAGGATGTTGCGCTTCACGCCGAAGTCATAGGCCACCACATGCAGCCGCTGCTGCGGCCGAAGCGTCGCCCGGTTGCGCGGCCGCCAGATGGTGCCGTCGTTCCACTGGTAGCGTTCCTTGGTGCTCACCACGCGGGCCAGGTCCATGCCGGCCAGTCCCGGGAAGCGGCGCGCCGCATGCACGGCAGCCTTCGGATCGACGTTGTCGCCGGTCATGATGCAGCCGGCCTGCGCGCCCTGTTCGCGCAGGATGCGCGTGAGCTTGCGGGTGTCGATGTCGGCGATGGCGACGATGCGTCCGCGCTCGAGGAAATCCTGCAGCGACAGGCTGGAGCGCCAGTTGCTCTCAAGCAGTGGCAGGTCGCGGATCACCAGGCCCGCCGGCGCGACCATCGAGGACTCCTGGTCTTCCGGGGTGGTGCCGGTATTGCCGATGTGCGGGTAGGTCAGCGTAACGATCTGCCGGGCGTACGACGGATCGGTCAGGATCTCCTGATAGCCCGTCATCGCCGTATTGAAGACTACTTCGCCGGTGGTGTTCCCTTTGGCCCCGATGCTGATGCCGTTGAAAACGGTTCCATCGGCGAGGGCAAGTACGGCGCTCACGCTCACTAATAGGCCTCCGCGGGTTGATGGCGGCTTGTCATGTTGTGGATCACGATTCGGTTTGGCTTGGCGCGGATGCACAAAGCGGGAGGAGTTCTTGTGGAACGCCCTCCCGCCTTGCGCGGACTAAACCCGCAACTGGATGTGACGGATTCGCCGTCAATTCTACGTTTTCCGGGCTCTGCCTGTCCATGCGATCTTGCCCGGGAAACCCTTGACTGCCAGTCATGTCGCCGCTGCAGACTATACTGCAGGCTATTGATCCGGAAAGAGAAAATCGGCCATGCGATAGGTGCCCGGAGGCTGCTTCGCTAGCCAGAGCGCGGCGGAAACCGCGCCGCGGGCAAAGATTGCCCGGTCAGTTGCTACATGCATCAGCCGGAGCTGTTCACCGGCTCCCAGGAAGCGGACGTCGTGTTCCCCGACCACATCGCCGCCGCGGACCACGCCGAAACCGATGCCACCGCCGCGCGGGCCCGGCGCAGATCCTGTGAGGGTCGGCGGCCGCGGCAGCACCTCGCCCCGCCCCGCCGCTGCGGCCTCGCCCAGCGCAAGGGCGGTGCCGGAAGGTGCATCGACCTTGTGACGGTGATGCGATTCGACGACCTCGATGTCGTAGCTGGCCGGCAAAGCGGCAGCTCCACGCCGCACCAGCTCGAGCAGCACGTTCAGCGCCAGGCTGGTGTTCGGTGCCACCAGCACCGGCACATGGCGGGCAGCCAGGTCCAGCCGCTGTCGCGCATCGGCATCGAAGCCGGTGGTGCCCAGCATCAGGGCCACGCCCGCCGCGGCGCAGGCATCGGCGGTGGTGGCGACCGCGCCGGCGGCGGAGAAGTCGATCACCACATCCACTTCACCGCGCGCGAGCTGCACGCGGTCGGCAACCTTGACGCCCAGCGGTGCAAGCCCGGCCAGCGTGCCGGCATCCTGTCCCGTGGCGGCGCTGCCCTGGGCGGTGAAGGCAGCCACCAGCGAGGCGCCGGCTGCCTCGTCCAGCGCGCGCAGCAGCGCATTGCCCATGCGTCCGCCCGCACCGACGATCGCAGTCCTGGTGATTGACGACATCGCGTCCCTTTGTCCGGCCGTGTTGGGCGCGCAGATTACCATGCGCATGCAGAGGCTTCCGGCATGCGCATTGCCGCGGCGCGCACACTTCAGTGATGCGTTCTCGCCGCGCGCTGCCGGTTGCTGGCTGTCGGCTTAGCCTTCCGCGCCAGTGAAGAAGCGCTTCACGCCCTCGAAGAAACCTTCCTCGCGCGGCGAATGATGCGCGTTGCCTTCCTTCAGCGAGGCCTCGAACTGGCGCAGCAGGTCCTTCTGCCCGCCGGACAGGTTCACCGGCGTCTCGACCACCACGCGGCAGAACAGGTCACCCCGCGCGCCACCGCGCACCGGCTTCACGCCCTTGTCGCGCAGCCGGAACACGCGCCCGGATTGCGTTTCGGCCGGAATCTTCAGCGCCACCTGCCCGTCGAGCGTGGGCACGATCACGGTGCCGCCCAGCGCCGCGGTCACGAAGCCGACCGGCACCTCGCAGGAGAGATGCTCGCCATCGCGTTCGAAGATCTCATGCGGCTTCACATGCACTTCGACGTACAGGTCGCCGGTGGGGCCGCCATTGCGTCCCGCCTCGCCCTCGCCGGACAGTCGGATGCGATCGCCGGTATCGACACCCGGCGGGATCTTCACCGACAGCTTCTTCGTGCGGCGCACCCGTCCCTGCCCGAGGCAGGTGTCGCAGGGATTCTTCACCACCTTGCCGCTGCCGCGACAGCGCGGGCAGGCCTGCTGGAAGTTCAGCATGCCGCCCATCGACATGCGCACCTGCCCGGTGCCATGGCAGGTCTCGCAGGTGGAGGGATTGGAACCCTTGGCCGCGCCTGAACCATGGCAGGTCTCGCACTCGGCGAGGCGCGGCACCTCGACCTCGATGCTGGTGCCGAACACCGCCTGCTGCAGCGAGAGTTCGAGCTCATAGCGCAGGTCGGCGCCGCGGAACATCTGCGAGCGTCCGCCGCCACCGCGCCGGCCACCGAAGATGTCGCCGAACACATCGCCGAAGATGTCGCCGAAGTCGGCGCCGGCGCCAAAGCCTGCGCCGCCCGGTCCGCCGCGCTGGGCATCCAGGCCCTCGTGGCCATGCTGGTCATACACCGCGCGCTTGGGGGCGTCGGTGAGCACCTCGTAGGCTTCCTTGACCTCCTTGAACTGCTCCTCGGCCTGCTTGTCGCCGGGATTGCGATCAGGATGCAGCTTCATGGCGAGGCGCCGGTAGGCCTTCTTGATGTCGGCCTCCGACG
>CAYQJU010000152.1:0-3538 GCA_964417875.1 uncultured Steroidobacteraceae bacterium
CGCCCCCACCCGAGCAGCTTCGCCGCCGCCTGCCGATGCCCCTGCGTATGCTTCAGCGCCACGCGGATCAGCGTGCTCTCAAACTGCGGCAGCGCATCGTCCAGCAGCGGCTTGCCGCCGCTGACCGCCGCACGATCGGCCCAGCCGGCCAGGCCCGACAGCCAGTCATCCGCCGGCGTCGCGGCGCCATCGGGCGCGGCGGTGATGTCGCCCGGCAGGTCATCCACATGCACCTCGCTGCCCGGCGCCAGCACGGTGAGCCGCCGGCACAGGTTCACCAGCTCGCGCACATTGCCGGGCCAGCCATACTGGGTGAGCACCTCGGCCGCCTGCGCTGACAGCGTCTTGGTGTCGACGCCCAGCTCCTTCGCGGCCAGCCCCAGATAGTGCGTCAGCAGCGAGGGCACATCCTCGCGCCGCGCGCGCAGCGGCGGCAGCTCGATGCGGATCACGTTCAGGCGGTGGAACAGGTCCTCGCGGAACTGTCCGCGCGCCACACGCTCCTCCAGGTTCTGGTGCGTGGCGGCGATCACGCGCACGTCGACGCGGATCGGCGTCTGGCCGCCGACGCGATAGAACTCGCCCTCGGCCAGCACGCGCAGCAGGCGCGTCTGCAGCGGCAGGTTCATGTCGCCGATCTCGTCGAGGAACAGCGTCCCGCCGTCGGCCTGCTCGAAACGCCCGCGACGCTGGCTGTCGGCGCCGGTGAAGGATCCCTTCTCATGGCCGAACAGTTCCGACTCAAGCAGCTCGCCGGGAATCGCGGAGGTGTTCAGCGCGATGAAGGCCCGGCTGGCGCGCGGGCTGTGCTCGTGCAGCGCGCGCGCCACCAGCTCCTTGCCGGTGCCGGACTCGCCGGTCACCAGCACGTTCACCGACGAGCGCGACAGGCGACCGATGGCGCGGAACACCTGCTGCATCGCCGGCGCCCTGCCCAGCAGCTCGGGCATCTCGGGCGGCGGGGGCGGCGCCAGCGCGGCGGGTTCGGCCGCGCGCTCGCCGGCCTGCGCCGCGCGGCGCACCAGGTCCACCGCCTGGTCCACATCGAATGGCTTGGGCAGATATTCGAAGGCGCCGCCCTCGTACGCCGACACCGCGCTGCCCAGGTCCGAGTGCGCGGTCATCACGATCACCGGCAGCTCCGGATGGCGCTGGTGCACACTGCGCAGCAGCTCGAGCCCGGACTTGCCGGACATGCGGATGTCGGTCATCAGCACATCGGGCACCTCGCTGCCCAGCGTGGCCAGCGCCGACTCGGCCGCCTCGAACAGTCGCGGTGCCATGCCGGCATTCTTCAGCGCCCGCTCCAGGACCCAGCGGATGGAAGCATCGTCATCGACGAGCCAGACGCGAAGTTGCATGGGGTTCACTCCTGTATCCCTTCCAGTGGCAGCAGCAGCGAGAACACGGTGCGGCCGGGCTGGCTGGTGAATTCGATGATGCCGCCGTGGCGCGTGGCGAGGTCCTGCGCCACGGCAAGGCCGAGGCCGGTGCCATTGGAGCGTCCGGTGACCAGCGGCAGGAACAGCGTCTTGATCAGGTCCGGCGGCACGCCGGGACCGTTGTCCTCGACCTCGATCACCGCGACGAGGCGATGCCGCGCCTTGCCGATGCTGACGCCGCTGCGCACGCGCGTGCGCACCACGATGCGGCCATGCTGGCCCACGGCCTGCATGGCATTGCGCACCACATTCAGCAGCGCCTGCACGATCTGGTTGCGGTCGAACAGCGCGCTGGGCAGGCTGGGGTCATAGTCGCGCTCCAGCGCCACGCCGTCCCGCGCCTCGGCGCGGATCAGCCGGATCACGTGCTCGCAGACCTCGTGCACATTGACGGCGGTCTTGTGCGGCGGCCGGCTGCCGCCGGCCATCGAGTCCACCAGCGCCACGAGCCGGTCGGCCTCGGCGATGATCACCGCGGTGTATTCGCGCAGCTCTGCGCTGGCCAGTTCCTTGTCGAGCAACTGCGCCGCGCCGCGCAGCCCGCCCAGCGGATTCTTCACCTCATGCGCCAGCTGCCGCACCATCAGGCGGCTGGCATCCATGTCGGCCAGGATCTGGTTGTCGCGCGTGATGCGCTGGCGCTGCGCGGCATCGGAGAGCTCCAGCAGCAGATAGGTGCCGGTGCTCTGGCCTTCCAGCGGCGTGACGATCAGGTCGACCAGCGCCGGCTCGCGGTTCAGCGTCGAACCCACCGCCTTGAGCACCAGCTCATGCTGCGTGCAGGTCTCCAGCCGCTGCAGCGAGCGGCGCAGCACGGCGGTCAGCTGGCGCGAATCATGGAAGAGGTCTGCGAACGGCCGGCCGCGCGCATGCCGCAGGCTTGCGGCCATGAAATCCTGCGCGCTGACATTGGCATAGATCGGGCACAGCTCGGCATCGAGCACCACGATGCCGGTGGAAAGCGAATCGAACAGCTCGGTGGGCTCGAACTGCGACAGCGGCGAGGAGAAGTCCGGTGCGCGCGGTGCCGTCATCGCGGGGCATCCTCCCCGCGACGCGCACGCGTCAGTTGCGCTGCGGGCGGGGCGTGGGCTGCGGTGCCGCGCGACGCGGCGCAAGCACGCTTTGCTGGCGCAGATGGAAGGTGCGCGGCGCGGCCGTGCAGCGGATCACCCCGCCGGCATCGACGATGCGCATCTGGATGGTATGACTGCCGCGGAACACCTCCGGCAGCGTGAAGCTCAGTGACTCTGCCGGCCAGGCGTCGATGCGCGCGCCATTGACGCTCACCTCGATGCGATGGCCCGGCTGCAGTGCCGGCTCGACTTCCAGCGCCACCGGCACGGCCTGCACGCCATGCAGGGTCTCGTCGGCGGCTGGCGAACGCACCGCGCAACGCGCGTACACAAAGGCGCGTTGCGGCGCTTCGTCGCGCCGGAGTTCGGATTGCGAGGAAAGGGCGGGAGGCGGCGGTGGCAAGGGCCCGCTGCCGGAAGGCTTCGGCGCCGCGCTGATGTCCACCCGCTCGGCACCCGGCACGGGGTTGTCCGAGTAGTGCACGACGCCATTCGCATCGGTCCAGCGCCAGATCTCCGCGGCGCCCGCGGCAAGCGAACATCCGAGCAGCAGGGCTGAGGCGACGAGGCGCATAGGGCATCAGCATAGTCCCATTTACCGCCGATTCAAGGAAGCCGGCGGCTTGCCCGCCGGCTCCTTCACAAAACCCCTGGTTCAGAGGCTGTAGTACAGGTCCATCTCGATCGGATGCGTGCTCATGCGATAGCGCGTGACCTCATGCATCTTCAGGTTGATGTAGGCATCGATCACGTCGTTGGTGAACACGCCGCCGCGGGTCAGGAACTCGCGGTCCTTGTCCAGCGCATCCAGCGCCATGTCGAGCGAATGGCACACCTGCGGGATGGCCTTCTCCTCCTCCGGCTCCAGGTCGTAGAGATCCTTGTCCGCGGCATCGCCGGGATGGATCTTGTTCTGGATGCCATCGAGGCCGGCCATCATCATCGCGGTGAACGCGAAGTACGGGTTCGCCAGCGAATCCGGGAAGCGCACCTCGATGCGCCGCGCCTTCGGGTTCGACA
>CAYQJU010000153.1:0-3525 GCA_964417875.1 uncultured Steroidobacteraceae bacterium
CTAGGGCACTGAAGCGCCTGGCATCGGAGCGCTCACCCGCGTGATCTGGAATCTCCTGTCAGGGCAGTACGGGAACAAAAGTGGACCTGGCTCAACGCGGTGGACGGTTAAACCACCACCTCCGCCAGATCCCCCTTCAGCTCCAGCCACTCGCGCCGGTCCGCGGCGCGCTTTTTGGCCAGCAGCATGTCCATCATCTGGTCGGCTTCATCCTTCGCCTCTACCGTCAGCTGCACCAGCCGCCGCGTGGAAGGATCCATCGTCGTCTCGCGCAGCTGCAGCGGGGACATCTCGCCCAGTCCCTTGAAGCGCGTCACCACCGGCTTTGCGCGCCCGCCGAACTGCGCGATCAGTGCATCGCGCTCGGCATCATCGAGCGCATAGCCCACCTGCTTGCCCGCATCGATGCGGTACAGCGGCGGCATCGCGACGAACACATGCCCGTTCATCACCAGCGGACGGAAATGCCGCAGGAACAACGCGCAGAGCAGTGTGGCGATGTGCTGCCCGTCCGAGTCGGCGTCCGCGAGGATGCAGATCTTGCCGTAGCGCAGGTCCGAAAGATCCGACGAACCCGGATCGACGCCGATGGCGATGCTGATGTTGTGCACCTCTTCTGACGAGGCCACCTGGCCATGTTCCAGTTCCCAGGTGTTCAGGATCTTGCCGCGCAATGGCATCACGGCCTGGAAGGTGCGGTCGCGCGCCTGGCGCGCCGAACCACCGGCGGAATCGCCCTCGACCAGGAACAGCTCGGAACGCGCCGGATCCTGGATGGTGCAGTCGGCCAGCTTGCCGGGCAGCGCGGGACCCGCCACCACGCGCTTGCGCGTCACGCGCTGAGCGGCCTTGATGCGTTCCTGCGCGTTCTCGATGGCGTTCTGTGCGATGCGTTCGCCGGCGTCCGGATGCTGGTTCAGCCACAGCAATGTGCTGTCGCGCGCGTAGCCCTCGACCAGTGCGGCGGCATCGCGCGAGGCCAGGCGCTCCTTGGTCTGGCCGGCGAACTGCGGATCCTTCATGCGGATCGACAGCACGAACGACACGCCCTGCCAGATGTCCTCGGGCGACAGCTTCACGCCGCGCGGCATCAAATTGCGGAACTCGGCGAACTCGCGCACCGCGGCGCACACGCCGGTGCGCAGGCCGTTCACATGCGTGCCACCACCGGGCGTGGGAATCAGGTTGACGTAGCTTTCGGCGATGAAGGCGGCAAGGTCCGGTGCCCAGGCCAGGGCCCATTCCACCGCATCGCGCTCGCTGCCGTGCTTGCCGACCAGCGGCTCCTTCGTCAGGCTGCCGGCCTTGCCGATCATCTCGGTGAGGTACTGGGCCAGCGCGCCGGTGTAGAACCACTCTTCCTTCTCGCCGGTGGCTTCCACCTCGAGGCGCACGCGCAGCCCCGGGCACAGCACGGCCTTCGCCTTCAGCGTGTGGCGCAGTTCAGCCAGCGCGAAACGGTCTGAATCGAAGAAAGACGAATCGGGCCAGAAGCGCACCGTGGTGCCGGTGTTGCGCTGCCCGACGGTGCCGACTTCCTCGAGCTTCGAGACGACCTTGCCGTTGGCAAAACCGATGTTGTATTCCTTGCCGCCGCGCTTGACCCAGCATTCCAGTCGCTTCGACAGCGCGTTCACCACCGACACGCCCACGCCGTGCAGGCCGCCTGCGAACTTGTAGTTGCTGTCGTTGAACTTGCCGCCGGCATGCAGCCGCGTGAGGATCAGCTCGACACCGGAGACCTTTTCCTTCGGATGGATGTCCACCGGCATGCCGCGGCCATTGTCGGCCACCTGCAGCGAGCCATCCTTGAACACCGTCACCTCGATGGTGTCGCAGTGGCCGGCCAGCGCTTCATCGACGCTGTTGTCGACGACTTCGTGGGCGAGATGGTTCGGGCGGGTGGTGTCGGTGTACATCCCGGGGCGGCGACGCACCGGGTCGAGGCCGGATAGGACCTCGATGTCGGAAGCACTGTAAGTCATCGGCGCGATTCTAGCGCGTGGTCTAGAATTGCGCGCCATGAGCGGCAACAGCAGCGAAACGCCCGGCACCGAAGCGCCCGATTTCGAGAAATCCCTGGCCGAACTGGAATCGCTGATCGCGCGCCTGGAGCGTGGCGACCTGCCGCTGGCCGACTCGCTGGCGCTGTTCGAGCAGGGCATCGCCCTCACCCGTCGCTGCCACACGCATCTGGCTGATGCGCGGCAGCGGGTTGAGATCCTGCTCAAGGATGGCGCAAGGCCGTTCGATCCCGACGCGCTCGACGATGAGTGACGCCCCGCTGGCGGCGCGCCTGGAAGGCTGGCGCGCGCGCGTCGAGCAGCAGCTGGCCGGGCGGCTGGCGCTCGAGGACCCGGGCACCGCACGGCTGGGCGAGGCGATGCGCTACAGCACGCTGGCCGGTGGCAAGCGCCTGCGTCCGGCGCTTGTCTATGCCACCGGCACTGCGCTGGGCGCGCGGCCCGAGGTGCTCGATGACGCCGCAGTGGCCGTCGAGATGATCCACGTCTACAGCCTCGTGCACGATGACCTGCCGGCGATGGACGATGACGACCTGCGGCGCGGGCGTCCCACCTGCCACAAGGCCTTTGACGAGGGCACCGCGGTGCTGGTGGGCGATGCCTTGCAGGCACTGGCCTTCGAGGTGCTGGCCGGCGGCTCGCGCAGCCTGCTTTCCGCCTCTGCACGGCTGCAGCAGATCCAGGTGCTGGCGCAGGGCATCGGCACGGCCGGCATGGCCGGCGGACAGGCGCTGGACCTCGAAGCGGTGGGCCGGCAGCTGGATGCCGCGGCGCTGGAAGGCATGCACCGGCGCAAGACCGGCGCGCTGATCCGCGCCAGCGTGCTGCTGGGCGCCATCGGCGCCGGCGTCGCCACCGGTGCCGACTATGAAGCTTTGGGACTGTATGGCGCGGAGCTTGGCCTCGCCTTCCAGATCCAGGACGATGTGCTCGATGTGCAGGGCGAGACCGCCTCGCTGGGCAAGAAGGCAGGGGTAGATGCGGCACGCGGCAAACCCACCTATCCCAGCGTGCACGGCCTGGCGCGCGCCGCGCAGCTGGCGCGCGGGCATTGTGATGCGGCCGTGGCGGCGCTGGGCGCGCTGGCCACGCGGGCGCCGGAGCTGGTCAGCCTCGCCCACACCGTGGTCGATCGCAATCACTGACCGGATGCGGCGTGGCGCGCACGACGGGCCGTTGCGCCCCCGCTGCCAAGACGCCCCCGCGCTGCGTGTAAACTTGCGCCCATGAGCAACCAGGCCCAGCCCGGTACCAAGTTTCCCCTGCTGGACCGGGTTCCCTCGCCGGCGCAGCTGCGTGCGCTGCCGGCCGCCGATCTGCCGCAGCTGGCCACCGAACTGCGTGACTTCCTGATCCAGACAGTGGCCACCCGCGGCGGTCATTTCGCCGCCGGCCTCGGCACGGTGGAACTGACGATCGCGCTGCACTATGTCTATGACACGCCCCATGACCGCATCGTCTGGGACGTGGGCCACCAGGCCTATCCGCACAAGGTGCTCAC
>CAYQJU010000154.1:0-3455 GCA_964417875.1 uncultured Steroidobacteraceae bacterium
ACGGAGCGGGGCCTGTTCTACGACCTGGAGCACGTGTTCCCGGGGCCGGTGTGCAAGGATTTCGCGCAATTGGCGGAGGCGATGGAGTTTGTTGCGGAGGGTAAGCCGAGCGAGGATGCCGCGCAGGTCTGGCGGACTCGCTTGTTCTTCGACCACACCGACGATGCCAGCGCCTGGCGGCTCGTCCGGCGGGTGCGGAGCCTGTATGCCGTCTGGGACTCAGCCGCAACCCCGACTCCCGCCAGGGAGCATGCCGCATGAGGACCGTGATCACCTACGGGACATTCGATATCCTGCATGTCGGCCACATCAACCTGCTCCGGCGCGCCCGAGCGCTTGGGGACCGGCTGGTCGTAGGCCTGTCGACCGACGAGTTCAACCAGGGCAAGCACAAGTCCGCGCTGCTCAACTACGACAACCGCAAGGCGGTGCTCGAGGCGATCCGGTACGTAGACGAGGTGTTCCCGGAGAACAGCTGGGGACAAAAGCAGGAGGACATCCGCCGCTACTCCGCGGCTGTGTTCGTGATGGGCGATGATTGGGCCGGCAAGTTCGATTTTCTCTCGGAGTTGTGCGAGGTCCACTACCTTCCCCGCACGCGTGACGTATCGACAACCGCAATCAAAGCGTCGTTATGAGAGGAGATCTTTCATGATTCTCGAGTGCACAGATCAGGTGGATGCTGCGCCTTCCAATCGGAAGGAAGTCACGTTATGCAGCTGATCGTCGTTGGAATGCATCGATCGGGTACGTCGATGCTTGCCCGGCTCCTTAACCTCATGGGCGCCTACTTCGGAGGGGAAGGCGTCAGCACAGGCGCCAATCAGGAGAACCCGAAGGGCTTCTGGGAGCGTCGTGACGTGAGAAACATCAACGATGCTGTCCTGCATTCACTCGGATGCGACTGGAACCGGATTTCGAAGTTCGACGTCGGGTCATTGGCCAGCCCGGTCTTGGAAAAGTTCCGCATCGATGCTTCACGGGTGATCCTCGAACTGGATGCTCACCGGCCTTGGTTGATGAAGGAACCGCGCCTGTGTCTGCTGTTGTCGCTATGGAAGCCACTGCTTGAGACTCCGGTATGCATCCACATCATGCGACACCCGGTCGAGGTCGCGGCCAGCCTACGAACCCGGAACAGCATTCCTATCGAAGCCGGACTCGCCCTTTGGCAAAGATATAACTACGACGCAATGCTCGCCATGCAGGGTCTTCCGCGCGTCTGTGTTTCGTATGAGGAGATCATCCGCGATCCAGTTCATATGGCAGCGGAGATCCACGGCTCGCTGACGCGCTACGGTGTCACGCTTTCGCGACTGCCAAGCGCATCTGAGATCTTGGCATTCGTCGATCGAGACTTGCATCGTGAGCGGCACGAAGCGCCCGATCTGGCGGTTCACGCTGATGCCCCCCAGGGCGGTATGTACAAGCGTCTGATTCAGTCTCGAAACCCTTCGCAGCACGAGCTCGCTTTGTCGTCAGATGTGGTCGCCACTCTTCGAACCTATGAAGCGACGCTCCCCGACTTCTCCCCCCCTAAGAGTAAGGTCAGGACCGATCGGGAGGCTCTAGACGACGCAAATCAGGCTTTGAAGCTTCACGAAGTTGAGCTATCTGCAGCAAAGCGTGAACTTCAGCTGCGGTGCGAGTTCACAGAACAGCTGAAGCAGGATGCGGATGGCTCCAGACGGGCTGCTTCGATCGCTATCGACGAATGCCAGCGTTTGCGTGCCCAGTTGGATGAGATCTATGGCGCGCGCAAGACCGACCAGCTGCACCTTGAGCAGCTACGAAGCCAGATGACCCAGTGCGAGAAAGACCGTGCTGTCGACCACGAACGCCTTGAGCAAGCGCAGGCGCTACTGGCGCAAAGTGATGCGGCGAGGGAAGTGTCGGTTGCCCGTATCGCATCATTGGAGGAGGAGATCGCGGCTGAAAGGCAGAGCCGCGCTCTGGCTGAGGAGGCGGCATCGAAAGCCATCGCGAAGGCAATGGCTCAACAGTCGGAGGCCGATTCCGCGCTTGCCGATCGGTTTCGGGAAACCGCCACCCTGACCAGCTTGTTGAACGAAAGCGAGCAAGCAATGGCGCGACTGCAGAGCGTGGCCGCCGGCTTACGGAGCGATCTCGCCAGATCGACGCAAGAGAAACTGGACTTGGCGGCATCCGTCGAGGCCGCCTCGGCCCAGTTGGAGACGCTCCAATCCAAGGTCTCAGTCGTCTCAGATTTCCTTGGCAGAGAAAAAGTGGGTGCGCTGGCGCTCGTCAACAGTTTGAGCTGGCGATCCACGTCGCCGCTGCGCAAGGCTTGGAGGATCCTCCGAGGTCGCCATGAGCCCGAACGTCCGGTCTACGGCGCGGACGTCTTACAGCTCTACATGTCAGACTTGTTTGAACCTCGATGGTATCTCGACCGCTACCGCGATGTTGGCGAAGCTGGTCTTGACCCGGTAGTTCATTACTTGGCCTACGGGGCAGATGAAGGTCGCGACCCGGGGCCGCGGTTCAGCACCAATGGGTACTTGGAGAATAATCCGGACGTAAGAACGGCGGGCATGAACCCTCTTCTGCATTTCCTGAAATACGGTCTTGAAGAGGGTCGGATGGATCTCATGTCGTCGTCAGAAGGAGCGTCGCATGGCTAATACGGCTGTATGCAAGGCGATCGATGCGTCAGGGCTCTTCGACGCTTCGTTCTACGAGACCCAGTATCCGGATGTCATTGCCCTTGGTATGAACCCGATCGAGCATTACGTCCGGTGGGGAAGCAAGCTCGGCAGGAAGCCGAATGCGTGGTTCGACACTGGGCTCTACCTGCGCATGTATCCGGATGTAAGACGGTCAGGCGTGAATCCGTTTCTTCATTACATTCGGCACGGTCGCCAGGAAGGGCGGCGTCCAAACAGTGACGGATACCCTGTTCCTCATTCGTCGACGCGGTCGCCGCCAGGGGCAATTGAAACTGTCGACATGCACGGCACGCCGGTGAAACTGTGGCCGGTACCCGTCTACTCCCCGGGCGGGTTCGCGGCAAGCGATTCTCCGGACGCAGCTTGCGTGCTGCTGCGCCACGCCACTACAGAGCGCCGAACTACTACTGACTTCAGCATTGGCGTGCATGCCCATGTGCATTATCTGGATCAGTGGGATGAGATTCTGGCCCTGCTCGCCAATCTCCCCGCTGATTTCAGCCTGTATGTATCCGTCCATGACGCGGAAGCGCAGGTTCAGGTCCAGGCGGACGTTCGCGAGAAGCTTCCCGGCTGCGCCGCGGAGGTTCGTGTTGTTCCGAACATCGGCCGCGATATCGCGCCCATGGTGGTCGAGTATGGGCAGCGACTGTTGGGCCATGACCTGATGCTGCACGTTCATACGAAGCGAAGCCCGCACAATGGCGCGAAGGCAGACTGGCGACGGCAACTGCTCGGCGGGCTCGTCGGTACGAAGGGGGTGGT
>CAYQJU010000155.1:0-2108 GCA_964417875.1 uncultured Steroidobacteraceae bacterium
GCGCCGCTGGTCCGGCGCTGGATCGGGAATGCTGAGGGCTATGGCCGCATCGGGTGAACTGCTTCTGCACGGCTGGCGCGGCGCCCCATTGCTGCGTCGCCTGCACCGCTATGCGCTGCTGATGCGCATGGACCGGCCCATCGGCATCGGCCTGCTGCTGTGGCCCACGCTGTGGGCCCTGTGGATCGCCGCGCGCGGCCTGCCCGGCGAGGATCACACACCGGCAGGAAAGCTGCTGTGGGTATTCATCGCCGGCACCATCGTCATGCGCTCGGCCGGCTGCGTCATCAATGACTACGCCGATCGCGACATCGATCCGCATGTGAAGCGCACCCGCGGTCGTCCGCTGGCGCAGCGGCTGGTCTCGCCGCATGAAGCCCTCGGCCTCTTCGCCGTGCTGGTGCTGATCGCCCTGTGGCTGGTCACGCGCCTGGACTGGAAAACCGTGCAGTTCGCCTCCATCGGCGCGGCACTGACCATCAGCTATCCCTTCATGAAGCGGTTCTTTCCGCTGCCGCAGTTCTACCTGGGTGCCGCGTTCGGCTGGGCGGTGCCGATGGCCTTCGTGGCCACACTGGGCGGCGTGCCGCAGGCCGGCTGGCTGATGTTCGTCATCACCGTGATCTGGGCCGGCGTGTATGACACGCAATACGCCATGGTCGATCGCGACGATGACCTGAAGCTGGGCGTGCATTCGACCGCCATCGCCTTCGGCGACATGGATCGCATGCTGGTGGGCGTGATGCAGGCGATGGTGATCGGCGGACTGGCGCTGGTGGGCTATGCCTTGCTGCTCAAGTGGCCGTTCTGGCTGGCGCTGATGGCAGCCGCACTGCTGTTCGGCTGGCAGCAGTGGCTGATGCGCGAGCGGTCACGCGAGGGGTGCTTCAAGGCCTTCCTGAACAACAACTGGGTTGGGGTGGTTGTGCTGTCGGGCGTGATCGCCGGCTGATGAAGGTGGCGCCCGGGCGGGGCGCCACCTTGCCCTCGCGCGGTTAGTTGAACGTGCGCGTGAAGCTCGCGTACCACTCCCTGCGCCGCGCCGGCTGGCCTTCCGCGTGCGGCTGCCCGAACGCGGTCAGGTCGAACTTGTTCAGGAAGTAGGTCTTGTCCGTGAGGTTCGTGACACCGAAGGCGACGCCCCACTCGCGCTGCGGACTGTCCCATTGCAGCCTCGCATTGAGCAGTTCATATCCATCGGAACAGCTCGCTTCCGGAAAGACGGCCGTTGCCATCACATTGGCCGAGCAGATCTCGGTCTGGCCGTACATATCCAGGCGCGGCGTCAGCGTGGCACCACCCGACAGGTTGAACCGGTAGGCCGCGCCAACGGACCAGTTGCTCTCCGGAACGAATGCCGGCCGATCAGACAGCACGTCCGGATTGTCGCTGATGTCCGGGGACTTCCAGTCCAGCAAGCCCAGCGACCCATTGAACGACAGCCCCGCGATCGGGAACCAGGCCAGCTCCAGCTCCGCGCCCTTCACCTTGCCCGGCTGGTTCACGTAGAAGGTGCGCGACGTGGTCGCCGATGCGCCCGCCGTCAGCGGCACACACCAGTTTCCAAGTGAATCCTGCATGGCACCGGGGTCCCCGGGACTGCCGGTGTTGTAGGCCGGCGGATTCGAGCCCGGGATGACCCAGCATTCAGTACCACCCTGGGGCACGATGCGCGTGCTCCAGTCGGTGTAGAAGGTCGCGAGGTTCGCCCGCAATGTGTTGTTGAAGAGGTCCGCCTTCACGCCCAGCTCATAGGCGGTGGATTCCTCCTCGCCAACCGCCACCTGCTGCGTCACCTGGAAGGGTCGCGGGTTGTACCCGCCCGGCCGGTAGCCGGTGGACGCACTGGTGTACAGCATCACGTCATCGGTCAGCCGGTAGTCCAGACCCAGCCGCCAGTCGGTGCGCTTGCCATCGATGTCCTGACCGAACTGTGCGATGGAGTTGTCGAACGCCACCAGCTTCTCGTCGCGCGAGTAACGCAGGCCGGCGGTCAGCGACAGCCGCTCGGTGAGGTCGACGATGGCGTGGCCGAACACCGAGATGTTCTTGTTGTCATGCACGTTGTGCGTATTCGCCAGCGGCACCGGCACCAGCGGGTTGCCGAC
>CAYQJU010000155.1:2208-3451 GCA_964417875.1 uncultured Steroidobacteraceae bacterium
GTCCGTCAGCTGCCAGTCGGCGCGGCCGGACAGGGTCCACTTGTCCAGCCGCGTGCTGGGTTCGAACGCAAGTCCCGTGCGCGGATCCCGGTAGGTGGCGTAGCTGATGAAAGGATTCGGCGGGATGAACCGCTCGTCATACGGCACGCCCAGGTCGCCGGGCGACCAGGCGTTAGGCGCCACCGCGGTGAGCGTATCCGCGCGCGGCTCGGCATCCAGTTTCATGTACTCGCCGGTGACGTTCAGCTCCAGGCGGTCGCTCGTCACCCAGCGCAACGCGCCTCGCGCGCCGGTCACATCCTCGCCGCCCTGCGTTCCCCGCTTGCAACCGGTTTCGTTGTTGGGCGGCGTGACCGGCAGGTTGCCCGCCATCGAAGGATAGAGGCAGGCGAAGTCATACACCTTCTGGTGACCGCGGCGGCTGGTGGAAACACCAGTCACCCGGGCAAACAGGTTGTCGGTGAGCGCGAAGTCATAGGACGCACGCAGGTCGATGCGGTCATAACGGCCGACCGTCACGCCAATCGAACCGCTGTTGTCGCCCTCCGGCTTGCGCGTGATGTAGCGCACCGCGCCGCCGATGGAGCCGCGTCCGAACAGCGTACCCTGCGGTCCACGCAGCACTTCGACGCGCTCAAGATCGAGCAGCTCCACCGACGAACCCATCAGGAAGGGGTGGTAGACATCATCGATGTAGGTGCCCACGCCAGGCTCGAAGGCGAAATCGAAGTCGTTCTGGCCGACGCCGCGGATGAACGCCGTCATTGTGTTGCCGAATGCCGCCTGCGCGGGACGGAATGCCGCGTTGGGAACGGTGTAGGCGACTTCATAGGCAGAAGTGACCGCGCGGGCTTCCAGGTCCGCCGCCGTCACCGCCGTGATCGCGATCGGCGTTTCCTGCAGCGACTGCTCACGGAACTGCGCCGTGACGACGATTTCCGCAAGCTCGACGACGTCGGATTCGGCGGCCTGCAGCGCGCCTGTGGCACAGACTCCTCCGATCGTCGCCAGCATGGCGAACCGGACGGCCCTTCGTACCGCGTGATGCTCCCTGTACATGTGCACCCTCACATCATGGAAAGTGATAGCTAGAAGTTGGGCAGTTACTGCCTACGTAAACTGCGGCGGAAGTATGGAGAGACTGTTGCGCCCACGCAAGCGTGGGGTACGCGCGCAACAAAGTGCGGGATGGAAGTGGAATCTCCCAGGATCTGTTGAGGCCCGCATGCGCTCCGTCGGCTGC
>CAYQJU010000156.1:0-1267 GCA_964417875.1 uncultured Steroidobacteraceae bacterium
AGAGGAACCGGGCGTAGTCGATCGAGTACTGCTGGATGGCATCCTCGATGTCGACCTTCCACCAGTCCACCGCGGCCGAAAGACCACGCAGCCAGGGACGATCGGACTGCGAGCTGTACACGAAACCCGCGGTCCAGGTGTCGGCCTTCTCGGAGTCGAGGTTCGGGTTGCCTTCCTGGTAGGTCCACGCGAATCCGCCGCCGGCGGCGCCGCCGCCGCCGTTGTCACCACCGTAGAACGTGTTCGCGGCTGCCGCGCCCATCTGCGCCTGGCAGATGAGATAGGTGCTTTGCGCACCTGCGGCAGTCTGGCCGGATGCGATCTCCGTCTCCGGCTCGCCCGGATCCAGCTGCGGGTCAGGCGCGGCGCCGCCGGCACCGAACGGTGAATTGGAACGCAGGCCGCATGGATCGCCGAACGTACCGCCGCCGCCGAAGACCTCCTGCAGGTTCAGGAACAGCTCGCCAAGGTTCGGCGCACGGGTGGCGCGGTTGTAGCCGCCGCGGAAGCGCCAGGTGTCATTCACCTGCCAGCTGCCGTTCAGCTTGTAGGTCCAGGTCTCGTCCGTAACGCTGTAGTTGGAATGCCGGCCGCCGATCTCCAGTTCGATGTTCTGGGCAAACGGCAGGTCGCGGACAATCGGAACGAGCAATTCGCCGTAGACGTCGCGCGTGATGATGCCCGCATCCATGTAGCCGGTCGGGTAGACGCCGATCACCTGGTCGGTGAACGAAGCTGTGGACTGCAGGATGTCCGGATTGAACTGGGCATCATTGCGGCGCCACTGGAAGCCGACGGCCGAGCGAACCTGGCCGGCCGGCAGGTCGAACAGACCGCCCTGCAGGTTCAGCTCGTAGTTGTCCATCTGGTTCTGCGTGCGGGTCTGCAGGATCGCCTGCACTGCGTACTGGCAGTCAGCCGAAGCGGGCTCGTCGCCATGGAACAGCGTCTCGTAGAAGCCGCTGGTGCAGGGCACGGGGACCGTGCCGAAATTCACCGAGGCACCGTCTTCGTTGCCGAAGAAGGTCTGCCCCCGGCCATAGTCAGGCGAGGTCACCACTGCACGCCAGCGTTCCAGCGAGTTGTTACCGAAGGCCACGTTGTAGGTGCTCGACTGACCCCGGGCCACGTACAGCTCGCCGGTCCAGTCACCCACCGGCAGGCCGAAACGAAGACCCGTCTCGATGTTCCACACGTTGTTGACGTTCAGCGTGGCTCGCTGCGGGAAGCTGCGGGTCGGATAGGTTTCAGCGATCCACGTGCCGGC
>CAYQJU010000156.1:1367-3410 GCA_964417875.1 uncultured Steroidobacteraceae bacterium
GTACGGCACCTGGGCTTCCCAGCCGAAGCTGGCGTTGGTGCCGAACAGCCGGGTGCGGGTCTTGCTCTCCGCGTAGGTCGCGCGCGCGAAGAACTCGAGATTGTCGTTGATGTCGTAGTTGCCCGACGCGAAGAAGGAATGGCGCGTCTGTGGCGCACTCACCAGCGCTTCGAGATTGTTGAACTTGACCGTCTGGATGACGGGCGGGGCGCCGAGCGGGCTGTTCGCGTAGGTGTTGTCGTAGACGTTCTGGTACGCGTACTGCCGGCCGTCAATCGCCAGGCCGAACGAATTCAGGTTGTTGCCGGCCGGGTTGTAGAGCGTTCCATCGGGATTGAACCGGAACCCGGTGAGCAAGTTGCAGGCAAAAGGCCCGGAAGGACACAGCCCGGTGTTTTCCGGCGAGTCGGCGAAGACCGCTTCCAGCGCCTGGGTCGTCGGGCCCGCGAAGAAGCCGGTGCTGTAGCCATTCAGGCCGAACAGGAAGAAGTCGTTGCTGGCCACGTTCGGATCGGACCAGGAGCGCGTGAAGAACTTGCGGTTGCGTTCCAGTGCCTCGTCGCGATCGTAGTATTCCGCACCGATCGTGATGTTGCCGGCACCGCCGGCGATGTTGGTTCCGAGGATCGCCGAGAGGCGCATTTCCTCTCCGTCGCCTGCTTCGGTGAAGTTCGTCTGTGCGTCGAGCTCCAGTCCCTGGAAGTCGCGACGCAGGATGAAGTTGGTCACGCCGCCGATGGCATCGGCACCGTATACGGCCGAGGCGCCACCAGAGATGATCTCGACCCGCTGCACCAGCGCCGACGGAATGCCGTTGATGTCCGTCACCATCAGTGCGTTGGTGGGCACTGGACGATGGCCATCGACCAGCACGAGGTTGCGGTTCGGTCCGAAGCCGCGCAAGGACACCGCGGAGATGCCGACGGAATTCACCGCCGAGATCTGCACATCCTGCTGCGTGGTGACCGGCGAGGCCGCCGGGTTGTAGGTCGGCAGCTGGTTGAGATAGGACTCGATGTTCAGGCCGGTGCGGTTTTCGAGCTCGGCGTTTTCGATGGTCACCAGCGGACTGTTGGCAGTCTGGTCGCGGCGCACGATGCGCGAGCCGGTGACCTGCACCTCTTCGAGTTCGAGGACGTCATCGGACTGTGCGGCTTTTGCCGACGTGCCGTGGCCCATGAACAACGCTGCACCGATGGCGGTTGCCACCGCGACACGGACGAGATTCTGCGCGGATGTGGACTGAGAATTTGACACCGTACCCCCTCAAGAATGTCGGCAGGCAGACCTTGCTTGCCGCCTTTCAGCGGGCGAGCACAGCCCGGATTTCAAACTGTTACTGAAAGTCCCTGCGAAAGATTCTTTTCGCTTTGCCTACTTCCGCGCAAGTACATAGCTATGCGTCTATGAGTTATCGCCTGATCATCCGGCACCAGCCTTGCGTTTCATCGGCCTGTCGCAACGTTGCAACATGCTGCTCAGTACGCGCCTGGCTGCGTATCCGGCAGGTCCGGATCCGAAGGCGGCGTCTGCATGCGGCGCACGTCTTCCTGAACCTGATCCATCTGCCTGCGGGTCAGGCAGGTTTCACGCGTCGATACGCGTGAGCCGGTGACGGCTTCCGTGCGGCAGAAATACTCCTCGCCATCGCGCACCACGGTGCGGTAGGCGGTTCCGTCGACATTCACCTGTTGAGACGCGCAACCGGTTGCAAGCAGCGCCGTGACGACGGCGCCGGAAAACATCCACTGACGAACTGCCATGTTTCTCCCTTCATATGCAGCCTCGTATCGGGCCATCTGCATCGCGCGAGCATACACGGTCGCAATTCGCGTCCAGCGCGGGTCACAGGCGCCGTGACGCGACGCATGGAAAAGCCGGCATGCACTCGCCGGATTCCCCGCAGGCGCGTGGGTCCATCGACACGTCCATGCCGCGTATCACCAGCTTGCCGCGATTCAGGTACGGCGCGCTGGTGAAGCGGATGCGGGAGCTACGCCCGTCGCAACGCCCGGTTCAGCGCCAGCGTCGCCAGCAGCAGCA
>CAYQJU010000157.1:0-3279 GCA_964417875.1 uncultured Steroidobacteraceae bacterium
ATGTCACCCGCGAGCGCATCCGCCAGATCGAGGCCAAGGCGCTGCGCAAGCTGCGTCATCCCTCGCGCTCGGAGCAGCTGCGCAGCTTCCTCGTCGAGGACTGAGCGAGGCGCAGACGTCACCGACGTCATGCATCGGAAAGGCCCGCCTCGCGCGGGCCTTTTCCGTTGCGGGATCCGGGCATGTTGGCCGAAAGACTGGACACATCGGCACCAGGCCATGATCATCGGGCGGTCAACGGTTGAGTGGGGCGGGATGCAGTGCCGGGATTGCGGCAACCGCGAATCATTCTTCCGCTGCTGATGGCCCTCCTGCTCGCCGTGCCGGCGATGCGCGCCACGGCAGCGGGAGTCCAGGTCACAGTGGCCTGTGGCGCGCTCGGTGTCGAGCTGGCGCTGTGCCGCGAGGCGGCACAGCAGTGGGCCGAACAGACCGGCAACACGGTCTCCATCGTCAACACGCCCAACTCCAGCAGCGACCGTTTCTCGCTGTATGTGCAGCTGCTGGCTTCCCGTTCCGCCGAGATCGACGTGTTGCAGGTCGATGTGGTGTGGCCGGGCATGCTGGCCTCGCACCTGGCCGATCTCGGCCCTGCCTTTGCCGACCGGACCGATGAGTTCTTCCCTGCGCTGATCGAGAACAACACCGTCGATGGCCGGCTCGTGGCCGTGCCCTGGTTCGTGGATGCCGGCGTGCTGTTCTATCGCAGCGACCTGCTCGAGAAACACGGCTTTGCGCCGCCGGAAACCTGGCAGGAACTCACCCACATCGCCAGCACCATCCAGCAGCGCGAGCGCGCCGACGGACACCAGGGCATGTGGGGATTCGTGTTCCAGGGCAAGCCCTATGAGGGACTGACCTGCGATGCGCTGGAGTGGGTGGCCTCGCACGGCGGGGGCACCTTCATCGGCGAGGACGGGCGGATCACCGCCGATCATCCGCAGGCCATCGCCGCCCTGGACCGGGCCGCAAGCTGGGTGGGCCACATC
Source organism: uncultured Steroidobacteraceae bacterium (assembly GCA_964417875.1). Taxonomy (GTDB): domain Bacteria; phylum Pseudomonadota; class Gammaproteobacteria; order Steroidobacterales; family Steroidobacteraceae; genus ZC4RG30. The sequence continues at coordinate 990 of CAYQJU010000157.1, forward strand.
TCGCCGCGCGGCGTGCTGAACTATGACGAGGAAGCCGCGCGCGGCGTGTTCCAGACCGGCAATGCCGTGTTCATGCGCAACTGGCCCTATGCCTGGGCGCTGGCGCAGGGTGATGACAGTCCCGTGCGCGGCAAGGTGGGCGTGGTGGCATTGCCGCGCGGCGATGTGGAAGGCGGAATGCATGCCGGCACCCTGGGCGGCTGGCAGCTGGCCGTGTCGCGCTACTCGCGCCACCCCGAAGCCGCGATGGACCTCGTGCGCCATCTGACCAGCGCGCAGGAGCAGAAGCGGCGCGCCATCCGTGGCTCATACAACCCCACGCTGCCGGCGCTGTATCAGGATGCGGACATCCTCGCCGCCAATCCGTTCTTCGGCGCGCTGCTGCCCTCGTTCACCAACGCCCTGCCCCGCCCTGCGAGCCAGACCGGCGCGCATTACAACCAGGTGTCCGCCGCCATCTGGCAGGCCGTGCATTCGGTGCTGTCAGGCCAGGCGGACGCCGCCGAAGGCATGGCCGGGCTGCGGCGCTCGCTCGAGCGCATCCGCCACCGGGCCAGGTGGTAGGCCTTGGCGGGGGGCAGCATGCACCTGCGCCAGCAGCGCTCCGCCTGGCTGTTCCTCACGCCGATGCTGGTGGTGCTGGCGCTGGTGGCTGCCTGGCCGCTGCTGCGCACGCTGTTCTTCAGCTTCACCAATGCCACGCTGATCGACATGTCCAGCTACGAGTTCATCGGGCTGGGCAATTTCCTGACCCCGGCCGATGGCCAGTGGTATGGCGTGCTCACCGATCCACAGTGGCTGCGCGCGCTGCGCAACACCCTGTTCTTCGCGGTGGTGTCGGTATCGATCGAAACCGTGCTGGGCGTGGCCATCGCGCTGCTGGTCAATGCCCACCTGCCCGGTCGCGGACTGATGCGCGCGGCGATGCTGGTGCCGTGGGCGATCCCCACGGTGGTGTCGGCCAAGATGTGGGGATGGATGCTGCATGACCAGTTCGGGGTGGTGAACGACCTGCTGCTGCGGGTTGGCATCATCGACGCGCCGGTGGCGTGGCTGGGCAACCCGGACCTGGCAATGGCCTCGCTGATCGCGGTGGATGTATGGAAGGCCACGCCGTTCGTCGCGATGCTGGTGCTGGCCGCGCTGCAGACATTGCCGCGCGACTGCTATGAAGCCGCGCAGGTGGACGGCATCGGGCCGGTGAAGCTGTTCTTCCGCGTCACGCTGCCGCTGATCCGCCCCGCACTGGCGGTGGCGGTGATCTTCCGCCTGCTCGATGCCATGCGCATGTTCGACCTGGCCTATGTGCTCACCGGCAGCAACGAGGCGACGATGACGCTGTCGGTGCATGCGCGCGAGCAGCTGGTGTCGTTCCAGGATGTGGGCTATGGATCTGCCTCATCCACCGCGCTGTTCGTCATCATCGTGCTGGTCACCGCGCTTTATGTGGCCATGCTGCGGCCACTGGGGCGGGAACGGTGAACCTGCGGTCGTGGCGGCGCATCGCGGCCCGCGCGGGGCTGGTGCTGCTGTGGGTGGCGCTGGCGCTGTTCCTGCTGTTCCCGTTCTATTACGCGCTGGTCAGCTCGTTCCGGCCCAGCTCGGAGCTGTTCAGCGCCGCCCTGTGGCCCGACGCCACGACCCTCGCCAACTATCGCGGCGTGATGCAGGACCAGCCGTTCGGCCGCAACATCTTCAATTCCGTGGTGGTGGCCACTGCAGTGGTGTTGCTGTCGCTGGCGCTCGGGGTGCTTGCCGCCTGGTCACTGGGGCGCGTGCGATTCGCCGGGCGCCGGCTGCTGCTCTACACCATCCTGGGCGTGTCGATGTTCCCGCAGGTGGCCGTGCTCTCCGGGCTGTTCGAGATCGTGCGCCTGTTCGGGCTGTATGACAGCCTGCTGGCGCTGGTGTTCAGCAACCTGATCCTCACCCTGCCCTTCACCGTCTGGGTGCTCACCGCGTTCATGCGCGACCTGCCGGTGGAGATCGAGGAAGCCGCCATCATGGATGGCGCCACGCCGTGGACACTGGTCACGCGCATCTTCCTGCCGCTGATGGGTCCGGCCATCATCGCCACCGGGCTGCTGTCGTTCATCGCCGCGTGGAACGAGTTCCTGTTCGCGCTGAGCTTCACGCTGAGCAACACCCAGCGCACCGTGCCGGTGGCCATCGCGCTGATCACCGGCGCCAGCGAACATGAAATTCCGTGGGGCAACATCATGGCCGCGTCGGCCATCGTGACCGTGCCGCTGATCGTGCTGGTGCTGGTGTTCCAGCGCCGGCTGGTCGC